>JAPLNJ010000971.1 GCA_026692885.1 Planctomycetota bacterium | reverse complement strand
GATTCGTGCCGCCGTGATCAGCGAGGACGACCGGTTGGCGACTTGGCTCCAGACGCGTCCGATCTCTCCGTTCTCACCCCGGTGCCGTTCTGCCCCGCTAGCAACCAGCGTCTGACCTACGAACCCGTTCCTGCGCCCGGGCCAAGGGCTGCTTCCCTCGACTAGCGAGTCCGGCGAAAAAGCGTTCAATCACTCCCTACGCTGGGTGTCGTTAGTTGGCTCGATGAGTTCGTCGTCCTCTAGGCGATGCTTTGCGGCTGGCCAAGAATTACTTCGAGATTCGATGCAACTCCTGGTTTGAACACTGGTTCCCGCACGAACCCACCAATAAGTGGCGTATTCAAATTCATGGTCATTGGGGATTCTTCCTCCGTGTTTTGTCAAGCAGCTTCTAACGATGCCGACAATCGTGATTCGCACCGCTAGTAGTTTCACGCCGTGTCGAGGGCAAAGGAGCCGGGGCCCATTCCAAACCCCACCCTGATGGGGTTCCACACCGGACGGTTCGCCACCGTGGAGTGACGCCCCGGTTCCTTCGCCCTCGCGCGACAGAGTGTCCCCTGCAGCGGGTTCCCAACACTTCGACGATGCACCAGTCAAGGTGACGCCATGGACGAAATCCTCGAACGCCTAGAACGTATCGAATCCGCTCTTGCCTGCCTTGTCAAGCAGCGTCTTGTCCAAGACTGGTACGACACCACGGCCGCCGCGGAACTCCTTGGGAAATCACCGTACACCGTTCGCGAGTACTGCAGGCAAGGAAGAATCCACGCCCAAAAGCGAGTCTGTGGACGGGGCAAGTCGGAGGAATGGATGATTAGCCACGAAGAGTTGATGCGGGTCAAGGCAGAGGGCCTGCTGCCGGACCCCTTGAGTTACCGGCATCCGCGACCGAGATGAAAGGTGCCGCCATGGACGAAATCTCCAGAGAGTGGATCGAAGCCGCACTTGCAGACCTTGTGAAGCAGCGTCGCGTTCAAAAATGGTTCGACATCACGGGCCACCGCGGAAATCCTGCGGAGATCCCCATCTCGTCGCGGTGGGATGGGGCACCGCGGGGAGGCGATAAGTCACGACGAACCCCTTGCGCGCGCATGCTGTCGACCTCGTCCGCATACGTTGCCTCCAACGGCAAGCCCAGCCAACTATCGTGCGTTGCGCAAGGGAATTCCCCTTTCAATGAGGGGTCTGATGTGCTGGTCGGCGGGAAAAGAATTTGCCGCCTGACGGATGTGACCTACTTATCGAATATCGGAATCATTCAGCCGACAGCGATTCTGCCGGCTCCGACCGTGCCGAAGGAGGGCGAAGGAGCCGGGGCTCAGTCCAAACCCCGATGGGGTCCACACGGACGGTTTCGCTCACCACCGTGGACTGACGCCCCGGCTCCTTCGCCCTCGCGCAGCCGCCGGATCTGACGCAGGCTCCGCACACTTCGATGATGCAGCAGTCAAGGTGACACCATGAACGAAATCCTCGAACGCCTGGGAGGTACGGAAGCCGCTCTGGCGATCCTTGTCAAGCAGCTCCAAGACTGGCTTGAACGGATGGAACGTATCGAAGCGGCCCTCGCGATCCTTGTCAACGGGTGTCAGATCCAAGACTGGTACGACACCAAAGCTGCCGCGAAACTGATCGGGAAGTCACCGTACACGGTCCGCGAGTGGTGCCGCCAGGGCAGAGTCCACGCAACGAAACGAGCCTGTGGACGGGGAAACTCCGAGGAGTGGATGATCAGCCACAACGAGTTGATGCGGATCAGAGCAGAGGGCCTGCTGCCCGACCCCATGAGTTACCGGCATCCGCGGCCAACATGAAAGGTAACGTTATGGGCCGAATTCTCCGGCTCTTGAAACGCCTGGCGGACGCTCGAATACTGCCGCATTGGGAGAATCCTCGCCCAGAAGCGAGTCCGCTGACTGGAAAACCTCCGAATGGATGACCAGCCGGGAAGATTTGATTCGACCCAAACGGAAGGGCCTTCGGGCGGCTTCCCCGTCGCTCCCGCCGCGCTGCCATCGGTGGTTCGTGATTTGGGAGAACTGGTGCGGCAAGGCGCGCGATACCCGACGATCTACGCAGATCCACCCTGGCCGTACTCCAACACCGCCGCCCGCGGGGCCGCAGAGAAGCACTACCGGACAATGACACTCGAACAAATCCGTAGTGAACCAATCAGGTCCTTGGCTGCCAACCAGGCTCACTTGCATCTGTGGACGACCAATGCGTTTCTCCGGGAAGCATTCGATGTCCTCCATGCCTGGGGCTTCCACTACAAGTCGTGCCTTGTGTGGATCAAGCCACAACTCGGCATGGGCAACTACTGGCGAGTCTCGCACGAGTTCTTGCTGCTAGGCATCCGCGGAAACCTTCCCTTCCGCGACCACAGCTGCAGGAGCTGGCTAATGACGCGGCGCTCGATTCACAGCCGGAAGCCTTTCGCATTTCGAGAGCTAATCGAGCGTGTCAGTCCCGGCCCGTACCTCGAACTGTACGGTCGCGAGGAACAGCCTCACTCCGGCTGGACAGTGTATGGGAACCAGGTTGAACGTCGGTTGTTCTGACCAAGGAGGATGTCGCCCTACGCGGTCCGCGAGTACTGCCGCCTGGGAGAATCCACGCTGAGAAGCGATCCTGCGGACGGGGCAAGTCCACGAAAGGGATGATTTATCACGAAGAGTTGATACGTGTCGAGGCAGAGGGCCACCACTGCCCCCGATGAGTTATCGGCATCGATAACCAAGATGAGAGGCGACGACATGCCCGAAATCCCTGAACAGCGTCCCGTCCAAGACTGGTACGACGACAGGTCCGTCGCGGAATTCCTGTGCATGTCGCCCTACACGGTCCGCGAGTACTGCCGCCGCGGGATAATCCACGCTCAAGTACGGCCGAGCGGCCCCGGAAACACCGAGAAATGGATGATCAGCCGCGACGAGTTGATGCGTTTCAAGAGGGGCAGAGACTAGGACAATACAAACCGGGGCCGATATCGCCGCCGCAACCCCATCGTTTCGAGGAGACTGACCGTGACCGAATTGCTTGTCCAGCGTCTGGAACGTATCGAGACGTTGCTCGAACAGCTTGTCAGCCAACGCACCGTGAAGGACTGGTACACCATCGCTGAGGTCGCACAGATCCTCGGTCGAGCCGAATTCACCGTACGTGAGTGGTGTCGTCTCGGTCGCGTCTCCGCCAGCAAACGCGAGTGTGGACGCGGCCGAGCGAAGGAGTGGATCATCTCTCACGAAGAACTGACACGCATCCAGAATGAGGGGCTTCTCCCGATGTAGTGGCATACCCTCTGCCAAATTCTCCGGCTGGGGGCGTGATGCCTCCCAGCGAGCCTCCCACCCACCAACGTATTCAGGAACCGACACTTTCCGTGGGCGCCGAAACCGTCGGTGTCAGTTCATCCCCGAACACAAGCCGAATCGCTTCTTGCTGCTGATTCGGGATGAGGTGCCTGTACCTCCGGACCATTTCTTCCGTTTGGTGGCCGACCCAGGCGTTGATGATTCGCTGGTCGATGCCCTTCGCGGCGCAGTTGCTGCAGAACGAGTGGCGAAACACGTGCCACCCGCGAAGCTTGTCCCACTTGCTCCCGGCGAGCGTCCGTTTGAAGTGGTCGTGGGCTTCATCGCCAGTGATTTGGGTGGTAACGTCGCGCGCCGTTTGAGTTCCAGCGGCGGGGGGGCCCAGGCAGAACGTGTACTTGCCGCCGGGGTGGTTGGCGACCCAGTCGTGAAGCACGCGATAGAGGAGGGGAGAAAGTGGTACTCGCCGCGTGGACAGCTTTCCTCGAACGCGTTTCTTCTCGCGGACAATGACGGTGGCAGCGTCGAAGCCGATGTCGTCGATCTCGGATCGGATCAATTCGCTTCGTCGCGCGCCGGTGTGTGCGGCGAAGAGGAACATCGGGTAGATGAACGGTTGCCGAGCGTGCTGACGAACGAAGTCCAGGAGCTCGTCGATCTCGGACAACGTGAGGAACAGGCAGTCCCAGAGTTCCGCTTTCTCGGTATCTGTCAGCCCGCCGCGGGCGATCTTCCGCTCGATTTCCTCCCATGTCTGGAAGGGAGGCTTTTCTGCCATTTTTGGAAAACGGAGACCCTTCTTCGGAAGCGGTTTGCTGATTGTTCCACTATCCAGTCCCCAGGTCCAGGCGCTTGTGAGCGTCCGAAGTTCCTTCCTGATCGTGGCCGTACTGAGATCCCGTTTTCGAATTCCCTTGTCGCGGGCCCGCTTATCCACGTATTTTTGCAGGTCCGACAGTGAGAAGTTGTCCAGGCGTGCTTTGTCGCCGAGGACAAGTTTCAGCCGGCGGACATGGATTCGCATTCCGGCGAGCGTGGTTTCCTCCAGGCTCCCCGGACTGATGCTGCTGAGGTATTGGTCGAGGAGGTCGCCGACGCTGCGAACCGTGGAGTGTGGCACTGGCGGCAGCTGGGTACGCCCGTCGGACAAGAGGAAGGTGGCAATGTCGACGCCTTCGGGAGGCGTGAGCAAGCCCAACTCCAGTCGGCGAAGGTTGTCCTCCAGCCGGGCAAGGCAGGCGTTGGCCGCCCGCTCGTCGTGAGTCTTCAGGGAGCGGGTAATTTTCTGGCCGGCGTGGCGGAAAACGATGCGGTACGCGTTGCCGCGTTGTTCGAGAGATGCCATGTCGCAATTCTCCCCATAGGTTTGGGAAAGAACCAGCGACACAAGTCCCACGCAAAGCCAAACCTGTCCCCACTTTGTCCCCAGTGGGCACTGGGAAACGAAAAAAGGACTAACGGCTGATTGCCGTAAGTCCCTTATTCCCAGTACGTTACTTCAGCGAGGCGGACGGGACTCGAACCCGCAACCACTGGATCGACAGTCCAGTACTCTAACCAATTGAGCTACCGCCCCAGGCACGTTTGATGAAGATGGATTATACCCCCGACGCGATGTTCCGCAAGAGCCGCTCGGAACAAGAAAAATTGCCGTGTACTGAAAGCTCAGAATAGGCCAGCCTGCGGCTCGAATCCCAGTCCGCGGATCCGTCTGCGGTCCGCTTCGGCCTGCCGAGAATCGCCTAGCTCGTCGCTGAGCAAGGCCCGATGATACCAGATCACTGCAGCCCCCTGCCGTTCCTGCTGAACGGTCAACAAGTACTCACGCCGGTCGATGTACTCTGTCAGGGCCGCCAGTTTCTTCAACTGTTCATCGACCATTCCCACCGCCAAATCCAGGTCCTCTTTGGCTTCCTTCAGATCGCCCTTCAGCAAACGAATGTAGCCGCGGGTGTCCAACATCGCGGCGTTCGAGGGCACGAGACGCAGGGCCTGCTCGACGTTGTCCAGCGCCTTGTCCAGGTCGATGCTGCCGACGGCCTGAGCGTAAGCCACACCGTTCAGACTGGTCGCCCTCGCATTCGAACTGCCTCCCTGATACATCTTCACGATCTGCTCCCAGTCTGCGATCGCTTCGCGATGCCGACCGAGATGCTGGAACGCCTGACTGCGCACCGTCAGCGCCGCCGGATTCTTCGGCTCCAACTCCAAGGCGCGTTCACAGTCCTCCACGCAGCCCGGATAGTCCTGGCGGGCCAGTTTCCAGTCTGCCCGGAGTTGATAGTTCGAGGCGTCATCGGGATCCCAAGTCAGCCCACGCTCCAGCAGTTCAAAGGCCCCGTCGAAATCATCGTTCAGCCGCCTCTCGAACGCGGCCGCCGCATACCAACTGGCAATTTCGTGAGGCAGTCCCGTGTACACAATCGGCCCCATCACCAGCAGGACGACGATCAACACGACCAGTCGCCCCGCCCAGCGCCGGTTCGGCACCGAGGGACCGGCTTCGTGCACCAACGCTGCGACGACGACGGATCCGCTCACAGAAGCATCGTTTGTGGGAGGCCAGCGGTCGTTCACGGCCGAATCGTTCTCCTTTCTGGACAGGGGCGTCCTCGCTGACGCTTCGGGTATCAAGGATGGCCAGCGAGGCCGTGCTTTTTTCTTGAACAAGGCACTAGACGTATTCCCAGTCCTTGAGCCACTGGTACTTGGCGGGCAGGTTGGCCCAGGCCCGCTCCATCGCCCGATCTAGTTCCGCCTTCTCTTCCGTGTCCAACTCGCGCCGTTCCTTGATGGCTAGGGCCATGTTGTCCACCTGCTGGACGGTGATCAGCCCCGGGATCGGCGCTGTAATGGCCGGGTTGCACAGGATATGGCGAATGGCGAGCCGGGCAAGCCGATCGTCCTCTTTGGCAGCGGGATTCCCCGGACTACTGTCACCCTTGAAGAGCGAATTGCTGGCGAATGGCTTGATGCCGAACCAACCCACGTCGTGCTGCTTCATCCCGGCCCACAGCCCGCTCTCGTCGGTCAACACTTTCGTCTTGGCGGTGTACGGCGTGCAGATCACTTCGAGTTGTTGCGGGTACTTTTCGATGAGTTTCTTGATGTGCGGACGATCGTGCGAGGAGATACCGGTAAACCGGGCCAGTCCGCTCTGCTTGGCCCAGTCCAAAGCCTTGATCAGTTCCTCGATCTCTCCGTCGGTGTGCCGGCTGCTTTCCTCGTGGCAGGTAATGCGCCACAGGTCGACGTATTCCTGGCCAGCTGTCTTCAACCCCTCTTGAAAGCCTTGCTTCAGTTTCGCGAAGGTCCGCCACTCGGGGAAGCGGACTTCCGTGTGGCCCCAGGAATAGCCCAGGTACATCTTGTCGCGGCGTCCCTTGAGGGCCTTGCTGTAGGCAATCACCTCGTTGCTCCAGCAAGCGTCGATGTAGTTGATGCCGCGGTCAATGCAGCGGCCGACCACGTCGCTGCGGTTCTTGTCGAAATCGGGATCGCCGGCGCCCCAGCCGAGCCAGCCTTGGCCACCGGCCTTATTGGGGAGCACTTTGTCCACTCGCTTCCAATGTCCGCCCAAGCAGACGGCGGAAATCATCAGATTGGTTTTGCCACAGCGGCGGTATTCCATCTCCGCGTTATAGCTGGGAATCTTGCTGGTATCTTCCTGCGTCGGATTGCCAGCGTGCACCGTCTTGGTGGCCGTCAGGCCCGCCGCCAGTCCCGCCGCGGCCAAGGCGCTCTCGTACACGAACTCTCGGCGATTCAGCTTGCTGTCTGCCATTTGCAGTCTCCCAGTAGGGGTTCGAGGAACGGTCACTACGAACGAAGCCCAACCATCGAAGTGCCGAGGAAGCATTATGCCCGAAATTGGCCGTCAAGCAAACCCATCCTGGCGACCCGCACAAATCTTTGGCCCCCGGGTTTCCTGTTCGGCCAAGAGCGGCGACAATGGATGCCCTGCGGCCCGGACGTTGGGTACGGGCGAACGTGCTCTTAGGAACCTAAGTCGGATGTGACGCGATCATGTCTCGTCGGCAATCAATGACACGCAGGGATTTCGTCAAGGCGGCTGGTGTGGCTGGCACGGTGGTGCTGGCAGGCACAACAGCTCAGGCCGCGGAGAATAAGAGCGTGACCCTGGCCCTGCTGGGTGCCGCGCATCTACACACGCCAATGTTCTTGGGTATGCTGAGAACCCGCGAGGACGTGAAAGTGGCCTACGTTTGGGACCACGTCGCGGCACGGGCCGAAAAACACGCCTCCGACTGTGGCGCCAAAACAGCGAAAACGGTCGCCGAGGTCCTGGGCGATCCGGGCGTAACGGGCGTGGTGATTCTCGCGGAGACCCGCTTGCACGCGGAACTGGCGACCGCGGCGGCGCAAGCCAAGAAGCACGTGTTCATCGAGAAACCCCTGGGCGCCGGCGCCAAGGATGCCGCAGAAATCGCCGCCGCCCTGGAACAGGCCGGCGTGCTGTTCACCAGCGGCTATCACCTGCGTACCATCCCCAAGCACATTTTCATCCGAGAGAACATCGAGCAGGGGAACCTCGGCAAAATCGTGCGTGTCCACTGTTCCTTCTGCAATGATTGCGTCCTGCAGGGCGAGTTCGACCAGGAATTCAAGTGGACGGTCGATCCCAAGTGGGGAGCCTTGGGTAGTTTCGCTGATATCGGCACGCATGCGTTGGACCTGCTCATGTGGCTGATGGGCGACGTCGAGGCCGTCACGGCGGATATCCGCACCGTGACCGGCCGCTACCCGAACTGCGACGAAACCGGCCAGGGGATGATTCGGTTCAAGAACGGGGTGACGGGAACGATCTCCGCAGGCTGGGTAGAACCGGAGAATCCCGTGGGCTTGCTGGTCACCGGCACCGAAGGCCAGGCGGTCGTGTTCAACGACCGGTTATACCTCCGTACCAAGCGGGTCCAGGGTGCCGACGGCGCTCGCCCGTGGGGAAAACTGCCCACCGGGCCGGACCACCCGCTGCTGCAATTTGTCAGCGCCGTGGCGGGCGAAAAGAATCTGCCCCTCGTGACCCCGCGCGAAGCGGCGGCACGCGTGAAGGTCATGGAGGCCCTGTATCAAGCGTCGCGGGAACGGAAATGGGTCACGGTTGGGTAGGCCCGCCTTGTTCCCACGTGTCGCGTGGCAGTTATTTACCAGAAAGCACATCTCGTGAAACACGTCTTGGTCACCGGCGGGGCGGGGTTCATTGGTTCTCATCTGGCCGAAGCCCTCCTGGCGCGCGGAGATCGGGTGACCGTGGTGGACGATGAGTCCACGGGCACCTTTGAAAATCTGGCGGAGGTCCGCGAGCATCCGCGCCTGGAATGCATCCGGGGCAACCTGGCCGAACCGCGCCTGGTGGCTCGCACCGTAGCCGTCGCAGATGAGGTCTATCATCTGGCGGCCGCAGTCGGCGTGGCGCTGATCGCCCGCCAGCCGATGGAGACCATTCAACGCAACATCCACCCCACGGAACTATTACTGGATGAACTGGTGCACAGCTGGAAACGCGGCCGGCCCGTGAAATTCTTCCTGGCCAGCACCAGCGAGGTCTACGGCAAGAACCCCAAGCCGCGCTGGACCGAAGAAGAGGATTTGGTGTTCGGGGCCACGACCAAGGCCCGCTGGTCCTACGGCGCGTCGAAAGCGATCGACGAGTTCTTGGCCTTGGCGTGCGCGCGCGAGTACCAGTTACCCGTCGTAATCGGTCGTTTTTTCAATGTCGTGGGGCCGCGTCAGACCGGAGCCTACGGCATGGTGCTGCCGAGGTTTGTGGATGCGGCGTTGGCCGACAAGCCGCTGATCGTGCATGACGACGGCCGGCAGACTCGCTGCTTCGCGCATGTGGCCGACGTGGTCGCCACGGTCCTGGAACTGATGGACACGCCAGTCGCCTTGGGCCGTGTATTCAATGTGGGCAGCGACCAGCCCGTCTCGATCCTGGAACTGGCCGAACGCGTGATTGCGATTGCGAAGTCCAACTCGCGCGTGGAATTCCAGAGCTATGCCAAGGCGTACGACGAAGACTTCGAGGACGTCCGCTGCCGCGTGCCGGACCTGACACGTCTGCATCAGATCGTGCAGCATCGTAACCGATTCGATCTCAACGGGATCATTGAATCGGTGCTCGAAAAACGGCGCGCGTCGGCTACGGATCGGGGCGAAGGGCGAGGACTGGCTGGACGATTTGGCCGCTGACATGCATGCCGCCCAACCGGACGAGCTGGCGGCCGATACGATGTTCCAGGAGCTGGGGAAGATTTGAAGCCGCGTCCCGTAGCATGGCTCTCCTGAGCCGTGTAGTTCGACAGCGATTGGCCGAATTGCCGACGACTCTTGCCCGGTACGAAGCGTCAGGAACCGGCAGCGCGGATCCTGTACGGCTCTGGAGAGCCATTTCAGCACCTCACGGTGCCGCCAAGGGCTGGCCGTTGTGTTTCGGTCCCAGGCTCAGAAGGAACGGCACGGCAGTCGTGGCCCACTGCTGCGGGGTCGGGTACGCTCGCGCGTCGGTCCCGAAGCAAGTCTCCAGCATCTGCGTATGGATGATGCCGGGGTTGAGCGGCACGGCCGCCATCCCGCGAGGCAACTCCTGGGCCAGCGCCCGCGTCAGGCCCTCGATGGCCCACTTGGTAGCGCAGTAAGGTGCGACCTCGGGCGACGTGGCACGGCCCCAACCGGAACTGAAATTGACAATCACGCCGCGGCCACGCTGGATCATCGCCGGCAGGAAATGCCGCAGCACGTGGTAGACGCCTTTGATATTCACGTCGATTACGTGTGCAAACTCGTCCGGCGGCACCTCCCACAAGCACGCGTTCCGATTGATCAGGGCCGCGTTGTTCACCAGTAGATCGGGCGGGCCGACCGCGCTTAGCACCCGCCCCGCCCAGGCGTCGACCTGAGCGTCGTCGCACACATCCACCACGCCGAAATCGTGCGGCGGCGGGAATCTCGCCGCCAGTTGCTCCATTGCGGCAGCCGCTCGCGCGCAGCCCACCACGCGATGTCCCAACCGGACAAACTCTTCCGTCATGGCGGCGCCCAGGCCGCGGCCTACCCCGGTGATAAGAATGATACGCTGTGGTTGTGGCATGAGTGATTTCCGTGGAGGAACCTGTTAGAGGTCGATGTGGCTGGGGTCTGTCCTTCAAATTTCATTTTTCGCGGCGACAATGCTCTCCGTACTGACGAGACGTCTCCGCGGCGAAAAATGAAATTTGAACGACAGACCCTCGTCTCGCGACGCCACCCGTGCCGAACCGCTAAATCTCATTCTTGACGACACCAGTTCGAGAACCATTTTGCGCTCAGCCGCCGATTTGGTACATCGCTCGCTCGGGTCGCACGAACACCGGCGAATCAATGCCGTGTCCGACTTTCTTGGCGGACACGCAGGTTTGCACTAACTCAGCCAATTGCTCGTCACTGCCGCCGTTCCGCAACAGCTGGCGAGCGTCCCACTCGACGGTCGAAAACAGGCAGTTCCGCACCTGGCCTTCGGCCGTGATTCGCAGCCGATTGCAGTCGTGGCAGAACGGTTGCGTGACGGGCGAAATCAGTCCGATGCGGCCCCGGCCATCCGCGAACCGGAAATCCATGGCAGGCTGGCTGGGATCCGGGCGGTCCGCCGGAACCAGGGGACCAAAGGTCTCCTGCAACCGCGCACAGATCTCGTCTCCCGACACGACGTGTTGGTCTTGCCATTGCCGGTCGGCGTCCAAGGGCATGAATTCCAGAAACCGGAGCTCCACGTCGTGCTCGCGAGCAAAGCCGGCCAGGGGGACAATATCGTTCTCGGTGACGCCGCGGATCACCACGGCATTCAGGCGAATTCGCTCGAAGCCCAGTCGCTGGGCCAGGGCGATGCCGTCCAGCACGCGAGCCAGCCCGCCGCGCCGCGTGATGTGGCGAAAGGTTGCCTCGCTGAGCGTGTCCAGGCTGATGTTCAACCGGCGCAGACCGGCCGCTTTCAGCGCTGGGGCCTGGTCGGCCAGCAGGAGGCCGTTGGTGGTCATGGCCAGGTCTTCGATCCCCGGCACCTGGGCCAAGGCCGCGACCAGTTTCGGCAGTTCCGCCCGCACCAACGGTTCCCCGCCCGTGAGCCGCAGCCGATTCACGCCGAGCGGAGCGGCCACGCGGACGAACCGCACGATCTCCTCGAACGTCAGTAACTCGCTGCGTGGCTGGAACGTCACCGCTTCGTTCGGCATGCAGTAGAAGCAGCGGATGTTGCAGCGATCGGTGACGCTGATCCGCAGATTCCGGTGCACGCGGCCGAAGGAGTCGATTAGCATTTTGGTCCTTCGCCCTTATGACTATGTAGGGCTCAGACGTACAGAATTCAGAATTGGCGGGTAGGTCGCTCTCCGAAGGCGAAAACGTAGCTCCGCCAATTTTGAATTCTGTACGTCTGAGCCCGCCCCTCAGTGCGTCATTCCGTTAGCAGCGCAGGACTCAATAATCCTTCGTCCCAAATCCTTCGTCCGGCTGTACCCATTCGGACGTGCCATCGGCCCAATTCTCCTTCTTCCAGATCGGCACGACTTGTTTGAGCGTGTCGATCAACCACTGGCCAGCCTCGAACGCTTCGCGGCGATGCGGGGCACTGACGGCGATGGCGACGGCGGCTTCGCCCAGTTCCAACCGTCCGATGCGGTGCACGATGGCACAACCGACCAACGGCCAGCGTTCGCGCGCCTCGGCCTCCAGTGCGGCCAGTTGCTTGCGGGCCATCTCGCCGTAGCACTCATATTCCAGGGACGCCGTCCGGCGGTCTCCGGTCAACTCGCGCGCCGTGCCCAAGAACAGCACGACCGCTCCGGCTTGGGTCGAAGCGACCTGCTGCAGGACGGTGGCCGTCTCGATGGTCTGGTCCGTGATCTCGATCATCCGCAACACGTCTCTTTCCGCCGTTATTCTAGCGGGCTTGCCGACGGTTGGGCAGTGGCTGAAGAAACTGCTAGAATGACCACTATGAGTGCGCCAAGATAAGCTGCTGCAAATCAGCCGGACAATCCGGCCT
>JAPLNJ010000970.1 GCA_026692885.1 Planctomycetota bacterium | reverse complement strand
CGCCTTGGCTCATCAAGTACGACAGCCGTTCGAAGTATTTCAGGAACGTGCCCATGTGTTCCCAGTAGGGCATGCGGAAGTGGTAGCAAGGCGGCGCCCACTCCCAGAAACTGCCGTGGGTGGAGTAGTACAGACCGTGCAAGTTCAGCAGATTGCAGCCGTACAGATAGTTCTCCCGCGTGGCAAACATCAGGTTCTCGGGCGTCGCGCCCCAGCCCAGGCTGTGATACCCTTCGAGCCAGACTCGCGGCCGCTGGTAGAGTTGAGCGATGGAACTCGACACCTTGCCTTTGATCAGGTTGGCGCTGCCGCCTGGCGTGTCATGGCCGGGAGCCGTATACCAACGGACGGAGCTGAAGTAATCGCCGAATTCCGTCGGGTGGGTGCCGCGACTGCCGGGATCGCAGCCGTAGATCTTGCCACGGCTCCAGTGCCACTGGAAAATCGGGATGAAGTAGCGTTCCTGGGCCAATTGCAGCTTCACGTCCATGAAGTCCAGACGGTACTTGACGGTCTGCGGGCCGACGTCCTGAAACATGGCCGGCAGGGCCTCGAACAGATCGTAGCCTTTGCGGGTCTGGAAGACGGTGGCGAGGTCGTCGGTCCAGATCCGGTCGCCCACCCCGAATTGCAGCTCGTCCTGGAAGAAGTAGTTCAGCCCCGCGGCGGACTTTTCGGGCGCGTGGTCCTGGAAGGGCTGGAAGAATTTTTCCACCACGCGCCGCCCCGCCAGCGGATGCAGCGGATTGAGTGTGCCCGGCTTCCGGGTGGCCGTGAAGACCCAGACCTGCCAATCGCCCTGAGCCGGAGTCCAATCCAGTCGCTGGTTCTGAACCGATTTGACCAGGTCCAGGCTGCCGGCCCCGATTCCCGCCGCGCCGACGGGATAAGCTCGCACGGCGACCGTATCCGCAGGCAGCTCGCAAGCCACGGCCTGACCGGCGGTCACTCCTTGCTTGCGGGTGACCGCGAGTTCACGCCCTTGAATTTCAGGATCGCCATAGATGGTCCGGCTGATCAGGCTCTTGCCGTTGGGCCAATCGAGCGTATAGCCGCTTAAGCCGATGCCCATCCCGCGTTGGCTGCACTGGTCGGCGACATCCTTCCACAGCTCCCACCAGGGCTCCGAAAAGATCTCCGGATCGGTGGCGTAGGTCGGCCAGCCGGAGGTATCCTCGTGGGCGTAATTGACCTGCATCCCGGAGATGCCCTTCTTGTGTAGCTCCTCGATCTGCCACACCAGCCGCTCTTTATCCAGCGGGTCGCCGGTCCACCACCAGAACGGCACCTCGCCGTAGCCAGGCGGCGGTTTCTGGAAGCCCGGCAAGGCATCGAGATCCGGACTGCGTGACGGAAACCCGAGCGCCCGCTCGGGCGGAGCCTGCAGCTTGGCAGGATCACCAAGCGTCAACTCGGCCGCCTGCACCACACCGGAAATGAACAACATCCACAGCGCCAACCGTGCATTGAGCATATTAAGTTACCTTTCGAGACCTCGCGTTGCTCAGCGCAATTCGCGGCGATCTTCATCATTCATATTCAGCACTCGCACGGTCACGCGACCGACGAGCGTAAGGCCGACAATCAGGTCGCCGTGGTGCACGAAATGCTCCGACCAAACTTGCGTCCGAGGATTGAATAGCGGGACCAGACTGCTGTCCTCGCGACCTACGAGATTGGGCCTTTGCAGAAATTACACCAGGGGCATGCGAGGCAGAGATTCGATACCTCGTCCGTGCAGTCATGCTGGCGTGAGATGATATGCTCGATGTGGAACGCGACCAGCGGGAGATCGTCTTGCGACAGCTGGCAATATTCGCACCGGTTCCCAGCACGTTGGCGGATGGAACGTCGAACCGCAGCGGAAATCGGCATGATGTTACCGGGCGGAGTCTATGGACAACACGCGACGGGCTTTCGCTTGAAGCATCCCGATGAAGTTGATTGTCCGCACGTACGACTCGTACGTCGATCGCTCCTCCGGCGTCATCGTTCCGTCGTTGCATTTCTCGGCCAATTCGTCGATGCGTGCTTGTACTTTGGGATTGGCGCGGAGACCAACGAGCTTGCTCGCCACCTCCGGCGTCAGGCATTCGCCCACAGGATCCAATAGTTCTTCGAGAGTTTCGACTGGCATCGTCCCGTCACTATACCGTATTTCGAGGCGAGTTGGAATCCGACTCAACCCCCCCCACTCAATCCTTGGCCTCCGGCCGGTGACTTTGAAGTTGCGCATTTCGGTTCCGACGACTGCCCCACCGACCCCGCGTCGGTGGAAGCAGGTTTGAAAACTATGCGGAACCCCACAGAACTGCCCACGTTCCGCCCTTGCCGCCGGACCGCCGCCAGCGGCGGCGGTCCGGCGGTCCGGCGGCAAAGGCGGAACGGGCACGCCACGGCGCGAGCGTCGCCTAGTCGCCAAAACCTACATCCACCGGCACAGGGCCGAATGGTACGAGGTTAAGCGTTGAGGTACGGGTTTCAGTCATGGATCGTCCGTCCTCCCACCACGGAGCTTGCCTCCGTGGAGGAGTGTTTAGAACCAGATTGGCGCTGCAATCCAGACACTTCGCCACCACGCGGCTTGCCCGCGTGGAGCGGTGTTTCCCAAGGCTTTTCCAGGAAACATCGCCCCACGGAGGCGAGCTCCGTGGTGGCGTGGAGACATCGTGGGTTGGCCTTTCTGGTACTAAACATCGCGCGACGGGGACAAGCCCCGTCGTGGCGGGAAATCGCTCCTGCAGTCCTTAACCTCGTACCATTCGGCACAGGGCCGGGTGGGGACCATGAAAATGCCCAACTTCAAAGACCCCAGTCGGCGGTCCGTCAATGCGAAACCGTAAAACCCCATTCTTGACACCGACAACCCCGAAAACCGTTTGGTGCTAGAAGATTGGCCGGTCGACACGTGGATGGACATGTTGGTGGATTCCACCGCAAGCGATCGTGGATCGTGTCTCGCTGTCCCCTAGCCTCACCGCCTGCCCAACGCGATTCGGACCGCAGTCAGCAATTCCTGCAGCGGCAGTTCCAACGGCGATTGGACCTGCAGTTCGTCCTGCAGGCGGACCAAGTCGTCCACCTGATCCACATCGTACCACTCCGGGAGCACGGCGAAAGGACAGCCGGCTTGTTCGAGCAATCGCAGCGTCTGCGACCAGACCGCGGGCGAACTCCAAGCGACGCCGGAAAAAATCGGGGGCACGGCTCCCGAGGCTCCCACGAGATAGTACCCCCCATCGGACGTCGGGCCCAGCACGACCGGAGACTCGTTTAAGGCGTCGAAGGCTTGCGCGATGTACTCCGACGGCACGTGGGGGCTGTCCGAGCCGATGAGTACGACGCGGTTCGCCCCGGCTCGTAACGCCGCGCTAAAGTACCGGGCCATCCGTTGACCGAGATCACCCTCCTCTTGAGGCCGCAGTTCCCAAGCTTTTCCCGCGATGTGTGCGAATTCAGCGCGTCGCTCCAGCGGCGTGTAGACCAGCACGGCTTGTTCGGCCGACTTGGCGAAACGTCGCAGCAGGGTCGTCAGGAACGCCTGATACAAGCGACTCGCCTCGCGGTAACCAATCGCAGCGGCTAGACGCGTCTTCACCTGTCCCGGTTCCCAGTACTTGGCAAAGATGGCCAGTTGTTTCATGGAGCCTTTACCGTGGCAGCGTGAGCACAAAGGTGGCGCCGGTCTCGCCAGCTGGGACGCATTCCAGCCGGCCTCGCAGTTCCTGAGCCAAGCGGTGGCAGAGGGCCAGTCCCAGCCCCACCCCGGGTGCCGAGTTGGCGGCTTGCTGGGCCGACTTGGAGAATGGCCGAAACAGCCGCCGACGTTCCGACGCACTGATTCCTGGGCCGTAGTCCTGAACTCGCCAGGTGACACTCCGGCCCACCGCGTTGACGCGCAGCCGGATCCGGCGATCCGTGGCGGAAACCGCGTATTTGCAGGCATTGTCCACCAGGTTCATCAGGATCTGCTCGACAGCGGCCGGATCCGTCGCGAGCTGGACGGAGCGGGAAGCCTCGTCGTCTTCGATCTCCAAGGTCATGCCGGCCTGTGCGGCCCGCTCAGCCAAACGGGGTCCCACACGGGCCAAGACCGCAACGACGGTCACCTGTTCGCGCCGCCGCGGTCCTGCACCGCGTTCCAATCGGGCATACAGCAGTACATTCTCGACCAGATGCGAAAGTCGATCGGCTTCGACCTGCAGCGTCTCCAGGTAGGTCTGCCGCTGTTGCGGATCGGAGACCATCCCGGCGGCCAGCATCTCGGCGTACAGACGAAACGTCGTCAGCGGCGTGCGCAATTCGTGAGTGACGGCCGACACGAACGCGGCGCGCCGCTCGCTGAGCGAGACCACGCCGCGTAGCAGCGTCGCCACGGCCAGCGTGGCCAACGTCAGGAACAGCCAGGCGATGATCAGCGAAATCCGGCTCGGCGAGAACGGATCGAGGACCAACTCGACGCGCGGCACCACCAATTGCACGGGCAGCGCCGCCAGCAGCCGTCCGACGCGCGCGACGTCCGGAGCGGTCACCGGAACCAAGTCGGCGTCCGGCAGAATTGCGGCAATGCGCGCGAGTAACTGAGCTTTGATCTTCGGCCAGTCCAACCAACACCCTTGAATCAGCGTCTCGTGACCCACCTGGACTCGTCGCGCGAGCAGCAGGTGCGAGTCGATCCACAGCGACTGGCTGACGCCTTCGGCGACGGCCCGATCGGCGGGCACCACGTCGTAGTTGAAGCGTTGCTCAAGCACTTGTTGCCCGGCCGCCTGCTGCAAGACAGCGTTGCGGCTTTGCAGTTCGCTGCTCCGCCGCGATTGTGACATTTGCTGCCGCTTGACGTTGTAGGGATTCCCACCCTGGGCGAGTGGGAATTCCCCCTGTTCCACTTCCGACGCCGAATTGCTTTGCGGGTTCTCGAGTTGCTGCTGCACCTGCCGATTGTCCAAGATGTTGTTCATCACCTTGGTCTGCTGGGGTTGGTTCACAAGGGCGCTGTTGTCGGTCCACGGCGTCTGCATCCCGAGTTGCGTGGGCAACGTTTGGCTGGGCAGTTTGTCCCGCAGCACGGTGTAACCGATGCCGCCGGACAGTTCCTGCAGCCGCGAGTTGCTGAGGCGGATGTTCTCCGCCACGACTCCGTTGGCCACCGCCAACTCGTACTGCGCCCCCGTCGGGCACTGGGGCGACTTCCAGTTACCGTCGGGACCGAGCTGAAAATGCAAGAGCACGTACGGCGAGGGCTGCCGCAACAGGGGCGACGGGACTTGCTGTGTTTGGCCTTTGCCCGGCAGGCCGTAGAACGGCTGGAAAAATGCGGCCGGACGAGCGATCTCCGGTGCGACCAATTGCGTCAGTTCGGCGTCCATCTGCCAGAGGGCGCTGCCGACGGCTTCCTCCACATCGGCCTGTTGCTGCGCGAGGGCATCGGCCCGGTCCAGCAGAACCGCCCGGTGCGTCAGCCACAGCATCGCCGGCAACACCATGGCCAGGCACAGCGCGAACAAGGTCCAGATCTGCCAAGGGCGTCTCATAACCTGGGCCTCGTCGACTTCGGGAGAGCTGCTCCGCTGCCCGAATTCTGGTCCCCGACGGTGTTCGGGGCCGAGCCCGGCGCAGCGAACATATACCCTTTGCCACGCACCGTCAGCAGCACCTGGGGATGCTCGGAAGCCTCTCGCAGTTTTTCGCGCAACCGAGCGATGTGCATGTCGATGGTGCGCGTGGTGACCCCCTGCGGGTTGATGCGCCAGACGCTGTCCAGCAACTCGTCGCGGGTGAGCGTCCGGCCGCGGTTGATCGCCAGATAACGGAGCAGCTCGGCCTCACGTTCGGAGAGTTCCTCGCGCTCGCCGTCGGCAAACTGGATCTCGCGGCGCGCGAAGTCGACGCGGCCCCCGGGTACGTCGACGGTGGTCAAGTCCGTGGGCCGTTGCGGCGACCGGCGTAAGACGGCTTCGACTCGGGCCAGCAATTCTTTCACACCAAACGGTTTCACGATATAGTCGTCGGCACCCAGCTTCAGCCCGGCCACTCGGTCGTCTTCCTCGCCGCGGGCCGAAAGGATGATCACCGGCTGCGTGGGACGGAGGCGACGGACCTCGCGCAGAATCTCTAGCCCACTCAGCCCCGGCAGAACGAGATCCAAGAGCAGCAGATCGTGGTCTTGACGCAGGGCGATCTCCAAGCCTTCCTGGCCGTCTCCAGACTGCAAGACCGTGTAGCCCGCGAACCGCAATGCATCGACGATGCCGCGGCGGATGGCCGTATCGTCTTCGATGGAAAGAATCGTCTGCTGGGACATGGGTGAAGTCCACACGGCCTTGATCGGAACGTTGCGCAAGACGCTGGCAGCGGCTCATCGTAAGCGAGAAGCGTCAGCAAGAGAACGCCGCTGTTCCTCGCTGACGCTTCGCGCTTTCGGCAAGGCGAGCGGCAGGAAATAGCGTACCCAATTTAATGTAGGATGGTCTTCCAAGACCGTCCCGATGGGCCTGGAAAGGCCGACCTACGGGTAAGTTATACCGCATGCGGTTGAGGATGGCACAATTTCCGCCAACCGTGTGCGGTATATTTCCTGCCGCTCGCCTAATTCGACTGTCTCACTTCGACCCCTGCCGCCTTGCGCGGCCGGTGAAGGGGTCTTGTGAGCGAGATCGCGAACGCAGCAATACCCCTCCCTTCCCCAGCCTGCCGCCGGAGGCGGCAGGCTGGGGAAGGGAGGAAGGCGGTGAACGTCGGTCGCGATCTTGATCATAAGGTGGCGCAAAACGCTAGCAGCAGGGGGTCAGGGTGGCTGGCGGCAGAGTGCAGCGATGCCCCAGAAACCGGGTACTGGGGCTTCGCTTAGGATCAGCCGCCAGCCACCCGGCTCGTTGCCAGCACCAACAGCCATGCGCAACCTTATGATCAAGGCCTCGGTCGCGATCTCGCTTACAAGACTTCTCTCACCGTCCAGGCGGACGGGGTCGTTTTCGAAACTAAGACAGTCGAACTAAGCAACCTTACGATCAAGGCCCTGCCCCTGTATTCTATCCCAACTCTCGCGCCACCACCGTAACGCCTTTGTAAACTCACGACTTGGCGACCAGACCCGTGGTCTTTGCAGTTGCGAGTAGCAGAATTCGCCAGAATTTCTCGTTCCGACGCTCTGCGTCGGAACGTAAGCCACGGACGCTCTGCGTCCTTGGGCAGACGACGCAGAGCGTCAAGACACTTGCGTTCCCACGCGGAGCGTGGGAACGAGAGAGGCGTGAGCTACTTTTCCTCGACACGCGCAACTGCAAAGCCCTTGGTCAAGGCCATGAAGGCCGATTCCAGGTTGATCTCCTCCTCGCGGAACAACGTCACCTTGTGACCGTGCTGAATCAACAGTTCCGGCAGGTCGGAGTAGTCCTCGACGCCATGCTTGAGGGTGACGGCCAGCTGCTGCTGCTGGACCTCGACGGACGCCACCTGGGCGTGTTGTTCCAGCAGGCGGGCCGCCCGATCGAGATCGCCCTTGACCGCCACCTGGAGCACGGTCCGTTCACGCACCCGTTTCATGACTTCGGCCACCGTTGCATTGACGCTCATCACGCCACGGTCGATGATGCCGATCTTGTTACAGGTGTCGGCCAGTTCGGGCAGGATGTGGCTGGAGACAATGATCGTCTTGCCCAGCTGTCCCAGTCGTCGCAGCAACGCTCGCATTTCGATCCGCGCTCGCGGATCTAGGCCGCTCAGCGGTTCATCGAGCAGCAGCACCTGCGGATCGTGCAACAGCGTGCGGGCCAATCCCAGCCGTTGGGTCTGGCCTCGCGAAAGCGTGTTGGCAAACGCGTCGCGTTTGAAGTCCAGATCGACGATCTCCAGCATCTGATTGCAGACCTGCTGCCGCCGGTGGCCGCGAATCCGGTAGGCCGCGGCAAAGAATTCCAGGTACTCAATCACGCGCATGTCGTCGTACACACCGAAGAAATCCGGCATATAACCGACCAAGCGCCGGATTTCCTTGGCCTTGGTGTAAATCGACTGACCACAGACGTAGGCCTCGCCCCAGGTCGGATTCAGGAGCGTCGCCAAGATCCGCATGGTGGTCGTCTTGCCGGCGCCGTTGGGGCCAATGAAGCCGAACAGATCGCCTTGCTCCAGCTGCAGGTCGATGGAGCGGATGGCGAAGAATTCGCCGTACTTCTTCGTCAGGTCGTGGGTTTCGATCATCTTTGGTAGCAGCGAAAAAAGGGTGCGTGGCAGCCTGACCGCGTCAGGGCTTATCGACCGGGAGCAGGACCCGATAGTACGTGAATTGTCGGTCAACGTCTGCGCGGAGCGACTGGCCGTCACGTTGCAGGTCGCTGGCCGGCCCTGGCCCGCGTCCCAGGATCATCGCGCGGCCGGTGCGCAATTGGTCGCTTAAGTCCAGATACGGCTGATAGCGGTTGGTCAACTCCGTATACGACTCGCCGCCCGCCGCCTTGTAGAACATCAGGACTTCCAGGATTCGGGGCACGTCCAACGACGAACGATCCCAGGGGGTACTGATGTCCTTGGTTTCCACCACTTTCCGACGCGCCAAACGCCACTGCA
This sequence comes from Planctomycetota bacterium, assembly GCA_026692885.1. The sequence continues at coordinate 8,834 of JAPLNJ010000970.1, read as the reverse complement.
GGTTGCGCGGTTTCCTGTCGTCAAACGACATCCGCTGTCCAGGCCGCCATTTGCCGTCAATCGGGTACATCCAATTCTCGTACACCACCAGCGAGTCGGACAACTCGACATCCAAAGGGTTGGCTAGTTCACCGCGCAGCAGGCCGACGTCGTCCGTGCTGAGCCGCGGATGTTCGTCGAGTTGGAGTTCTGCCCACCAGCGTGCGGTCAAACTCTTGCTGCCGGACACCGGGATCGGCAACCCCCGGATCTCGAGTGCTGCTCCGTCCGTGCGCTCACCGCGGTAACAAATGGTGTACGGCTGCGAAAACAACGCCGCGGTCGCGGTGGTGTCCAGCCCCCCGAGGCCATGCCCAGGTAGCCCTTGCCAACCGAACAGCTGACCGGCCCGAATCACGCGCGATGGATCGACCGGCCACTGGGTCTGGAGCGAGAGCTGGAAGACCTGGGTGCTGGGACTGTAGAGGTGAGTCCACGTGCAGGCCCGTGCGAGGTCGCTCTCCACATCGATATCCACAAGATCCACTTGATTGACATGCAATCGGCTACCACGCCAACGCTGGGCCAACACGAACGCCGTAACACACAGCAGGATCACCACGAGCGGGAAGGTGAGCCACGTCCAGTGCATGTGCCGCAATTGCTTCATCAGGAAGTAGTCGCCCGGCCCGATCAGCAGCAGGTAGGCGACGACCAGTCCGGCGATCCAAGAGAATTCCACTCGCGTGACGCCCGAGAACTGGTCCAGCGCGCCACGCAATTGGCCCGCCAAATCGTCATAGCCAAAGTGCGTCACTTGACGCGTGCCGCGTCGCGTCTCGGCTTCGTCGCGCCGGGTTTGCGAATCGTCCACGAGCAGTCGGCCCACCAAGCCTGGCCGGCCTTGCCAACGGTCGAAGGGTGGTCGGTCCAGATCCAAGGCGACAAACACGATCTGGCCGAAGCCGTGCGGGTAGCGAATGATGGTCGGGATCCGGCCGACCTGGCCGCCGATCTCGCTGTTTTCGACCCAACCCCGCACCTTGGCGAACCCGGTCATGGACACACTGAACCGACGCACCTTTTCCCCGCCCACCTCGTCCAGCCGTTCCGTGGCCCCGGCGAAGTTCTCCAGGCCGGTGGTCTGCCGTAGGGCCACGACGGTGGGTTCGCTGCCGGGCGCAAACCGCGCCAGCCGATTTCCGGGCGCAAACACCTCGCCACCGCGAGATCCGGCGCACAAGACCAGTCGCCCGCCCAATCGCAACCAACGCTCCAAGGCGGCGAACTGTTGCTCGTCCAGTTGTTCGAGCGGACTCACTTCGCTGGTGGTCACCACCACCAGGTTCACGGCTTCGTAACCGTACCAGTCGCGTGGCAGAGCGTCCGCTCGATCGATGTGGCAAGTCTCGACCCGTCTCGTCTGTGACCGCCACCGCTTCTTGACAGCTTCTTCCAAGCCCAACGCCGGTCCCAACGCGACGATCAACTCGTCCGTGGAGGAAGACGGCGCAGGCAACTCGGCTGCCGCAAAGGTGCGACGCGTCACTTCCCGCTCGCGGTCGTTCTCGTCCACCCAACGGACCGTGAGGTCGCCTCGCAGTTGGCCAAACTTCACGTACCGCAACACGGTCTGTGTCTGGTGTGCCGTCACTTGAACCGATGGTGCCGCGGCGTCCACAAAACGGGCCGGCACCCCATCGCCGTCCGGGGTCGTCAGTTCCAGACTACCGCTGACTGCTGTGTCGCCCGCCACGACCGTGACCCACACCGGCGTCCAGTAGCCGACTTTGTACTTCCCGGCGAAGCCCACACGGATCGAGGAAATCTGCGCCCCGGCCGCCGGGGCTTCGTCCTGCCGCGCGGCGGCGGCGCGGATCTCCGTCGGAGCGCACGTGACCACCCCCAGGATCGCAGCAGCCAACAGACTTATACTGCCCGCGGGCAGCTTTGTCGTAGAACGGATTTCAATCCGTTCAGTGAAAAGCGGAATAAATTCCGCTCTACGAAGGGACAAACCTGCGCGCGGGCAGTATAGCATCAGCGGACGAGGCATGCGGAATCTAATCCTGTACTATTCACGGCTTCTCGGTCAGCGAGCACGTACACACCAAATGCCCACAGCCGGGGCAGCCGGAGCCATATTTCCGCAGGACGGCTTCACTCAAATCGACGCCGACCACGTTGGCGATGGTTGTCAGCCAAGCCAGCACGTCGGCGAATTCTCCGACCTTTTCGTCGTGGGTCCCGTGGCGGAGGGCCGCCGCCAGTTCGCCGACTTCCTCCATCAGCCACATGAACGTTCCGTCCACGCCGCGCGCGAGGTCTTTTTCCAGGTACATCACGCGAATCAGTTGCTGGAAGTTCGTGGGTCCAGCGTAACGCACCAGCGAAGTCTTGCTCCGCCAAGGCCAGTTCCAGCAGCTTCTTGCGGATCAGCACGTTGTCATGATCCAGGTCGGCCAAACGCCGGTAGCGAATCTGTCAATTTACGCTGATCGGTCGTTTTCAGATAGATGCAGGGCAGCAACTTCAGCCACTTTTTCGGCGGCGGGCACCGGTCCAGCCTGGGGTGTTCAGTCTGTACTCGTCAAGGCCAATTGACTTGATCCCGTTTCTACTCCGCGTTTGGGGCTGGAGAAGCCTTCCCGGCGGAGGCCGGGCCTTGATCATAACGTTGCGCAAAACGCTAGCAGCGGATCATCGTAGCCCGACGCGTCAGCGAGGAAAACGCCGCTCTTCCTCGCTGACGCTTCGGGTTACGATGCGCAACGTTATGATCAACGGCCTTCCCGGCGTAGGCCGGCGTGATCCACTACTCTTCCGCCCCGTAGGGGCCAAGACAAATCAGCCCAGCGGCAGAGCGTCGCGGCGACAGCCGCAGAGCGACGCCCTGGGTACGGGTTCGAGTCAGCACGGTAGCCCTGAAAGGGCGAAACAAATCGGTTCATCCCGCACGCATCGTTCGTCAGATGCGGCCAAGCCTTGTTTCAGAGGGTAAGGGAGAGGTCGGGGAAAACCCGCCTCCCCCTCCCCGTTGTCGCGATGGGGTCAATACCCACCGCTGTGCACATCTTCAAACAGGCCGCAGGCCGGTTTTATACGAGCACGACGCGCAAGCGAGTGAGTCCGGTTACCGCTTTCGACAAAGCGGACCCGGCGCCAAGCGGCCTGGCGGGAGAAATGAGGGCTTTCGGCAGCCGCGGGAAGCGGGCGGGTGTCAGGCAAAGGCGGCGCGGCTGTGGGACAAGCCGTGCAACCAGCGTCGGCCACGGCGTGAGGCTTCCGCCGTCAAGCTCTCCGCCCGACCGGCGGCACGCTTGAACCAACGACCGAAGTTCAGCACGGTGTCTACCGACTACCGGTTCTTCGATCAGTTCCCGTCGAGGCATGCGGGACATGGCCGGTGCTCCTCACAGATGTGGCACAAAGCTGCCGAGGTCCTAGCACAGATCCCCGGCCTACACACGAACTCCTGGGTGTCCTCCTTGAGCCTTTATTCCTGCGCGACTTCGTCGGCAGGGCATAATTCGCCGCGCGCCGTTGTCGCGCGTATTGGTACGTAAGTGAACTACCGTTCCCTGGTGGTCTTAAGTGTACCAATGGGCTGCGACGACGCAATACCCCGCGGCAAAATCGATGGGTGGCCCCTTTCCGCATCGGTGGCCCCTTTCCGCATCCTTTCCGCCTTGATGCATGGAGTTCTCCTTTTGGGATTCAACAGGAGGCCAATTCGGCAAACTGAATTGGCCCGTGTCGAGAGCCTGGGTGGCGAAGGCTTGATGCTCCGGCAGCCGACATCACGGTACGAGCCAGGCCGATCGTCCACCTTGCTGAAGGTGAAGACGTTCCATGACGCGGAAGCCCGCGTCGTCGAACACCTGCCAGGCCGTGGGCGTCACGCCGGACGGCTGGGCGCGGTGGTCGCAGAGTTGCCCAACGGCCTGACCTTCTCGGTGGGCACCGGGTTCACGGACGCCGAGCGTCAACACCCGCCGCCCATCGGCAGCTCGATCACGTTCCGGTATCAGGAACTGACCGACCGCGGCGTACCCCGGTTTCCATCCTTCGTGCGGGTCCGGACCGAGACCGATACGCCAGCGTTGGCCTGACCTGTCCTCGATTTAGACGATCACCCGCTCAATGTCTTCGGCAGAAAGCACATCGGCAAACGGCAGTCCGGGGTGTGCCAAAAAGGCATCGACTGCGTGTTGAAATCCGCTGCTGCCGTTGGAGTTATTGGTTATCCTGCGCATGAAAAGCCATCCTTGGCTTTGCTTGGAAGCACACAGCCAAGGATGGCATGGAAAAGTTAGCCGAGGACGGCCAAGACTCCAAAACCAATCCTCAGCTACCGGAAAACTACAAGACTTTCCAGGCCGCGTCAGCCGTAGGTGCGCGCCCTGCGCCACGGGAAACCGCCGACAGTGCGATTCGTGGCTGCCACCATTCCCATCCCTTGTGCGCTGCGCGGGTAGAGTGGATCAGCCGGTTCTCTTCGCGGGCGACGAACGCGAACTCGGCCCAGTTTGTTTCCCCCCCCCTTCGCGGAACGGATAGGCGAATTACCTCTCGGCCAGCTCTTTGAGCTCGTCGTAGGTCGACTGGGACAATTTCAGCGATGCCGGCTCGATCCTGTCGGCCAGTGCCGGAAGGACTTCCCCGGATGTGGAATACAACTTGAGCTGGGTCGGCATGACACACTCGGATTTCAGTGTTCCTGCCGCCACAAGCTCCGCGAGTAGTTGCTGTGCCTTGCGGCCCGTATCGAGAATGTTCCTGGCGATCGCGCGCTGCTGCCCAGCTAAGGTCCGCTCAAATTGATAGCTCTTCCGCATCGTCTCCAAACACTCGTCTATGAAAACATCACGTCCCCACCACGTGACGTCTGACATCGCCCAGGCGCCAAGAAACTTGGCGTCCTCGCGGTTCACGATATTCAACTGCTCGCGTGCGAGTATCTCTTGCAGCTCGGCGCGAGCCGAATCCATCAAGCGAATCACCTGGTACAGAGAACGCTCCTTGGCAGGCATGGTCTTCAGCCGCTGGATGTAGGCGACGGGACTCCCCGGGGTCCAGTAGGGAAGCCGGAGCAGTTGGAGTTTGGGCGGCGACTTCCAGTTCACCAAATCCGCGTCGCTCAGACCTTGGAGGCGTTCGACCCAAATCCGCTGCAGACTAGGGTTCTGAATCGAGACGAACTGCGATACCGTGCACTCTTCGACGCTAAACGACTTGAGCCGAGGGAATTTGTTGATCGCCTCGACGCTGCGGTCGCTCAGTCGCGATACCCCGAGGTCGAGGGTCTCCAGCGATTTCAGGCCCTCCAGATAGGTCAGCGCGTCCTGGTCGTAGTTGACAATACGAACGCACTTCAGCTTCGGAAGTGACTTAAGCAGCGCCAGGTTGCTAGGCGTAAACTCGCCTTTCGGAGTGCTGCTGCTGATCATCAGGCTCACGCCCTCCAAGTTACGAATGGTGGAAATCTCTTTCAGTGCCGCATCGTTCAGTGCGCTGAGACTAAGCATCCGTAACTGCTCGATCCCGGAAAGCGACGAAAGCCGTCGGCCGGTCAGCTTCCTAATGGAAAGATGTCCAATGGCGGGAATCGACGCCAAGTGACGCACGTCGTCCTCGACGGTCAGATTCCCAAGGTGCACAGAATCGACGTATCCTAGCGGCGCCAGTTCGGCCAGCATCTGGTAGTCCTTGACGTAATTGCCTCTTCCCTCCACGTATCTTTCGCCTACTGGTCCGTCCCCCGCGACGTAGGTACCAGATGCGTAGTCACTCCAAAGTAGTCTAATGTCACCGGTTTCGAGAACGCCGAGGTCGTTGAGTTCGTGTCCCTGAGCTCGGAGTTTGCGGATGGTGGGGCTCAGCGCCGCCCAGCGGCTGCCTGCCTTTTCGATGGTCGTCTTATGCTCGCTGACAAGCGACTCCAATTCTGCTGGCGAGAGCCGCTCGACGAACGCCAATTGCCATGTGTCGCGAGGATTGGGACCATTGCCCACCTTCCAGTCGACGCAACCGTCACGCATTGTAGCCTGAAGCTGCGGAACAGCATACGGATTTTTCGTCCATGACTGCGACTCCGGTCGGTATTGCTTGCCCGTCAGAGCGACTCGGTCGCCATCAACGGTCCCGGTGACTTCATTCCAGGCACACTCGGTGTTATTATAGTCGTTGAAAAATCTATTCTCTTCGCGCATCAATCCCTGAATCCGGTTCTGGGAAAGCTTGGTCACGACCAATGACCAAGCGTGCGCTAACTGCTGCATTCCGAAACCGTCGCTCAACTTCTCGAAATCTAGCGTTATGAACGTGAGGCGGTTGCCGGCGGCCAAAGACCAGGTCTCGGCCCGCAACGGCCCCGTGGCCAGGAACAAAACGAGCCCGAGCGAGACCGTCGTCACAAGACGGGACAACCGTGCCGGGAGGAAAACCCGTTGCGGCTTTCGTGATCGGGATCGGGACGGATGGGACAGGGCGTTCAACGGTTGCTCAAAGGACTGGAAATGCATGGTTGTGTCTTTCGTAACATGGAGTGCGCGGATGTCCAACGGCCCCAATGAGTGTTCAGTGACATCCATGAAATTGCGATGCCCTGCAAGTATGGCAACGCGCGAAAAAAAGTGACACCCATAGACGCGAAAAAAAGTGACACCCGAAAATGGAAGAAAAGTGGAAGAAAAGTGACACCCATAGACGCGCATAGACGCGAAAAAAAGTGACACCCGAAAAAAAGTGACACCCATAAACTCTAGGCTCCCCAAGAGTATCCCGGCGTGGCAAGAGAGTATCAAGTAGGTATCGGACTCGACGGGGTGAGAAGAGCGGGAAAAGGAACGGAGAGAATTGCATTCCGCCAGCGGCGTCGGTATCGCTTTCGACAAAGCGAACCCGGCGCCAAGCGGCCTGGCGGGAGAAATCACCTGCAAAAAGAAGTGACACCCATAAACTCTAGGCTCCGCAAGAGTATCCCGGCGTGGGAAAAGAGTATCAAGTAGGTATCGGACTCGACGGGGTGAGAAGAGCGGGAAAAGGAACGGAGAGAATTGCATTCTGCCAGCGGCGTCGGTACCGCTTTCGACAAAGCAAACCCGGCGCCAAGCGGCCTGGCGGGAGAAATGAGGGCTTTCGGCAGCCGCGGAAAGCGGGCGGGTGGGTGTCAGGCAAAGGCGGTGCGGCTGTGGGACAAGCCGTGCAGCCAGTGTCGGCCGCGGCGTGAGGCTTCCGCCGTCAAGCTCTCCGCCCGACCGGCGGCACGCTTGAACCAACGACCGAAGTTCAGCACGGTGTCTACCCACGTCTCGGCCGATAACTGCAGCCGAGTCAGAATCGGTGCCAACTCGGCCGGAATCTGCCCCCGCTTGTCCGGCCGCGATTGTCGCCCTGTCCAGTCCACCAGACGCAGGTACTCGCTCAGGCTCACCGGCAGAAACCCCTTGTCCGAAGCCCGCCGGGAGGGCGCTGCGGCGACCCCCGGTTTCGCCTCCAGCTGCAACTCCACGGGGCTGAGCCAGCTATCCCGATCAGGTGCCGCGCAGCCGCAGTCGTCGCCTCTTTGCTCCAGCCGGCCGGACCCGTCGGTCCCTGTGAACGGCGACGGCTCGACGGTTTGAATCCGCTCATAGGCCGACGTGAACTGGCTGGTCTCCGGGGTGGTGGCGATTCCGGCACGGATCGGATTCAGATCCACATACACACTACAGGCCAGCACGGCCGCTTCGTCCAACAATCGCTGGCATTTGAATCGCCCCTCCCAAAATCGGCCGGTGCAGCCGTCCTCCCGATTGGCTTGACGCGCGATGGGCTCGGCCAGACACCGCATGAACCACGACAGGCTCGACAGCCGTCGGCGTCGGTCGGCCAAGCGTTCCCCATCGGCCGTCAGCATCTGCAAGTCGGCGGCGGTCGGTTCCTCGGGCTGACCGGCCGCATCCTTGCGGGCCGGGAACAGGAACCACCAACGGCGGGCAACTTCCTCAGCGGACCAACCTGCGACCACGTCCGGTCGATTGCGCAGGATGACATGCGCGTGGTTGCTCATCACCGCGAAAGACAACACCTCGATGCCAAAGTACCCCGCCAGGAATTTCAGTCGGTCTTGAATCCAGGCCTTGCGATGATCAAAGTTTCGGCCGGTGACGGCATCTTGGCCGCACAAGAAGGCCCGTCGGACCGCGCGCTGGACGCAGTGATAGATACCGACTACCGGTTCTTCGATCAGTTCTCGTCGAGGCATGCGGGACATGACCGGTGCTCCTCACAGATGTGGCACAAAGCTGCCGAGGTCCTAGCGGAGATCCCCGGACTACACACGAACTCCTGGGTGTCCTCTTTGAGCCTTTATTCCTGCGCGACTTCGTCGGCAGGGCATAATTCGCCGCGCGCCGTTGTCGCGAGTTTTGGTACGTAAGTGAACCACCGTTCCCTGGTGGTCTTAAGTGTACCAATTGGCTGCGACGACGCAATACCCCGCGGCACAATCTATGGGTGGCCCTTTTCCGTGAGCAATTACGATAGTTCCCATATTCCAGAAGACGGACGCGGATCGCTGCTTTTCGCAGGCACGCGAATCTCCGTCACTTGTCGTGTTTCGCCAGCCAAGCATCCAGTGGGTCGAGGGAATCCCACGTGGCGGACTCCGCCAGAAGTTGACGCAGTGGCCCGCCGCCCAACGTCTGAAGCCTTTTCCGCAGGGCCTTTGTCAGCCGTCCCTGCTTGGCCTCCAGCACGATCACCACGGCCTCGACAAGGCCCTGCTCAAGGCCCCGTTCCTCGCCAATTCTGACCAAGTCCCGTCCCATTCTCGTGTCCACGAGTTCCGGCAATTCTCCGATCAGCATGTT
>JAPLNJ010000969.1 GCA_026692885.1 Planctomycetota bacterium | reverse complement strand
ATCACGCTCCGCCGTGATGACATGTCGTCACGACGGAACGTGACGACTACGATACGTGCGACAGTTATTGATGCGCCGGTCCTTAGTGTACGCAACCGCTTGCTCCGCCACCTCGTGTCTGGTGAGGTTCCCATACCGTGGAAAAACGTTTCGCCCTATTTCTCTTCCTGTCGGCCGCGATTCTCTTTGCCCATCTGATGTTGCAGTCCAAGTTTGGCCCTCCATTGCCGGATCAGGCCCGAGTCGGCAAGGATGTCGGCAAGGATGTCGGCAAGGATGTAGGCAAGGAGGCTGGCAAGGAGGCTGGCAAGGAGGCTGGAGGCGAGCAGCCGCCAGCCGCTGCTCCGGCCCTGGCCGAGGCGAATCCGACGCCGGTGGAACCCTCGTCAGCGGAACCCTCGCCAACCAAGCCGGATGAAAAGCTAGACACCCCGGCGGCCAAGGAGCCGACGGTGCTGGCGGAAGCCGTGCACACTGTCCCGCAGCAACGCGTGACGCTGGGTTCGATGACGCCAGACAGTCCCTATCGGCTGTTGGTCACGCTGGATAACCAAGGCGCGGCCGTGGAGCGAATCGAATTGACCGAACGGAACGAGTCCGGCCGGTTCCGCTATCGAGACCTGGAAGCCAGCAGCGGCTATCTGGGGCATTTGGCCCTGAGCGATGTGCCTACCAACGGTGGCTGCTTGGTGCACGTGGTCGGTCCGGGAACGCCGGCAGCCATGGCGCAGGCAAACACCGCCGGCCCCCAGCCCGGATTGCTGGTCGGGGACGTGATCGCCAAGGTCGATCGCCAGGCGGTGCGCTCGGCGGCAGACTTCGAGGAGACCCTGAGCCGCACGCGCCCGGGCGACGAGCTGGAACTGGAGGTGACGCGCCTGGAAAACGGCAAGCCGGTGTCCCTGACGTTCACGGCCATGCTAACCCAGCAGCCGCTGAGCATTATTCGGCCTGAAACCAACGAAGAACTCAACGAACAGGACCCTTTGTCGTTCCTCTTGTCCTTGGAGAGCGTCGGCAGCAAGGCGGCCGAGCGTGGCGACACCGAGCTCCCGCACCTGCCGTCCCTGCGCAAGAGTGCGTGGAAGGTGCAGCCGCTGGCGGATGTCAACCATCAGCCGGGCGTGGAGTTCCGCTTTCGCCTGGAAGACGATCAATTGCGGAAGATTGGCGCTCGAGGTCCACTAGAGATCGTCAAGCGGTATCGTCTGGCACACACGCCGACAGAGGAATTGGCCAACAGCGCGTATCGCAGCTATCACCTCACCCTGGACGTGGAACTGCGTAATCTCAGCCAGGAGGCCCAGCAGATCACCTATCGCTTGGAGGGTCCCACCGGTTTGCCCCTGGAGGGCTGGTGGTACTCGACCAAGATCCATCCCGCCTGGTTTGCCTCCGCTGGCGCACGCGATGTCATCTGGAAATCGCCCAACGCAGGGTTCGGGCTGAAAGGCACGCCCGAGATCTACGGCGAGGCCCAGAAGGCCCACGACAAGCAACTTGCCCAAGGGATTCCCCTGTTCGCGGACTCGCGGCCGCAGCCCCTCGACTATGTCGGCGTGGACACCCAGTACTTCTCGGTCGTGATGAAGCCGGCGGAAGCCCAGCCTGGGTCGCCGTCTATTTTCAGGACGGCCACCGCCCTGCCTGCGGGCGATTGGGCCGAGAAGAAGAACAAAGCCAAGATCAAGACCATGGATGTCTGCTTCCGTTTGGTCAGCGAGCCGCAGACTCTTGCGGCGGGCCAGGTCCTGCAACAAAGCTACACCGTATTTGCCGGGCCGAAACTGCCGGCGCTGCTGGACGAGTACGAACTCGGCCGCTGTATCGAGTACGGCTTGTTCCCCATGATCGCCAAGCCGTTGTCGTGGATCCTGCACGTCTTTGCCAGCCTGCCACTGGTCAACTACGGATTGGCGATCATCTTCTTGACGGTCCTCGTGCGGGGCGGCATGGTTCCGCTCAGCCGTAAGGCCACCCGGAACGCGCAGATGATGCAGGAACTCGCGCCGGAGATGAAGAAAATCGCCGAGAAGTACAAGGACGACATGCAGAAGCGGGGCGAAGCCCAGCGGGAATTATTTGCCAAGCACAAACACAATCCAATGGGTGGCTGTCTGCTAATGTTCGTCCAGTTGCCGATTTTCATCGGCCTGTACCGCTGCCTGTCGGTCGACGTGGCGTTGCGTCAGGCCTCGCTGCTGCCCAGCCTGCAGTGGTGCCTGAATTTGGCGGGGCCGGACATGCTGTGGTATTGGAAATCCCACCTGCCAGGGTTCATCGCGGACGAGACGGGGTGGCTGGGTCCGTACTTGAACCTGCTGCCCATCATTACCATCGTGCTGTTCATCGTGCAACAGAAAATGTTTATGCCCCCGGCCACAGACGATCAGACGAAGATGCAGCAGCAGATGATGCAGTTCATGATGATCTTCATGGGGGTCATGTTCTTCAAAGTGCCCAGCGGTCTATGTGTGTACTTCATCGCCTCGAGTATCTGGGGGCTGGCCGAGCGAAAACTATTGCCGCCCGTCAAGAAACTCGACCCCAACGCGCCGCCGCAACCGTCCTTGCTCCAACGGCTCCGGCGACTCGGCGGCGAGCCCGAAAAGAAGGCCCGCCCCAAGAGAAAATCGCGGTAGCGTTGGCTGGAATTTGGCAAGGGAATGTAGGAATATCCCCTTTTCGTGCTCAACCGCTAACCACTTCTGCGGGCTCCTGGGCCTGTCCATACGCGTCCACGTTCGACACATCCAGCGAGTCGCTGAACTGGTCGCCGGGCAGAATCCAGATCTCGCCGTGCAGGTCGGTTTGCTGGGTGCGGGCGCTGTGATGCCGCACCAACTCCAGAATCGCGAGAAACACGCCGATCATGGCCGATTTGTGCATGCCCGGCGCAAACATCTGCGAGAACGCGGCGCGGCCATCCTGCACCATTCGCTCGTGAATTCGCTGCATGTGCACGTGGATTGGGGTGTCGTCGTAGACGATGTTGGACGCTGTCGGCACTTGGCTCTCACGCACGATTCGGCCAAAGGCGCTGACCAAGTCCCATAGTTCAACTTCCTGAACCTGCTGTCCCGCGAGATCGACTTTGCGGGTCGGCAAATCGTTCGCCATCCGCGGCAGGTGGCTCTGCCACTGGCGACTGTGCTCTTCCAACAGACTGGCCGCATCGCGGAACTTTTTGTACTCCAGCAGACGCTGCACCAAATCTTCGCGCGGATCCTCGATCTCCTCCGTCTCCTCCCCGCCCCGCGGCAAGACCAACCGGGATTTGACCTCGATCAACGTGCTGGCCATGTCCAGGAACTCGCCGACGTCATTGACGTCCAACGCTTGGAGCACTTCCAAATACTGCAAGAATTGCTCGGTGATCACCGCGATTGGGATCTCGACGATGTCGACCTCGTGCTTGCGCACCAGGTACAGGAGCAGATCCATCGGCCCGCGGAACGTATCGAGATCGACGAGAAAACTCATGTTCACCGTCCCATAGCTGCTAGCACCAAACGGTTTCTTGGTCCTGGCGCGTAAAGAATGCGATTTTACGGTTCCGCAGTGCCGGGCCCCAGGCAGGGCTCAGACGTACAGAATTCAAAATTGGCGGACAAACCACTCTGACTTGGCAAAGTCGTCAAGCCGCCAAGTTTGAATTCTGTACGTCTGAGCCCTCGCGGCAAGCTCCGTCCAGGCGACAACATTAAACCTCATTCTTGCCACCCCCACCGTAAGAAACCGTTTGGTGCTAGTGCGTCGTCAAGGCTTAATCTTGGGGTGACCGATGTGGTGGCGTAAGCTCCCAGCTTGCGTTTGACGCGATGAATCGAAAGGCAAGCAGGATGCTTACCCCACTTCTTAGCCTTGAAGACGCACTACGCCAAGGCCTTCTCGATTAACTCCAGCGTCTCGTCGATCTGCTTGGTGTTCCCGAACCCGATCGTGAAGCAGTCCACACAACCGAGTTCCAGCACGTACTTCAGCGACTGGAGCCGCTGCTCGGCTGTCTTGCAGTCGCCTTCGCCGAAGATCTTCATGCCGATCACGCCGCGGCCTTTGTCGTGCATCTGCTTGAGCAGTGCGGCGACGTCTTCCGGCTTGCCGTCCATTTTCATCCCAAACGGATTGATGCGGGCCAATTGGATGTCGATCCAATCGACGTCGACGGAGGCCGCCAATGGGTCCCAACCGTGGCACGAAATACCCACCGCGCGGACCCGTCCCTTGGCTTTCGCGTCCTGCAGCACGTCCATCACCGGCCGCATATCCACAGGCCAGCCGCTGTTGGTCATGCAGTGCATCAGCAGCGAATCGAGATAGTCGGTCTTCAACTCGCGGCGGAATCGTTCGATGTCGGCTTTGGCCACTTCGGGATGCTTGGCCAGCGTCTTGGTCTGCACAAACATCTGGTCGCGCGGCAGTTCCTGCAGCGCGAACCGCACAAAGATATGCATGTGGTACATGTCCGCCGTATCGATGTAGCGGATCCCGCGGTCGAAGGCGTACCGTGCCAGCTTGACGAAGCCGTCCTGGCCCAGATCGCGTTGCTCGTTGCCGCTGTTGGTGCCGGTGCCGATGCCCAGGAGGGTCGTCTTCAGCCCGCGGCGGCCCAGGGTGACAAGATCGGTCCCCGTCTTGAGCTTAGGGGCTGCTGCGGCCGCCCCGGCCAGGCTTCGTCCACCGGTCAGGGCACCGGCGGTGGCTAGGACGGCGGCGCCTGCGATAAACTCGCGACGTGTAATTCGAGACATGCTCGACTCCTTATCCGTGTTATCCGTGAGGTTGCTGATGGGCCCATTTAACCGCAAGCCGGAGACACCCGTCGGCGAATTGCGAGAATACGCCTACGATACGAAATGCCCGCAAGAACATCAACCAAGGTGTGCAAGAAAGCCGACGAGCACAATGCCGGCTTCCGCGTGATTTTAGCGTGTAGTGTCTGGTAGCCTTCGCAGAAGACTTCTCGCACGGATGAAGACCGAACTGGAAGAAATCCGTGCTCTGGCTCTGCCATCCGTGCGAATAACGTAAGAAAATTTGCACGGGGGCCAGGTATGCAGTCTGCCTGTCAAGATCCGGTCTTCAACGGGCCAGCGTCAGCCCGCTGAGGGCTATACCCGTCATGTCATCAGGGGGCTGACGGCCAATGCCACTTGCTTGGCACTTGGACATGGTGAGCCGCAAGGCGCTAGCCGTGGGTTCTGGGCGAGAGGACGCGGCCAATCTTCACCGGCGGCTAGCGCCGTTCCGCTCAAAGTAAGCGGCATGGGGCTGACGGCCCCTGTTCGCCTGTTCCAGTTGCGCCCCCCAGGCCGCGTTCCAACCGCCGGTTCCAACCGCCGGCGGTTGCGAGCGGTTGAGACTTGCCTGGGGCTCGGCGCTGCGGAACCGTAAAATCTCATTCTTTGCGCGCCAGGACCAAGAAACCGTTTGGTGCTAGTTCCCCACTGATTCCATCGTGTTCGCCCATGCCAGTTCCGACGATAGTTCCCGTATCTACGGCACGCCAGCGACGGCAGTTCATTGAGTTGCCTTGGGCGCTGCACCGCGGTGATCCGAACTGGATTCCGCCGTTGCGAGCGGTGCACAAAGGCTTGGTCGGGTATCGGCCTCACCCTTTTTACAGGACCGGTCAGGCTCAGACGTTTCTCGCTTACTGCGAAGATGAGGTTTGCGGGCGGGTCGCGGCGATCCTCAACCACGACCATAACCAGTACTATGCCGAGCGGCGGGGGTTCTTTGGATTCTTCGAATGTATTGACGATCAGGAAGTCGCCCACGGACTGTTGCACGCCGTCAGGGAGTGGTTCGAGGCTCGCGGGATTCGTCACCTCCGGGGTCCCGTCAATCCAGGGTTCGAGTACTCTGCCGGCGTACTCGTCGAGGGGTTCGATTCGCCGCCGGCCTTTGGGATGGTCCATAACCCGCCGCACTATCCGCGGTTGCTGGAGGCGTTCGGCTTCGCAAAGTGCGAGGATCTGTTGGCCTATCAGGCGCATATCCAGATGCTCCCGGCATTCACTGCCGGACTACGGCCGCTGGCCCAGCGGATCAAGGAACGCTTCGACATTCGCGTGAGACGGCTCAGCCGATGGCAGTTCTTTCGTGAGGCGGAGGAGTTCCTGTCGGTCTATAACCGCTCGATGGTCGATCATTGGGGCTTCTACCCGATGTCCCGCGAGGAAATCCTGCATTTGGGCCGGCAGTTTCGCTTCCTGATGGTCCCGGATTTTACCCTAGGTGCCGAGATCGATGGGAAGTTGGTGGGTTTTGCGATTGGATTGCCGGACTACAATCCACGGCTCAAGCAACTGGACGGCCGGCTGTGGCCCTTCGGTTTCTTGCGGCTTCTAAGCCGCAAACGAGAACTCCAAAAGCTTCGCATCATGGCCGTGAACGTAATCCCGGAGTACCAACGGCTCGGCATTCCGCTCGTGCTTACGGACGCCATGGTGCCTAGCGTGATCGAGTGGGGTATCCAGGAAATCGAGTACTCCTGGATTCTGGAATCCAATCCGCGTTCACACGCCAACTTGGAAAAGGTCGGCACACAGTTGCTCAAACGCTACCGCATCTACGATTGGAATCCTCCGGACGATAAAGTCCTCTTGACGGAGGGACAGCCACGGTAACGTCTTCACCCGTCAGGCTGGAAAGCCTGACCTACTTGGTTGCGGCCGGCCCGCGTTACGGCAGCATGCGTTGGAAGGCGGTCATCTCGACTTGGCTGCCGACGATCAGCGGAATGCGCTGATGAATGCTGCTGGGCAAAATATCCAGAATCCGCTGGCGCCCGTCGAGCGCGACGCCCCCGGCCTGCTCCGTAATGAAGGCGATCGGATTCGCCTCGTACAGCAAACGGAGTTTCCCCGTGGGGTGCTCCGTCGTGGGCGGATACATGAACACGCCGCCTTTGAGTAGGGTCCTGTGGAAGTCGGAGACCATCGAGCCGATGTAGCGCGACACATAGGGTCTCCCGAGTCTGCCGGTCCGCAGACCATCGATAAACGCGGGGTACGGTTCTGGGAAGGCATCCCGTAACGCTTCGTTGACGGAATAGTACTTGCCCTGGGCCGGCATGCGGATGTTCTCGTGGCTCAGCAGGTAGGCCCCAATCGAGGGTTCCAAGGTGAATCCGTGCACGCCGTTGCCGACGCTGTACACCAGCACCGTGGACGAGCCGTAGACCACATAGCCCGCCGCCACCTGTTTGCAGCCCGGCTGCAGCAGCCATTGCGACACGTCGTCCGTCGGTCCGTCCGCGGGCCGTCGCAGGATCGAAAACGTCGTGCCGACGCTGACGTTGACATCGATGTTCGAGGATCCATCCAGGGGGTCGAACACCACGGCGTATTTCGCATCGGCAGAGCCGTGCTCGGTGGTGATCGGGGACTCGTTCTCCTCCGAGGCCAGAATACCGACGCTGGCCCGATAGCTCAGGCAGTGCAACAACGCCTCGTTGGCGTACACGTCCAGCTTCTGTTGGACTTCGCCCTGCACGTTAATATCGCCATGCGTACCCAGGATATTCGTCAGGCCGGCCCGCCGGATCTTGGCCTGAATCAGCTTGGTGGCCAGCGTGATACCCGACAGTAGCCAGGAGAACTCGCCCGACGCCGAGGGGAACCGCTTCTGTTCCTGCAGGATGTGCTGTTCCACCGTGATGATCGGAGGATCGTGCTTCAGCATGAGCGTGGACGTGTTCATCGTGTTCATGAGGTGACCTTCAAGGCAAGCGGAGGAGCGGTTGGCGCGATCGTGCGACGGGCACCGAAACACCGACCGGATCACGCAACTCCTATTCTGCCCGTTGGCCACGGGCTTATCAAGTCACCCATTGAGCCCTAAGTTGCCAATGGAAGAACGGGGCCTGGGAGGGCGACGCTCCCGCGGAGCCGTGGGCCGTTCCTGACGGCCCGCTCCGGCTCGGCGGGGTGCCCACTGGGCCCCTCGCCCTCCCAGGCCCTTGGCAACCCAGCACTCAATAGCATTTCGCACGGGTCATGCTCAAAGCCGGTCCGCGGAGCGTGACAGCGGCGCGGACAACCGGTAGAATCTTGTGGAACTATCCGCCGGTCCCGATGGACCGGCGTCGCCTGACCTACCTTCCGCCCTGCGCCCGGACATCCTCACGCCGCCCAAACAGATTCGGCCCCGAAATCCTCGCCGTAGTAAGAATCTTCACGACGCCTGAGTTGCCCCCTTCCCCACGAGTCCTGCCATGAAACGCACGAGTTGGCTGTTCAGCCTCGCGGTTATTTGCGCCGACCTGTCCGTCCAGGCGGAGGACTGGCCGCGGTGGGGTGGCACGCCGGCGCACAACATGGTCTCGTCGGCCCGCGGATTGCCGGAGACATTTCACCCGGGTCCGATTGACCCGGATACCGCGGCGATGGACCTGGCCAAAGGCGAGCACCTCAAGTGGGTCCTGAAGCTGGGCACAGAAACCCATGGCAGTCCCGTGGTGATCGGTGGCCAGCTGTTGATCGGCACCAACAATCCACCGGCCCGCGGCGCGAAGGCCAATCGCCAGGCCCATGTGCCCGGCGGCTGGTTGTTGTGCGTGGACGCTCAGACCGGACAGCCGGTGTGGGACTTGGTGACGCCCAAGCTGCCGGAAAAGCGGGCCCCACACTCGGACACGGGATACGGGATCTGTGCGTCGGCCACCGTCGAGGGGGAGCGAATCTATCTGGTGACCAATGACGCCGAAGTCCTGTGCCTGGACCTGCGGGGCATGGCGAACGGCAACGATGGTCCGTTCCAGGAGGAAGGCCGCTACATGGCGGGGGCCTTTAATAATCCTCAAGACGCCGTGCCCGCCGTGGAAGTGAAACCCACCGATGCCGATATCCTGTGGCGCTACGATCTGCTCGCCGAGCACGATGTCCATCCGCATGATGCTTCCTCGTCATCCGTGCTGGTGCTGGACGACCTGCTCTACGTCTGCACCGGGAACGGCATCAATCGCGAGGAAGACAAAGTCCTCAATCCGCTGGCCCCCAGCCTGATCGTGCTGGACAAGCAAACCGGAAAGCTGGTCGCTGCCGATGACGAAAAGATTGGCACACGCCTGCTCAAGGGCCAGTGGACTTCGCCGGCGTTGTGTCAGGTCGGGGGCCGGCCGCTGATCATCTATGGCGGCGGCGACGGGTTGTGTTACGCCTTTGAGCCGGTCCGTCGTCCCGCCGCCGGCCCTCTGACCGTGTTGAAGAAAGTCTGGGCGGTGGACTGCAATCCGCCGGATTGCCGCTTTCGCAACGGCAAGCCGGTCACTTACCGCGAGAAGGATGGACCGTCGGAGATCATCGGCACACCGGTCTGCCTTGGCGAGCGAGTCTATGTGACCATCGGCCGCGACCCGAATCGTGGCCCGGGGAAGGGGTGCCTCACCTGTCTGGATGCGGCGCGCGGGGCAGCCGTGTGGAGCTGTGACAAGATCGGCCGGTCAATGTCCACCGTCTCCGTGCTCGACGGACTATTGTACATCGGCGAGACGTTTGGCGCTGTCCACTGCCTGGATGCCGCGACTGGCGAGATCGTTTGGTCCCACAAGGTCGACGGGCGGATTTGGGGTTCGACGATGGTGGCCGACGGCAAGGTGTACGTACCGTACAGTAAGGGTCTGCTCGTGCTTGCCACCGGTAAGGAAAAGAAGCTACTGGCCACGATCAAGCTCGACAGCCCGTGCTTGAGCACACCGTGCGCCGTCGACGGCGTGTTGTACGTGGCCACGCAGGAGTACTTGTACGCCGTCAGCCGAAAGGCGAGCGACAGGAAATAGATTGGTCAACTCAATGTAGGATGGTCTTCCCAGACCGTCCCGCTGTAGGATGGTCTTCCCAGACCGTCCCGATCGGCCTGGGAAGGCCGCCCGACGGGTAGATTTCATTCTGCCGCTCGCCAAAGAGACCGTGAAATCCAAATGGCAAGACACGAATGTTCAAAGCGGGTGCTGTTCGGGGTGTGCTCGCTGGCGTGGCTGATGACGTGGGCCGTTGGCGGCATCGGCCGGGCGGACGACTGGCCCCAGTGGCGCGGAGCCAACCGCGATGGACGCGTGCCGCAATTGCCGCAGACCATGCCGGCGCTGAAACTGCTCTGGCAGCAGAAGGTCGCAGGGCGTTGCGACGCGGGGATCAGCGTCGTCAGCGGTCTGTTGGTCATGGCCGACCATGACGATCAACACGACTACTATGCCTGCTATCGCGCGGCCGCCGGCCAGGATGTCTGGAAACGGACCTTCGCCAACAGCGGCGAGATGGACTACGGCGCCGGCCCGCGGGCTGCGCCGCTGATTTATCAAGAGAAGGTCTATGTGCTCAGCGCGTTCGGCGACTTGTGTTGCCTGGAGCTGAAGACGGGCGTTACGGTGTGGCAGAAGAGTTTCTTGCAGGAGCTCGGTGCGAAGCGAGTGCCGCGGTGGGGCTTTTCCAGTTCTCCGCTGGTAGCCCAGCGCAAACTGATCGTCAATCCGGGCGGGAAAGCTGCGCTCGTGGCCCTCGATCCCCAGACGGGCCAAACCGTGTGGCAAGGCGAAGGTGGGGCCTCCAATTACTCCAGCTTTCTGGCCGGGACCTTGGGCGGCGTGGAGCAGGTAATTGGCTACGACGCCAAGACGCTGGGAGGCTGGGATCTGAAAACGGGCAAACGCCTCTGGAGCCGCGAGCTGGAAGTCAGTGGCGGCTACATCGTCCCCACGCCGGTCCAAGTTGGCACGCAGTTGCTCGTAGCCGACTCGAATAACCCAGCCCAACTGTTCGCCTTTGACGAGCACGGCGTGCTGCGTCAGACGCCCGTAGGCCAGAGCGAAGATCTCGCCCCGGAAATCTCTACGCCGGTTGTCGCCGGGGGACTGGTTCTGGGCCAAGCCGGGAACCTGGTATGTTTGGATGCCGCGGATCAACTCAAGACCCTCTGGAAAGAGGAAGACGAGCCGGCATTTCAGGCGGACTGTCACTTGATCATCTCGGCCGACCGGGGCTTGGCCTTCAGCAATCAGGGCGAACTGGTGCTGTTCCGTTTCGACCGTCAAGGCGTGGAGATCCTGGGCAAGAAGGCCCTCTGTCAGAAAACGTTGATGCATCCGACGGTCGTCGACGGGCGCCTGTATGTCCGTGACCAGGAGTTTCTCGACTGCTACGATCTGACGGATTGAGCCGCACACGCTCTGGCCCGGATGATCTTTTACTACTTCGACTGTCTCACTTCGACCCCTGCCGCCTTGCGCGGCCGGTGAAGGAGTCTTGTGAGCGAGATCGCGAACGCAGCAATACCCCTCCCGTCCCCAGCCTGCCGCCGGAGGCGGCAGGCTGGGGACGGGAGGAAGGCGGTGAACGTCGGTCGCGATCTCGCTTACAAGACTTCTCTCACCGTCCAGGCGAGCTGGACGGGGTCGTTTTCGAAACCACAAGCGGCTGTAGTTGGTGGGTGCAGCCCACCCTACGGCTGGTACTGTCGCCGATTAGATCAACAGGCCGCTGGCGTCGTGGGTAAAGTGCGATACAATGCTCGCACCGCACGGCTCGCGGCAAGGAGTACCAGCGATCGATGGCCAAACCAACAACTAAAGTCATTTTGGACGAGACCATCGAAATCGATCTGCGCGAGCCGGTGTGGGCCGCCTTTCTCGCTTGGCTTTGGCCCGGCGCCGGCCATCTGTACCAGCGGCGTTACGCCAAGGGCATCCTGTTCATGGTCTGCATCCTGGCGATCTACCTGTTCGGCCTGCTCATCGGGCGGGGCCATGTGGTGTACGCCTCGTGGACCAAGGACGACAAGCGGTGGCACTACCTTTGCCAAGCGGGCGTCGGGCTGCCTGCGCTGCCGGCTCTGTGGCAGGCCCAGCTGATGATCATCGAGAAACAGAAGCCGTGGTGGAACGGTTTCATGGCGCCGCCCGAACAGCCCGTGCTGCCGGAAGCGGAGGATGAATTAGCCCGCTGGCATGCCTCGCTGGGTGCCGATTTCGAACTGGGCACGCTCTACACCATGCTCGCCGGGTTGCTGAACATCCTGGTGATCTACGATGCTCTGGCAGGACCGTTCCCGATGACGACCGAGAAGAAAGAAGAGGAAGGGCCGCCCGAGGCGGGAACCGATCAAGCTAAGGAGTAGACCAAAAAAGTGACACCCATAAACTCTAGGCTCCCCAAGAGTATCCCGGCGTGGCAAGAGAGTATCAAGTAGGTATCGGACTCGACGGGGTGAGAAGAGCGGGAAAACGAACGGAGAGAATTGCATTCCGCCAGCGGCGTCGATACCGTTTTCGACAAAGCGAACGCGGCGCCAAGCGGCCTGGCGGGAGAAATGAGGGCTTTTGTCGGCAGCCGCGGGAAGCGGGCGGGTGTCAGGCAAAGGCGGCGCGGCTGTGGGACAAGCCGTGCAGCCAGTGTCGGCCACGGCGCGAGGCTTCCGCCGTCAAGCTCTCCGCCCGACCGGCGGCACGCTTGAACCAACGACCGAAGTTCAGCACGGTGTCATGCGCATGGTTGCTCATCACCGCGAAAGACAACACCTCAATGCCAAAGTACCCCGCCAGGAATTTCAGTCGGTCTTGAATCCAGGCTTTGCGATAATCAAAGTTTCGGCCGGTGACGGCATCTTGGCCGCACAAGAAGGCCCGTCGGACCGCGCGCTGGACGCAGTGATAGATACCGACTACCGGTTCTTCGATCAGTTCCCGTCGAGGCATGCGGGACATGACCAGTGCTCCTCACAGATGTGGCACAAAGCTGCCGAGGTCCTAGCGCAGATCCCCGGCCTACACACGACCTCCTGGGTGTCCTCTTTGAGCCTTTGTTCCTGCGCGACTTCGTCGGCAGGGCATGATTCGCCGCGCGCCGTTGTCGCGAGTTTTGGTACGTAAGTGAACCCCCGTTCCCTGGTGGCCTTAAGTGAACCAATTTGCTGCGACGACGCAATACCCCGCGGCAAAATCGATGGGTGGCCCCTTTCCGTTCGGTCGAAGGCGGGAGTTTCAGGTTCACGTCCCGCGTTCTTGCCAATTGCTCGTCACGATCCGGGCACGGGGCTACTGCAGCTTCTGGGGATACGAGGAAGTCACCGCATCATTCTTGATCCGCAGCCAGGAGGAACGCCCACGGGTCCAAATGAAACTCGGCCCCGGACGAACCGTCAAAGGCATCGTGCATGACGCGGAAACGGGCGTGCCGATCGCTGGCGCCAAGGTCCGTCCCTGCGTGTTCGCCGCGCCTCTGATCGTGTCCGATTCGCGGCGGTGGGCAACCACGGATCGCCTTGGCAAGTTCGAGTTGTTGGGCGTCATGCCGGGGTCGGACAAAGTACGCATCGAACACCCGCGCTACGGAGAAACGGACGTGCCGTTCCCGGAGGAGCCGGAGGGCACGGCAGCGGAGGTCACCCTTGATGTGCAGCTCGGGCCGGTGCCGGGCGGTCGGGTGTCGGGGCGGGTGGTCGACGCGGTGGGCACGCCGCTGCCCGGCGTGGAAGTGACGGCTGGACACTTGGCTTTGACCGAATCGGACGGTCAGGGCCGCTTCGTGCTGGACCATGCCGAGGGGGCAACCCCGATGAGACTATTTGCGCTGATCGCGCGGAAGAAGGGCTTCTTTAAGGTCAACAGACAGTTCCTGGGAGAAGGTGCGGACGACCTGGTGCTGACGTTGCGCCCGCTGCCGAAGTGGAGCGGACAAGTTCTGTCCCCGGAGGGTTCGCCGGTCAAGAAGTTCCGCGTGCAGGCTGCCCCACTCAACGATGCGCGGGTCAAGCAAGTCATCGTCCGAGATTGTGCCGACCCGCAGGGACAGTTGACCCTTGAGTTCGAGCAAGCGGGGCGCCATTGGCTGGCCGTCCAGGCCGAAGGCTGCGCCGCGTGGGAGAAGACCGTCGAGGTGGGCGAACAGCCGGAGTCGTTGGCCGTGCGACTGGAGCGTGGTGTGACGGTTGCAGGGCGTGTCTGCGGCCCCCTTCGAAAACCGCGCGAGGTACAGGTGGTTCTGACGCCTGACAAGGAGCAAGACGAGCCTTCCAGTGGCATCTTCTTCATTTCGACCGCCGAAGCCGTCGACCAGGCGATGCGGCGGGTTGCCTGCCGGAAGGCCACGCTGGACAATGACGGCAAGTTCCGAATCGATCATGTGCGACCCGGGCTCTATGGGTTACGCGTCTCCGGCCCGGACATCACGGCGGGGAAGTTCTGGGTTGCGGTGTCCGCCAACGACGTCGACGTTGGTCTCTTGAAGGTGCGAGGAACAGGGCGGCTTGTGGGACAGGTTACACAGCCGTCTGACGAAACGGGCCACCCCCCCTGGCCGTTCGTCCGAGGCGCGATCACCTCCCCGGGCGTCCCTGGCCGGGTTGAGTTCATTACCGACGAAGACGGGCGGTTCACCGTCGAGGAAGCGCCGGTCGGGCGCGTCACTGTGGGGATCAGTTACATGGCCACGGCGGACATGGGCGCCTCACATTCGCGTGAAGTCCAGGTCGTGGAAGGTCGGGAAACGCGGGTCTGGTTTGCCCCACCGCCGGGAACGCCGGACGTGCCGCTGGAGTTCGTCGTGGGGGACGGTTCCGAGCGCCACCGCCTGGCAGGTCTGGGACTGCGCGAATCGCGCCCGGCGAACAAGGAGGATTCATCCTATGGCGAAGACACTCACGTCAATATCGAGCTCCTGCCTCCGGAGGGCACAGCGGCAGCGATTCCCTCGACCCCCACCTGCCTCCTCGAACGTCCGGGCGTGACCCCTTGCACGATCCGCGGCGTCCCCAAAGGCCGGTATCGTTTGCAGGTTGCCGCTTGGTTGAACGCCTACTCGAACTCGAACGAGCCTCTGTTCGAGCGGGATCTTGACGTGACCGACGCGACCACTCACGCTCCGCCGATCCGCATTCGCCTCAATCCGGCCGCACTGATCGGCACGATCGCGCCGGCCGATGCGGAAACCAGCGTCTATGTGGTTTCCGAGAAGCCGAAACAGCTGCTGCAGTTCGAGGACCTCTTCGGCGACGCCTGGGCCTTCCGCTTCTTGGCGGACGGCAGGTACACGGTCCTCGCGCGAGATTCCAAACGCGGCTGGGCTCGGGCGGACAATCTGACGGTCGCGGCGGGGAAGATCACCGACGCAGGCCCGCTGCGGCTGTCTCCAGGCGGTAACATCCAGTGCCGGATCACGCTTCCTCCAGGGCACGGTGTCCCCGGCGACGTCGTCGCCACGGACGTGAGGGGAATCGAGGTCAACGCGTTTTCTCCGAAGGGGAACCTCTCGATTCCGAATCTCTGGCCCGGACTCTGGACCGTCAAGCTGTTCGATCGCAACGCCGACCGGGTACTGGCCACGGGTACAGCGACTATCGTGGCCACAGAGACGGTCGCGTGTGACCTGGCTGTCCATCCGTAGCAGAACCGAGAACCGCCTGGTTACCTTCAGCGCATCGCATTCGGGTGCGGACCATGATCAGGAGTGTTCGCACATTACCTCCTGAGGTTGTCGCCTCTGCCACGTTCCTAAAGACGCCGGGGGCCAACACCGCCTGCCCACTGGCGTCGCTGCGCAGCACGTCGCCGCGTGTGGTGCCAGGCCGCCGTGGCGTAGCAGAATCAGTCGTAGCTCGACATCGATTAACGCGATTGGTGGTTATGGTCAGGCAAGATTATCGGGAATCGAGCAGAACAGCACCAACACCATCAGCGTCCGCAGGCTGAACTGCAGCCAGCGGCGGCGGGGCTTCGGGGTGGTGGTCGGTTCGGTGGTCATCGTTGGCACGGCGTCTTGGGCGTCGAGCCGCCGTTGCCGCCGAACCCGCCCGCCGCTGACTTGTCTTTCGGTTCCTGTCTCGCGAGCGGCGTCGTCCGCCGATCGAAGAAGTAATGAGGGTTGGTTTGCGAGAAGTCCTCGTCCGTCAGGCCCACATTGGTGTTGAGATTAAAGAACGTGTATTCCCCCACGAGCGTCGGACGGTCCCCGGCGTCGCCTCCACCCGCTTGATTGCTGCGGGCGGAACAGAAGTGGAACAAACTCTGGCCTGCCTCACTCCGCAATTTTACGCGGCCCCGTCTTGGGGTGAGCGGGCAGAACGGCAAACGCCGAGATTATTTCACGTCGGGGCCCTTCGCTACGACAGCCGATGGCAGGAGTTGTTTCGGCCCCGCGACTACGACCAGGATCAAGCGGCGGGTGCCTCAAGCCGAGCCACCACCCCTGGCTTACCCACCCGCTCGCCTGCATCCGCTATGGGCCAACCCGCACCTCGCTCGTCACGGTTCCTGGATGCCCAAGTCGCGACAGATTTTCCGTGCCAGTGGATCTGGAATCTCTGTATGCCGCGGGACCGCCGAGCGCCGGTTGTTCACCGGGTTGCCCCACCATGAGTGCCGACGTCCCTCGCGGACGAGCACGCATCCATGACTTCGGATGTGCGCAACTAGCTCGTGCCGTTTCACGCCGGAATGCTCACTTCCTCGAACACGCCGCTTGCTGCCGCGCGGGCGTCGGCCCGATTCATCTCTAACGCCTCTTCCAAGGCGTCCTGCAGGTTTTCCAGTAATTCCTCGCGGGTCTGGCCCTGCGAATTGACACCCGGCACTTCCTCGATCCATCCGATCCACCAGTCGCCATGGCGCTGAATGACGGCGTTATACTTGGCTCCCATTTAATATCTCCAAGAAACTGACGCCAGTGCGGTGCTTTGCCAAGCAGTTTACGCCCCCTGCCCGTCGAAGGCAATGCGGGACCAGACACCCGAGGCAACAACCACGACCTGACGCTCGCCAGCGAGCGAGGCGCAGCTTTGGCCACGACGACCCAAAAAAGTGACGACCCAAAAAAGAGGACCCAAAAAAGTGACACCCATAAACTTCAGGCTCCCCAAGAGTATCCCGGCGTGACAAGCGAGTATCAAGTAGGTATCGGACTCGACGGGGTGAGAAGAGCGGGAAAAGGAACGGAGAGAATTGCATTCCGCCAGCGGCGTCGGTATCGCTTTCGACAAAGCGAACCCGGCGCCAAGCGGCCTGGCGGGAGAAATGAGGGCTTTCGGCAGCCGCGGGAAGCGGGCGGGTGTCAGGCAAAGGCGGCGCGGCTGTGGGACAAGCCGTGCAGCCAGTGTCGGCCACGGCGTGAGGCTTCCGCCGTCAAGCTCTCCGCCCGACCGGCGGCTTTGAAGTTGCGCATTTTCATGGTCCCCACCCGGCCCCGTGCCGGTGGATGTAGGTTTGGCGACTAGGCGACGCCCGCGCCGTGGCATGCACGTTCCGCCCTTGCCGCCGGACCGCCGCCAGCGGCGGTCCGGCGGCAAGGGCGGAACGGGGGCCGTTTTTTGGGGTTCCGCATAGTTTTCAAACCTGATTCCACCGACGCGGGGTCGGTGGGGCCGTCGTCGGAACCGAAATTCGCAACTTCAAAGACCGGCGGCACGCTTGAACCAGCGACCGAAGTTCAGCACGGTCTCTACCCACGTCTCGGCCGATAACTGCAGCCGAGTCAGGATCGGTGCCAACTCGGCCGGAATCTGCCCCCGCTTGTCCGGCCGCGATTGTCGCCCTGTCCAGCCCACCAGACGCAGGTACTCGCTCAGGCTCACCGGCAGGGTTTGGTGACACCCATTATTTTGAGCCATCCCTGAATTACCCTTGAGGCTTGGCCCGCGCGCTCACCCTACCAGGATACCGTCCGGCTTCGATTAGCCACCGACGCTCTTGCACGCTTTGAGGGCGGTTGGTACTCGCTGGCTCATGGCCGCCGTGCCTTGCCGACCTGAATCCGCGCCTTGACGAAACGCATCAGCCGCTCGGCTTGCTGGAACTGGTCCAACTCTCCACGCTCGTCTGCAGAAAGGCAATCATCCTTCAGCTTCTCCAGCAATTCCTCAGCCCTTGCCTGCGTCTGGGGCGAAGGTCGGAATTGCAGCAGTTCGTCAGGAGAAGGTCCGGAAGCCAGGAAGTCGGCAATCTCCTCGATAGCGCCCAGAGTGCTCTGCGTGCTTGCCATTCAACGACCTTTCCCAAAAATACCTCGCGATCCCCGGCTGCCTTGGAAAACCACTTCCGGACTCCTCGGACTGAATCGTACAAAATCCGTCGGCGTTGTCCAATCAGCCACGCTGCCGGATGCCGGAACCGGGTGCATAAGGGCAATTGCGCTCAGAGCAACGGGACAATTAAACGGGGCAGGTCTCCGGGGTGGTGGTGATTCCGGCACGGATCGGATTCAGATCCACATACACACTACAGGCCAGCACGGCCGCTTCGTCCAACAATCGCTGGCATTTGAATCGCCGCTCTTCCTCGCTTACGCGTCGGGTTACGATGCGCAACCTTATGATCAAGGCCGGTTCACAGCAGTGGGTCACGACCCCGTTCGCCTACGTTTCCCAGCGTCTCCGCCAGTCAGCTATTTTCGCATCTTCCGTTTCAGTTCTGCCAGCTCGACGGAGACGTCCAGATTCTCGTCCGGGAGTTCCACTTCGGCTGCGGCGGTTCGGTCGCTCCGCAGTTCGTGCAGCGCTTCGGCTTCTGCTTCCGCCTGTTCCACTTTGGCTTTGAGCCGATCGAACTTGCCGAAGGCGTTCTCCTCGGATTCGGCCGTCAGGCCGGCGGTCTGAGCCTCCATCCGTTTGCTGAAATCGGCGGCCCGCTTGCGGGCCGACAACGTGGCCAGGCTACGTTTGGCCTCGGCCAGCTTGGCCTTCATTCCGTCCAACTGGCGGCGCATCGAACTCGTGGCCTGCTGCGCCGCCGCCAGTTGGTCCTCCAGGGCCGTCGCCAGCTGGGCGTGTTCGTGCTTGCGGGCCAAGGCTTTGCGAGCCAGTTCGTCATCATTGGCCTCCACCGCCTTGACGGCCCGCTCCTGCCACAGTTCTTCCTGCGCCCGATTTCGCTCCAACTCGCGGGACAGGGTTTTCTCGTTGGCCATCGCCTTGGCCGTCTGACCGGTCACCTCGGCAATCGACTCCTCCATCTCCCGAATTGCCTGTTTCAACATCTTTTCGGGGTCCTCGAACTTCTCGGTCATTTCGTTCAGATTGGCCGAGATGATGTCCGAAATGCGTTTGAACATGCCCATGGTTCGTCTCCTTCGGTTCGCTGTAGAAAAGGGGTCTCGATGCCCACGGCCTGGCGACCGCGGGCGAGTAAGTCGGGCTTTTCTGCCCGACACGGATTCCGCGACAACGGGACGCAACTTCTTCCTGCATTGAATCAATGAACCGGGGACCCGCTTTTCGCAGCCCACGGCCCGATTTCAAGGTTCGTTCCCCGACGGGACGCTGCTGGCTCGCGACTCGGGAGTGGCGATTGGCCCCACGTCGAAAGTCCGCTCCTCCGTCCAGTCCGTCCACTTGTCCCCGACCAGGGCGCGCACCCTCCAGCGCCAGCCGCGTTGATTGGCCTCAATAACGTAGCCGGTCCCACGGTGGCTGTACTGGGTGTGACCAATTTCGGACACATCGACGACGGGCCTCGGGGCCCTTCTGCCGCTCACGAACAGGTGGTATCGCGTGGCACCGACAACCGCCGACCAAGCGAATTCCCAGGTCTTCTGTCGGCTACCATCAAGACTGCCGTTCTCCAGAACCGCATCGGGTAGCGGGCTCAGCAACTTCGGGGGCAGCGTGGAGCCGGTGTCCGACGCAGTGGCGTTGCGAGCCGACGCAGTGGCGTCCTGAGGTGGCGGGGTGGCGGCCTGGGCCGTGAGCGTGGCGACGTCGGCTGGCGGGGTGGGCGGCGACACCGCGACGGTCTGTCGCGGAGACCACCAACCGTGCGTGATCAGTAGCAAGGACACGACCACGAAGACGGCCGCGGCCAGACCTGCTACGGTTTGCCAGTGGCGAAACACCCGGCGCCACCGTCTCGTGCTGAGCCGCGGCCAGACGCTCGGCGCCGCCTCGGCTGTCTCCCGTTCGGCCAGCCGCCGACTCTCCCGGAAGCCCCGCAAGGCGGCCAGCACTTCCTCGCAGTTCGCGTAGCGATCCACCGGATCGGTGGCCAGCAAGCGTTCCACGATGCTGGCCAGGGACGGGGGGACGGCAGACGCCGTCCGGGCCAACGGGAGCGGCGTCCCGTACACGTGCTGGAAGCGCATTGTCGACGCAGAGGCGGGCTCAAACGGCAACCGGCCGGCGAGCATCTGGTAGAGTAACACGCCGAACGCATACAAGTCGGCCCGCGTGTCGACGGGCAGCCCGCGGGCTTGCTCCGGCGCGATGTAGTCGGCGGTCCCCAGCACGACGCCGGTTACGGTCAAATCCGAGGCGGCCCCCAACCGGCGGACGAGCCCAAAATCTACCAGCACCGCCCGTCCGGTCCGGGCCTCGATCAGGACGTTGGCCGGCTTGATGTCGCGATGCACCAAGCCCTGGGCGTGCACCGCGGCCAGTCCGGCCAGGCATTGCTCGGCCAGTCCCAGGGCGTCGTCCAGCGGCAGGCGGGGCTGGCGTACCAGCCGCTGGCCGAGCGACTCGCCGTCAATCCACTGCATGACAAAGAAATGCTGCCCCGCGTGCTCGCCAATGAAGTCCACGCGAATGACGTTGGGATGTCCCAGCTTCGCGATGGCCGCGGCCTCCGCGTGAAAACGCTTCACAAAGGTCTCGTCGCGGGCCAACTCCGGCGGCAACACTTTGATGGCGACCGGGCGGTCCAGGGCTTCGTCATGGGCCAAGTACACGTCGCCCATGCCGCCCTGGTCAATCCGCCGCAGGATGCGGAAGTGCGCCAGTTGGGTGGGTAGGGTTCCAGGCGTCAAACGCCCGGCGTCCGAGGGTTCACGCGCATCGTCCATCTGGCTGTCTCCGCTGAGCTTGGCTAGGGCTGTCGCCACAACCGCACCGAACTATCCCACCCGCCGGAAACGGCGTAACGGCCGTCCAGCGAGAAGGCCACTTTGCTGACAGGACCGGTGTGACCTTCCCAGCAGGCGATTTGCTGGCCGCTTTCGGCATCCCAAACACGAACCGTGCCGTCCAAGGAGTTGGTCAGTAAGCGTTTGCCATCGCCGGAGATGGCGACCCCCTCGACGCGATGCGTATGCCCTTCGAGACAGCGTAGTTCCTGGCCGTTTTCCAGGTTCCATAGTCGGGCCGTATGGTCCCAGGCGCCAGAGAGGAGACGGCGGCCGTCGGGCGAGAACGCCACGTTGACGACCGAGTCTCGATGCCCTCGCAATTGCTGTAGCTCCCGCCCGCTTTCCACATCCCAAATCCGCACGAACGGTTCGAAACCACCGGAAGCCGCCCGCTCGCCGTCGGGAGACAGGGCCACCCCCCAAACACACCCGGTATGTCCTTCGAAGCGTTGCAGTTCCCTCCCGGTCTCTGACTCCCAAAGCCGTACGCTGCCGTCGCGGCTTCCCGACAGCAGTCGGCGCCCGTTGGCGGAGAAGGCCACGGCTTCAACCCTGTTGGTATGCCCCTCGAACTTGCGGACCTCCTTGCCGGTAGCCACCTCCCATAACCGCACCGTTTTGTCGCCACTGGCGGAGGCGAGCAGGCGGCCATCCGGGGAGAAGGCCACGCTCGTAACCGGTGCGGTATGCCCCTCGAAGCCGCGCACCAACTGGCCCGCTTCGACGTCCCACAGCCGAACTACGAAATCCGTTCCGGGAATCCAGGCCAGGTTGCGGAGATCTGGCCCGCCCAGGTTCTGGAACCGGTCGCCGCCGCCCGAGGCCACGTAACGCCCGTCGGGCGAAAAGGCCACCCCCCAGACGATGCCAACCTGCCCCGCCAGGCAATGGAACTGAGCGGGGCTTGGCATCTCTCTCGAGTGCTCCTAGGCTTGCT
>JAPLNJ010000968.1 GCA_026692885.1 Planctomycetota bacterium | reverse complement strand
CCGGGCTCGCCCCGGTGGAGAAAAGGTTTGGTAACCAGCAGCGGGTCTCCACCCTATCCCCCTTCGCCGCATTCACCGCCGCCTGCGGCGGCGGTGAATGCGGCGAAGGGGACGGGATGTGGTTGCGGTACGCGGCCTTGGTTTTCAAACTTTTTGTCCACTGGGGCAAGCCCGAATGGTACGAGGTCAAGCGTTGAGGCACGGGTTTCAGTCATGGATCGTCCGTCCTCCCACCGCGGAGCTTGCCTCCGTGGAGGAGTGTTTAGAACCAGATTGGCGTTGCAATCCTGATACTTCGCCACCACGCGGCTGGCCCGCGTGGAGCGGTGTTTCCCAAGGCTTTTCCAGGAAACATCGCCCCACGGAGGCGAGCTCGAATGGCACGAGGTTAAGCATAAGTCGTTGTCATTCCGCCACTTTCCCCCACTGGGCTTGCCCCAGTGGAAAAAGGGTTTGATCACTAACAGCGGCCCCCACCACATCTATTCCCCTTCGCCGCATTCGCCGCCGCCTGCGTCGGCGGTGAATGCGGCGAAGGGGACGGGGTGTGGTTGCGGTACGCGGCTTTGGTTTTCAAACCTCTTGTCCACTGGGGCAAGCCCAGTGGGGATCGGAGGTTACGCTTAACCCGCGTGCCATTCGACGCGAGCTCCGTGGTGGCGTGGAGACATCGTTGGTTGGCATTTCTGGTACTAAACGTCGCTCGACGGGGACAAGCCCCGCCGTGGCGGGAAATCGCTCCTGCCGTCCTTAATCTCCTACCATTCCGGGCAAGCCCAGTGGGGATCGGAGGTTACGCTTAACCCGCGTGCCATTCGACGCAAGGTCGGCGGGGGCGGAAGTGCTTAATCGCCGGTCTGTTACATCGCTCCTGCCACGCAAAGTGGCGCTGTACATTGGGACATACTGACACCCCTCCCAACCTCCCCATGGTAAAGGGGAGGACTGACTCGCTTCGCGAGTTTTCGAGCGGAAGCAAGACAGTCGAACTACTGAAACCGAAAAAGTGCGCCGTCAATCGCGCGCGTAGAGGATACATGTCGCTCGCACTTCCGCCTATGCCTGTTTCGTGGAAAGCACGCGGCATACCGGAGATGCTCTCTACACCGATTCTTTGCAGCCGCCGCCAATTGCTCAATGTCCTGCTCGCTCAGGCCGATCAGAGACTCTACGCGCCGTGGTGGCAATCGCGTTAGGACGCCCCCCCCAAGCTCACGGAACGAGCACGATCGGCGCCGGAGTGGATCTCGTTCCAAGGAGCTTGCCATGAGGGTGCCATTTCTTGGCGTAATCGTGCTTTGCGCCACTGCCTTTGTCCACGCCGCGGCGGCTGCCCCGGCCGATACCTTCGCCGTCAGGTGGGAACCGGATCAGCCAGCGGTGTTGAACGCCCCGAATGCGGATCCGCTCGCGGCAGGTGACTCGCTGCCGACCCCACCTTCTTACACCGAGAATCATGGTCGTTGGTTGAGTGACGGCACGTCGGACGCCACGGGTTGCGGCAACCAAGATTGCGTTTCCTGCCTGCTCTGCCCGCGCGGCTATGCCTACGCCGAGAGTCTGTTCATGACCCGCACCAACGGCAATGCCACACAGCCCATCCTGTTTGACGTAGCGGGCGGAACACTGTTGGCGACCAACGATCTGAACTTCAATTGGTCACCTGGCCTGCGGGCCGGCGCGGGGGTTCGCCTGTGCGACAGCCTGTACCTCGATCTGGGATACCTTGGACTCTATGATTCCCACGCTTCAGCGACATTCAACCAAGGGAACTCAGGAATT
Source organism: Planctomycetota bacterium (assembly GCA_026692885.1). Next base: position 8,728 of record JAPLNJ010000968.1, on the reverse strand, counting down.
TGGGCGATTCTTCCCAATCCGATTGGACCTGTCCCCGACTTATTCACCATCCCCAAGCAAGTGCGGGTCGACTACTGGTCGCAACTCAACAGCTTCGAACTGAATCTCCTGTGCTGTGACTGCTGCTGCTCGACGGATCCCTGCGACGGTATCACCTGCGGTCGTTCGTTGGAGTGGTTCGGCGGTTTCCGCTACATCAGCCTCACCGAACGTCTGCTGATCTCGGGAGATGTCGGCCGTAAGTTACCGGACGGAAGGGACTGTCTTGGGGAGTACGACCTGTCTACGAACAACAACCTGTACGGGGCGCAACTCGGAGCCCGCACGCGCTACTGCTGTGGCCGATTCGGCTACGAGGCGACCGGCAAGGCGGGAATCTATGGTAACGATGCGAACGAGAAGCAGACGTGGATCGACTGGCCGAGAGATTTTCCTTTGCGTCCCACTGTGACTGGCCGAGGCGCACAAGTAGCTTTTGTCGGCGAAATCAATCTGTCCGCCATCTATCAGTTGACCAAGACCTGGAACGTCAGGGCGGGCTACAACCTGCTCTGGATCAACGGAGTGGCCCTCGCGCCGAATCAACTCGATTTCACCAACGACAACTACAATCCGCCGATAAGCGGCAGCCAGCTGAACACCGACGGAGGCGTATTCTATCACGGGGCCAGCATCGGTCTGGAGGCCCGCTGGTAATGGGGAGGCAAACGCTCGGTCCTCTCACACCGCCCCGACGCGTAAGTGAGGTTCCGCGAGCGTTGCTCGCAGTGCGTGGGAAACGGCTGACGCGCCACTTCGATGCCTTGGCAAAATGAATTCCAACGGCAGGGCACCTAGCACCGAACGGTTTTCGGGGCGATTTGCGTAAAGAATGAGATTTTGTAGTTCTGTGAATTGGATGCCACGGGCTTGCCCTCGTCGTTATACACAAGATTTTCGCCCCGATAGGGGCGGCCTAGGGCGATGCAAAGTTGGAGTTGACATGGGAAATTGGCACGGTGGCAAGGGCGAGAGCCTGTTTTGCTGCTTGCCGTGAAAGGGCGCACATGACAAATCGAGACAACGCCCTGATCCTGATCCACGGGTTTTCGCCCCGATAGGGGCAGCCACATAACACGTAGTGGCTGACAAATATCCGCCAGGAGGCATCCGCCGTGGCCGACAACATGACTTCGGCGGCGCCACCGACCAAAGCTTCGGCAACGTAGACGTTGGTATCGAAGAAAACCTTCATGCCCCATACCGCCGCCTGCGGATGGCCTCATCGATGGTGGATTCGTCGATTCCCCGCAGCTCGGCCTCTCGTCGGGCTTGCTCTGCCTCGTGGCGCCATTCCGTCTCCGCACGCTCCGCGAGTTGTTGGTCCAATGCCTCGCGTTCCCGGGCCGGAAGTTGTTTGATCAAGTCGAGGATTTGTTCAACAGTGGTCTGCGTCATGGCTCATCCGATTTCCTTGGCAGCGTGTTCGAGTCGATGGAACTGCCGAATTATATCGCAACTTGGTCGCCCCGGCAAAGACGAATACCTACGGGCCTGAAGGCCCCCATGGACCGACGACAAGGTGTGTCCGCAGTATGTCGAGAGCGGGCCGAGAACCAGCGGAGGATGTGAAGCGGTGGACTCGTGGCGGCGTGTGAGGAAGTGGGGTGGAACATTCAGACCGCCAACAGGCTCCGTGACCGAGACGATGGGTCGCGGTTGATCTTGGTCGGCGAAATTCCGGCGAAGTGGAAGCACCACACGCCCATGCTCATCCTGATGACACAGGTTTCGGCGCGTGGCGATTGGGCCGGGACCGTGAACGTGCGCTGTGTGGCCGTGAACGAGGAGCCGCCGCCCAGCTGGGCTCCGTGGATGCAGGGACGCGGCGCGGTGTGGGTGACCGGCCAAGCACTCGTACAGCGTGGCCGCCAACGCAGACAGATCCGAGGCGGGCGAAAGTCGGTCTCCGTGGAACTGCTCGGGCGACATGTACAACAGCGTGCCTGCCGACGCTTGCCCCGTCATCCGCGTCATTGTGTTCCGGATCTCGCAGGCGATGCCGAAATCCAGCACTTTCACGCCGCCAGGCTGGGCCACCATGATGTTCGCGGGCTTGATGTCGCGGTGCAGAATCGGCGGCGTCTGCCGATGCGCGAAGTCCACCGCCTCGGCCACGGCTCCGAAGATGGGCAACAGCTCCGGCAACGTCATCCGGCGTTCCGGCCGCTCGTCTTGCAGTTGCTCCAGTGTCCGGCCCAGAATCAACTCCATCACCAGAAACCCAAGGTCGCCGTCGCTATGGAAGGTGTACAGCCGGCAGATGTTCGTGTGCGTCAGTCGCAGTGACAACGCCGCTTCGCGTTTCAACGCCGCCACTGCCCGCGAGTTGCCCGCCAACACGGGCGGCAGCACTTTCAACGCCACCGCAAGGTCCAGTTCTCGGTCGTGAGCCTGCCAGACCTGACCCATTCCACCCGCCCCCAGCCGCTGCTGGATCTCGTACCGCCCGGCCAGGACCTGTCCCGGCACCAGGGATTCGATCCACACGGTGCCGCCCGCTTGTTTCAGACCGGCTGAGGAACTCCCCGGCGTCGGTGCGGACGAAACCGTTCCCGTGTCCGGCAGCATCGGCAACTGGGTGGCCGACGCGATCAAGTTCCCGGCAGCGCTGCCTCGCGGCAACGGCTTGCCGCAGGCGTGGCAGAACTTCGCCCCATCCTGATTCGGTTGCCCACATTCGGTGCAGAACATGCAAGGCTTCCGCAGCTTCTACAGGATCAACCGGCAGACCCTCAGACAGCGTCGATGCCAAACTGGTCGATGTCCGTGAACTCCGCCGTCGAGCGTGAGCTTCATACCGGGAAGCAGCGGGCTAATCGCGACGCCAGGTACGGGAACGCCTTCCACAGAAGGCGGAGCAGCTGAGGCCACATTGTGCAGCCAGAACTGGCCGGCGCGCCGGACCAATCGCAATCTCCCGCCCTCGACGGGCGGCAATCCGGTGTCGCCGTCAAATGCAGGTCCGAGCGCGGCCCACGTAAACACCATCAGGTAACACTCTTCTTCCGCCGCGTTGTCCACGCGTTCCACCAGGAGTCCGCCCAGCCCCAAACCGGCGGCTGTCGTCCACGACTCGTCCGCAGGAGCTAAACCGGCATAAGGATCGTGCTCCCAGCCCTCACCCGGCGGTTGCTTGACCAAGGGCGTCAAGCGGAGCTTCAGGCTGACGCCGACCGCCACCTCGCTTACCTGATCCAGTGGAACCGCACCAGATCCCTGGAGCTTTCGTCCATTGAGCGACGTGCCGTACTTTGAACGATCTTGGACCACCAAGCCATTTCGATCCAGCAGGATTTTGAAGTGCTGGGAAGAGACGGCCTTCGTCAACGCTTGGTTCTGGGGTGTCAAGGGAAGTACGAACAGCGTCACGTCGTTTTGCTCAGGCACTCGTCCAAACTTCAATGTCCGAGACCCGAACAGGTGAACCCGACGAAACTGGTGGCGTCGAGCGAAGACCAGTGTGCCGGCCAGGTTTGCGCCGCGATACTTCTCCAACCCCGCCGGGATCGTCACCGCCACGCCTGGTCTGCCAGGCGACGACGAAGCGTAGGCAGACTCCAGCCACGGAGCTTGCGTCGCGCCGGCCTTCAGATCATCGTCGCAAGAAGAGCCGTCGCCCCGTGATTTCCCCGCGAAATTGGCCGAAGACGTGCCGGATTTCGCTGCACGCACTGCCTCGTGCGGCTGGATCACTTCCGCCGTTGCGTCAAGCGAACTACCACATTCCATGCAGAACTTGCCTCGCTCCGCATTCGGTTTGCCACACGCTGGACACTGCATTGAGACCGAGCCTTTCCACAGAATCGTCGCCAGTCAACACCACCCATCGGCACTGACATTGCTGCAATTGAATGCGCCACACCGGCGGTGTGTCAATGAGACCCGGGGGCAACAACCCCCAACTCGCTGGGCAATAACGGCTTGGCGAACGCCAGCGATTCGAAGCCTGCATCAGGAACCGATTCAGCATTTCGATTGGGGAAAGCTTTGTTTCGAGATCGACGGTTGCCAAGCTGTTCGCGGGCTGTCATCCAGCGATTCGCACGGGACGAAATCTGGGCGTCGCCTTCCTTGTTCGACTGTCTTAGTTTCGAAAACGCCCCCGTCCAACGCCTGGACGGTGAGAGAAGTCTTGTAAGCGAGATCGCGACCGACGTTCACCGCCGTCCTCCCTTCCCCAGCCTGCCGCCTCCGGCGGCAGGCTGGGGAAGGGGGGTATTACTGCGTCCACGTCCGGCATCTCTTGACGACGCAGTAGTGCGTCGTCAAGGCTAAACGTTGGGGGCACGATGAGTGAGCGGCAAGGCGCTAGCCCAATGCCATCTACTTTGGGACCATTGGGGGCGTTTTTTGTTAGCGGAGCGGCGTAAGCCGCCAGGTTTTCCGACTGTAATACCGGACGGCTCGCGCCGTGCCGCTACAAAGTAGATGGCATTGGGCGCTAGCCGCCGGTTCCAAACGCCACCGGCGGCTAGCGCCTTGCCGCTCACAACCCACAATCTTAGGCTTGAAGACGCACTCGGATACGGCTCATCATCGGGGTAGTCGTCGATTTGCTCGGCAGTGGCAACGGCTTCAGTCACTTCCTGTTCGCAAATACGGCCCAAGGGCTCCCCGACGTGTTCCAGGTAAGCTTGCACCAGCTGTGGAGGTACTACTGTTCAAATCCGACTGACAACCCGTCCTGTGGCCCGTCCTGCTCGGCGCGGAGTTGAACGTGTTGTGATTGTTCACGGGGTTCTTGTTCTTGTGACGCCCGCCGGAACCCCACGGCAGCGAGCCGACAATCGTCATCTTGAACAGGGGCATTTGACTTGTTAAGCCCCCCAAGAAGTTTTCAGAATTCTTGTGTTCGGTTTTTGGGAAACGGGGATCCTGCCAAGGGGGTGGTCGCTACATTTCTTGGAGATACCGCTTGGCGCGATCGACAAGCTGTTGATCTTTGCAGACGGCGATGACCTTTTCCAGCGCGGGGGTGAACTCGGCCTTGTTCGGCTCGCGGAGATCCTTGTGGTGGGCCAATTCCACAACGGTCTTGCAGGCCGCTTGCGCCAGGGCCGTCTGGTCGAGGTACGGCGTGACGAACCGCAGGGTCTCGAGGGTCCGCACGGCGGCGGCCCGCTCGAGGATCAGCCCCCGGTCCTCGTCGCGCGCGGCCATCGGCAGGGCCTGCTTGAGCAGGGCCAGCTTGGCGGCCGCCGGAGTCTCGCTGGGCAGGGCGATCACGCGGACGAAGGCCCGCAGCGCCCATTGCCTATGGGTGTCCCGGGCGGCGTTCTTGGCAATCCGGAGCAGCTCGTCGGCCACCGTGGCGTCGGGCCAGTTGCACAGTGCCCGCACGCCCGCCTCGTTGATTTGTGCGTCCTTGCCGTCCATGGCCGCCCGAATCGCTTCCAGCGCCTTGCGGCCGCCGATGCGTCCCAACAACGGCAAGAGTTCGCTCTTGGCCGAGTCGTCCGCGCCCGCGGCGGCCAGCACGGCGTCGGCCCACTTCTCCGGGTCGGGAATCCGTCGGCAGACGAGCATAACCGCCTTCTCCACGTTGTCGCGGTCGACGCCCTGCCTGGTCTTCAGCACCAGTCCCAGCATCGTCGGCACGTCGCTTGGCGCGGCCAGGCGGGCCAAGGCGGCGACTGCCCGGTTCCGCGAGTCCTCGTCGGCGCCGGCCGCTGCTTTCAGGAACACGGGCACGGCCGCCTTGCACTGGCGCTCGGCGAGCACGCCGATCAATTCGGCCCGCGAAACCTTCGCGTTCTCCAAAGCGGCCATGATCCGCTGATCGGCGGCCGGGTCCTTCAGCCACACGAGGCTGCGCCGGGCCAGGGCCGCGGCCGGGTCCGTCGAACCGCGTTGCTCCGCTCCCGGATTCTCGGTCGTCATGGCGGCGATGAGCGCCGGCACCGCCGAAGCATCGCCCAGTTCCGCTAGCGCCTCAAAGGCGGCCAGCCGGACCGCCGGCTCCTGACTCTTGGTCGCTTCCAGCACGGCCGGCAGCGCCGATTTCTCCCCGCGCGTTGCCAGCGCCGTCAGCAGGGCCGCCTGGGGACGGGGCGGCAGACCGCCCAGCTTGCCCACCAGCGTGCGGAGCGCGCCGCTGGAAAGTGAACCGAGATGCCCGGAGGCGGTGGCCCGCGCGTCGGCGTCGCTGGTCGTCAGCAGCGCAACGACCAACTCTTCCTGCTTGTCGCCCGCCGTACACAGCAGCCCGTGGAACGCCGCCTGGCGCACCGCACGGGCCTCGGCCGGCTTGGCGAGGCGTTGGTAAATCGCCTGGGCCTCGGCCGCTTTGCCGACGGCGGCCAACCGGTCGGCGCAGAGCAAGTAGCCGTCACAAAAAGTCGACCGCGAGGCGGCGGGAATCTTGTCCGCCACGGCGGCCAGGGCCTGGGCACACTCCGGCGTGCCATCTTGCCCAGCGCCAACCCGGCGGCACCGACGACCAGCGGGTCGGCGTCGCTTAGCGCCTGGGTGAGCGTGGCCACGGCCGCCACCTCGCGGCGTACGCCCAGCGAGTCGATGATCCCCACCTTGATCAGCCCGGAGGTCTTCTCGACGGCCGCGCGGAGCGCCTCGCCCGCCTCGGGCCCAGGAATCGCCTGCAAGGCCAAGCGGGCCGACATGGTCAGATCCTCGCGCAACAGCAGCGGGGCGAGGGCCGGCACATCCTTACCCGTGCCGGTCCGCTGCAACGCTGTGGGATCCGCGGCAACCGCATGGGCCGCCGCGACAACCCAGTACAAAGCCATTGTCGTCACTAGCACCGCAAATCGTGTCATCGTTCGCATGGTCAAGGTCCTCCTGGTTTCAGGTTGCCATCCGGTTGGAGTGGGTCTCGGGTAGCTTTCGGTTTAGATTCGCCAAGGGGGGCGGGCGACCACGGAGAGCATCCGGTTCGCCTCGTCGTCGCCAAGGAATTGCTCCTTGGCCGGATCCCACCGCAAGCGCCGCCCTAACTGCTCGCCAATTCCAGCCAGCAGGATCATGCTCATGGCCCGGTGGGCCGTTTCCACATCGCAGATGGGAAGTTGCCGCGTGCGGATGCACTGCAGGAAGTTGCCCGAGTGGCTGTCGCTGTAATAAACGTGCTTGCCGTCCGGGCCGATGGTTTTGTCCAGGATGCTGGGCGGATCGGCAATCAGCCCCTCCCGGCCCACGTTGATCTTTCCTTCCGTGCCCAAGAAGACCACCGCCCCCGAGAAACGGAACTGACCGTCGGGGGGCGGGGCGCAGTGAACGAGGACGCCGCTGGCATAGCGCAAGACCAGCGGGCCGCCGGGCTCGCGGTAGATCTCGATCGGACCGGTCCGATCGCCGTCGATGCCCCACTGGGCGCAGTCGTAGTGGTGCTGCTCCCAATTAGGGTATCCGCCGCTCGCGGCTTTGATCGTTTGGACGCCGAGCAGGTCCGGGTCGGACCCATCGGGAAGGGAACCGAACGCGTGCATGTTCACGTGCCCCCCGGCGCCGCCCAGGATGGTGTAGACGGACTTCAGCTCACCCAGGGCGCCGTTGCGGACCAACTCCGTGGCGCGGCGATACCGGCCTTCGTACTCGGACCGCTGCTGCGTGCCGGCCTGAAAGACGCGGCCGTAGCGCTGGACCGCCTCGACCATCGCCCGGCTCTCGTGGATGGTGCCCGCCGTGGGCTTCTCGCAATACACGTCCTTGCCCGCCTTCGCGGCCATAATCGTGATCATGGCGTGCAAGTTGGGAGGGTTCGTGGCGATGAGCACCGCGTCGATGTCGTCACGGGCCAAGAGTTCGCGGAAATCGCGGTATGCCGCGCAGCCCTTGTAGCTTTCGGCCTGGATACGTTCGGCATAGCGCTTTTCCACGGTGGCCTTCGCTCCCTCGAGCCGTCCAGGCTTGAGGTCGCAAACGGCCAGCACCTGGACGTCCGGGCGGCCAAGGTAGCCGCCGGGCAAGTAGGTCCAGGCCCCGCCGGCAAGATGTCCGCCGCCCTGTCCGCCCACGCCGATGAAGCCCATCGTGATCCGGTCGCTGGGGGGCGTGGCGCCGTCGGCGCCGAGGGCCGATGCCCGGATCACTTGTGGCGCCGCCAGGGCGCTCAGGGCCGCGGCCGTGCCGCGTAAAAAAGCCCTCCGTCCGATCAATCGATTACGTTCTATCATGGCAGTCTCCTTGTGACATTTCGAAAACCTCAGTTCGTTGCCAGTGTTTATCGGGGCTATTTCTTACCAGTCGTCGGGGGACGCAAACGGGACAGGTTCGATATTGGAAACATGGGCAAGCGACACCTTTACCTGTCCTCGCTTAAATTTCCATTCCGGGCGTGGGAGTCAGTTTAGCAGGGGAAAGTGGGAAATCAACGGAGTCCGGGGGGCAGGGCGGCTGTTGGCCGCCCTGCCCCCGGACCGTACTGGCAGCGTAGTGGTGGAACTGGATCTTCGGCGTCTTGGTTTTGATCAGCGATCTGATCTCCAGTCCGCCTTCGTCCCGCCCGGTCGCCTGCCGAAACAAGTACGCGTAACTCGACAGCTGGATTTCGTGCGTGATCTCGAACGGCGTCGCTGACTTCGCGGCTGTTTTGAAGTCGCAGATCCGCGGGCCGTATTCGTCATCCTGAATCAGATCGACCACGCCGAGCAACGGGACGCCGAGATCCTCGCCGGTGACCGGATCGATCAGCGGGGCTTCCGGCGATGTCTCGACTGCGATTGGCCTG
>JAPLNJ010000967.1 GCA_026692885.1 Planctomycetota bacterium | reverse complement strand
TCGAACCCCTGTTACCGGACTGAGAACCCGATGTCCTAGTCCACTAGACGAAGGGGGCTTGGCGAAGCGATCATGAAACGCTTCCGGCAAGTGACATAGTTTGCTGGGAAATCCGGGTTCTGTCAACTCCACCTGCTCCCGGTGTGAGCGGCGACTGCAGGCTTCGCGATAAATCCTGTACCGCAAAAGACTTCCGATTCACGAGCGATCCCATGCTGCGATCAGAACTGCCGATCGACGCCGTTTTGCCGGGCCTGACAGCGGCGTTGCGGCAACACAATTCGCTCGTGGTGCAGGCGCCAGCCGGGGCGGGCAAGACGACTCGCGTGCCGCCAGGATTGCTGCGAGCTGGGATCTCGGGCGAACGGAAGATTGTGGTCTTGCAACCGCGGCGTCTGGCGGCGCGCGCGACAGCGGCTCGTATGGCCGACGAGAACGGCTGGCAACTGGGGCAGGAGGTTGGCTATCAGGTTCGGTTCGAGCAGCAAATCAGTCGCGCTACGCGAATCGCGGTCGTCACCGAAGGCATTTTGCTCCGTCAACTCCGGCAGGACCCGTTCTTACAGGACACGGCGGTCGTCATGTTTGATGAGTTTCACGAGCGAAACCTCGCGAGTGAACTGGCGCTGGGCATGGTTCGCCAAGTCCAGCAAGCGGTGCGGCCGGAACTGAAGATCGTGGTCATGTCCGCCACGCTGGCAGCCGCGCCGATCGCGAAGTATCTGAACGATTGCCCAATCGTCGAAGGCCAGGGCCGCACGTATCCAGTGGAGATCAGCTACCTGAATCCGGCGCAGCGACGGACCATCCCGGAGTTGGCTGCCGACGGGCTGCGGCAAGTCCTGGCCTGCACCCCCGGTGATGTGCTCGTGTTCCTGCCAGGACTGCGTGAAATCCGGCAGACCAGAAAACTGGCCGAAGACCTGACGCGGGGCTGCGAGGCCGACCTGCTCGAACTGTATGGCGATCTGCCGGCCGAACAGCAGGCTGCCGTACTGGGAAGACGTAATCGCCGCAAGGTGATTCTCTCGACCAACGTGGCGGAAACCTCGGTGACCATCGATGGCGTCACGGCCGTAGTCGATAGTGGCTGGGAACGACAGCTGCGATTCGATCCGCGAGTGGGACTCGATCGGTTGGAACTGACGCCGATCTCACTCGCATCGGCCGATCAACGGGCCGGCCGGGCCGGACGCACCGCACCGGGAATCTGCCTGCGATTGTGGGACGAACGCTCACACGGCTCACGTCCGGCCTATGTGGAAGCCGAGATTCGGCGTGTCGATTTGGCTGGAGCGGTCCTGCAGTTGCTCGGCTGGATCGAGCCCGACCTGTCGCGATTTCCGTGGTACGAAGTGCCTCGCGAGGAATCGCTGTCGCAGACGATGCGATTGCTGAAACGACTGGAGGCCGTCGACGAGGCAGGTATCACGCCGTTGGGACGCCGAATCGCCGAATTGCCGGCGCATCCGCGTCTGGGGCGCTTGCTGGTCGAGGCGGAGCGGCTCGGCTGCGTGCACCAAGCAGTTCTCGCGGCCGCGCTGCTGTCCGAGCGAGATCCGTTCATCGCAGCGCGCCGCACGGACGGCCGACGCCAAGCGGCGACGTACGGTTCGCGCAGCGACGTGGCCGATCGGGTCCACGCGTTGGAAGAATGGGAACCAAGTCGCGGAGGTGAGAGTCCGAGCGGAACGGTCAACCGTCAGGCGGCTCGACAAATCTTCCGCGTGCGGGATCAGTTGCTGCGGCAGTTGGCCGCGGTCCGGGAGGGCGACGCTCCCGCGGAGCCACGCCAGACGGTTGAGGTCCGGGAGGGCGACGCTCCCGCGGAGCTGCGCCAGACCGCGGGGACCGCGAGTCCACGGCTCGGCGGGAGCCTCGCCCTCCCGGACACAGCGATCGGAACTGGGCCATGCCCAACGGCTCGGCAGGAGCCTCGCCCTCCCAAGGACGCTCGCCAAGAGGACGCTCGGCAGGAGCCTCGCCCGCCCAAGATCGCTCGCCCAGCGGCGGACCCGGACGAGGCGTTGTCGCGGTGCCTGCTGGCGGCGTTTCCGGACCGACTGGCGAAACGCCGAGAACCGGGCAGTCGCCGGGGTGTCATGGTCGGCGGGCGCGGCGTCCGATTGGCCGACGAAAGCGCCGTGGGCGAGGGGGGACTATTCCTCTGCGTGGACGTGGACGGGGCCGGCGCAGAGGCGCTCGTGCGTCAGGCCGCCGCAGTCGAACGGGAATGGCTGCCGGACGAGCACCTGACCGAACAACTGGACATCTTCTTTGACGAAGCCACGGAACGTTTGGCGGCTCGGCGGCGGCGGTTCTGGGAAGATCTACTGTTGGACGAAGCCCCAACGGCGTTGCCCCACGCGGACCAAGCCACACGCGTGCTAACGCAGGCCGCTGCCAACCGCTGGGACCGCGTCTTCCCAGCCGACGAGCCGGCCGTCGCCGGCTTCCTCGCACGCGTCCGCTGCTTGTCCCGCTGGCTCCCGGAGTTGAATCTGCCTGGTCTGGAGGACGCGGCCCTACGCGAGTTGCTGCCAAGCCTGTGCGCCGGCCGCCGTTCGTTTGCCGAACTGCGTTCCAGTCCTTGGTTGGCGATGCTCAAGAGTCTGCTCAGCCGGGAGCAACTGCAGGCGGTCGAGCAATTTGCGCCGGAGCGGGTGTTGGTGCCCAGCGGCCGGAGCGTGGCGTTGCAGTACCGCGAGGGCCAGCCGCCGATCCTGGCGGCGCGGATCCAGGAACTGTTTGGCTTGGCTGAGACACCACGGATTGCCCGTGGCCGGGTGCCCGTGCTGTTGCACCTGTTGGCGCCCAATCAGCGCGTGCAGCAAGTGACCGACGACCTGCAGAGTTTTTGGGACAACGTCTATCCGCGAGTACGCAAAGACCTCCGCGGTCGGTATCCTAAACACGCTTGGCCCGCAGACCCCTGGCAGGCCAAGCCGGAGAAGAAGTAGTCGAACACATCGGGCCGCCACGAACCACGCATTCTTCCGAGCGACTGCGGCGGGCGGGGTGAGCAGCCCCACCACCGCTACGTTCGATAGAAATCAATCCAAGCCAGAGTGATCGTCTTCGGCTGGTCCCGCAACAACGCCGTCGGCAGGGCGATCTCGAAGGTGCCATCCGCCAACGGGTAGTCTAGGCTCGGTTTGCCATCGGACCCCAAGACCTTGACCTCCGTCCAAAACGGGCTGGTCTTATCCACTTCGCTGTCGGTCCCATCCTGGTCCACGTGCAGACGCTTGGCACGGCCACTGTGCGTGGCGACGGAGATAGTCAGCCTGGTCTTCCCGCAGGTGACGGCAAAGGACTCCAGCCCGCCCAGGTGCAGGCGAATGACGACCGCTGCGGGCCAACGCTTCTTCGTCCGGATGACCTCGGCGGCTCCGATCCCGCTGCGGCTGTGGATGTCGAATACGGTCTTGCCGTCAGCCGCCGTCACCACCACGTGATCCTCCTTCTTCTTCGTGGCGATGTCAAAGTCGGGCGGTTCGGCTTGGGCGACATTGAGCATCAGGACCGCCGTGGTGAAGATTGTCTGCATGTTACGGCTCACCGTGTAGGTTTCACCAATCCCATGAACGCAAACGCCGTGATGACCATGCTGTGGGCGATCTCGCCGTTGGCGATCATCGCGGGGATGTCATCCAGGGGCCGTTCCAGAACCTCGATTAGTTCGAACGCATCAGGCTGCGTTTGGCCAGTGTTGCGGCAGCCTTCAGCGGCGTACAGGTACAGGAAGTTGTTTTGGACGGCCGGATTGGGCAGCACCCGTGCCAGCAGGCGGATGTTTTGGGCCACATAGCCCGTTTCTTCCCGCAGTTCCCTCGCGGCGGCGGCTTCGGGCGCTTCGTCGCCGTCGATCATGCCGCCAGGGATTTCCAGGACCACTTCCCTGATGCCGTGTCGAAACTGGCGGATCAGGACCACATTGCCGTCAGTGGTCACGGGCACCACGTTCACCCACGAGGCACTATCGATGACCACGAAATCCCGTTCCTCGCCTGTCGGCTCAAAGCGGTAGCGGTCGCTGCGAAGGCGGAACACGCGGTAATCGGAAACGTCGCGGTTCCCCAGAAATGTCCAACTGCGGTGTGGCATCAGTGTTTCCTGCTTGTCGTTGGTTTGGCTGAGGCGGGACAGGTGCTTCACTCCGGCCACTGTCCCGGTATCGGTTCACCATTGTACGGGGCGGCGACGTCACGCCTAGATCCTGGGGCAGCCATCGAAACCGTCGGGTCATGCGTTCTTGGTCGTGGGGTGGGCCTCGCAAAACTGGGCGGAAACATTGGCCAGGGTCAGTCGTTCAAATTTCAGTTTTTGCGGCGGCGCGACTCTCCACCCTCGTTGCCCAGATGCCGCAAAAACTGAAATTTGAAGGACTGACCCATGTCTGCGGGCGGAACAGAAGTGGAACAAACTCTGGCCTGCCTCGCGACACTGTTTTGCGCGGGCCAGTCGTGGGGTGATGGGATCTGAAACTGCCCCGCCCCACCCCGTGCCGGGGCAGAATAATTTCAGCAGTTGCCGTTTCGCCCCGCACCCCAACCCTCTCCCCGGAGTACCGGGGCGAGGGACAACGCCGTTAAGCATTTTGGTAGCCGAATTCACCAGAATTCGGGTGCTTGGCGTGAATCCCCGAGGTCTGGCGACTTCGGCTTTGGCGTACGTTGGAAATCTGACGTTGCGACGAAAAAAGCCGAGGCGTCTGGCCTCGGCTTGTTTCGTTTACCCGCGAGTCGCCGTTGTTCGCTATCTTCAATTGCCCTGCCGACGCTCCAGAAGTTCCCGGAGCCGGGCCGCCTGGTCTTCGTTCAAACCGCCAGCCAACTCTTCGGGAGACAGTCCACGTACGCGGTCCT
>JAPLNJ010000966.1 GCA_026692885.1 Planctomycetota bacterium | reverse complement strand
GGCTAAGACACCGGGACACGGAGGTCCCGCCTCTTCCTCTTCCCACTCCATCCCCGTTGATCGACTGCGGGATATTGTTTGCCCCGGCCATCTCACACAATCTGGCACTTCCCGTCTCAAAAAATCCGGGGCGCATCACCTACTGGAGGCTCTGGCCCGGTTCGGCGACGAGGTTGAGCAGCGGGTGCTCTCGGTTATCTCGCAGAAGATCGAAAACTTCGAACATAATCCAATGAAGTGGATGGAGCCACTGATGGTGAGACTGGCCGGGTTGCTCCGAATGGATGCGGCGATTCCCGCAATCCTTGGCAAGCTCCACGAAGACGACGACCTACTCGCAGGGTACTGCATCGAAGCCTTGTCCCGTGTCGGCACCGACGCCATGGTTGCCGCCGTTGCCAACGACTTTGTTGACGCTGGGCGGCACTTCCGCATCTACGCCGCCAACGTCTTCGAGAACATCCATTCCGACCTCGCCGTGGAAAAGACTCTCGGTCTGTTGGCGAGAGAGGGGGACCAGCAGATCCGCCGAGATCTGGCTCATGCCGCTCTGTCGCAATTCGCCTGGGATGCGATTGAGCCGGTGCGCCAGTTCGTCCGCTCACAACGGCTCGATTTTGAGCTGCGCCATCTACGGGACTACCTCGTTGAAACTTGCACGATCATGGACGAGCGATTTCCTGAATACGACGAGTGGCGAGCGGCTGGCGAGCGAGAGCGTGAGGAGCATCGGCAGCACATGGAGACTCTGAAGGACAACCCCATGGCCGCCCTGTCATGGGCACTGGGGCGGCTCAAGGACGAATCTACGTCCGATGAGCCGAAAGAACAGAAGACGACACCCCCTGCGTCCGACCTTGGCCCACTTGATGGAATACGGCTGGGCAATCGTTCAAATGCAAAGGCGAAGCGGGGCGGAAGGAATGATCCATGTCCATGTGGAAGCGGGAAGAAGTACAAGAAGTGCTGCATGAGGAAGCAGCAGGACTGAGGAGTCCGCTACAGGGAAGCCGAGATGAGACTTCGTGGGAACACGACATGACAGCCCGAACTGGGAAGCCAACCAACTGGAATTGATCGACAGCATCTTGGGCAACGTGCCTCTGCTTCGATTTCACCTGGACAGCGGCCACGCCAAGCTGGAACGGGGTCAGGACCGCTGGAACGAGTACATCGACCGATTTGGACCGAAGTTAGCCCATGTCCACCTATCAGACAACGATGGCACCGCCGACCAACACCTGCCCTTGGGGTCGGCCCCCCGCAGCACGACCGATTGGCCACAGCATATTCGCAAGCTGAAGGCCAGCGGGTACGATGGCACGATCACTCTGGAAGTGTTTGCGCCGGAACGGGACCACCTGCTGCTAAGCCGGGACTTGGTGCGGAAGTGGTGGAGCTAGGTGACGTATGCCCCGCTTCTCCATCGTGATCCCCGCCCGCAACGAAGAAAAGTTGCTCCCCGGCTGCTTGCAGTCAATCAAGACCGCTGCCGCCCCGTTTCCAGATCAGGTCGAAGTCATCGTCGCCATCAACCGCTGTACTGACCGCACGGAGGAAATCGCTGTGGCTCATGGTGCCAAGGTGGTGCATGACGACAGCCGGAACCTAGCCAAGATCCGCAATGCCGCTGCACGAACCGCCACGGGCGAAGTGATCGTCACCATCGACGCCGACAGCCGCATGTCAGCCAACATGCTGACCGAGATCGAGCGGCTGCTGCGCACAGACAAGTACATCGGCGGCGGCGTGGCGGTTTGGCCGGAGCGATGGTCCCTGGGCATTGTCGTGACGGCCCTGATGCTGGGAGTCATCATGCTGCGACACCGGGTAAGCCACTTGACCGGCTCGCGAAGCCGGCGAGCATCTGGGAGCGGCGGATCAGCATCCTGGCGACCCATTGGTTCATCCGCCACGATGACTTCGCCGACCCGCGAAGGCTCGCCGAGAAGCTCCTGACCGACACGGAGGACTTGATCGACCAGGCCGGGGGCTGGA
>JAPLNJ010000965.1 GCA_026692885.1 Planctomycetota bacterium | reverse complement strand
AGCGGGGGCGATGCCATCCGCGCCATCAGCCCCCCGCAATGATGGGCCGCCCAGCGGCGTCTACAGCGAAAACCGGTACCCACTTGGTCCGGATCGCGAGGCTGCCGCGAAGCCGCCAGCCAATGACGCTGCCCGTGGGGGTGGCCTGCCGACGAAGAACATGGTATCGCATGAGACGGGAGAGCGGCGGGAGGCTCTGGCTGCGTATCAGGATGCGCCACAGGCCATGGACGGCTACTGCCCGGTGACGCTTACGGACGAAGAGCGTTGGCAGAAAGGCAGTCCACAGTGGGGTGCTATCCATCGTGGCCAAACGTACCTGTTTGCCTCGCCGCAACAACAGCAGAGATTCCTGGCGGACCCGGATCGCTACAGTCCGGTGCTTGTCGGCTACGACCCCGTGCGATACATCGACCGTGGGGAAATCGTGTCCGGCAAACGCCAGTACGGGATGTGGTATCGCGGCAAGATCTACCTGTTCTTGGACGAAGCGTCCCTGGATCAATTCTCCGCGAAGCCGGAACTCTATTCGCAAAAGACGCAAGAATCCATGCTCAACAGCGGCCGGTGAGTGGCGGGGAGGAAGAGCGGCAGACGGCTCAGCGGGATCCCTCACCCAACGCCGTCAAGCATTTCCAGCCGGTAGAAGACGGGCCAAATGCCGCTTTGAAAATGCTCAACGGCGTCGCCCCTCTCCCCTGAGTACTGGCGCGAGGGAGTTATTCTTCGGCCGCGCCTCAGTGGCCCTAGGCTTGTCCCATGCTGCCGCCCAGAATCGTCCACGTCGCCCTGATCCAGCTGCAATGCACCGCCGATCCGGAAGCGAACTTCCGAGCCGCCGTCCAGCAAATCCGCGAGGCTACCCAGCGAGGTGCGCAGATCATCTGTCTGCCGGAGCTATTTCGCTCGCTGTACTTCTGCCAACGCGAGGACTATGCCAACTTCGCCTTGGCCGAACCGATTCCCGGACCGAGCACCGAGACGCTCGGCAGACTCGCGGCCGAATTGGGAGTGGTGATCATCGCCAGCCTCTTCGAGCGACGTGCACCGGGGCTCTATCACAACGCAGCCGCCGTGCTGGATGCTGACGGCCGGTATCTGGGCAAGTACCGGAAGATGCACATCCCGGACGATCCGCTGTACTACGAGAAGTTCTACTTCACGCCGGGGGACCTCGGCTTCCAGGTCTTCGACACGCGGTTCGGCCGGCTGGGAGTGTTGATTTGCTGGGACCAGTGGTTCCCAGAGGCCGCGCGTCTGACGGCCCTCCGCGGCGCCGAGATCCTGTTCTTCCCGACGGCCATCGGCTGGCATCCGGCGGAGAAGGCCCAACTCGGTCAAGTCCAGCATGAGAGTTGGGAACTGATCCAGCGTTCCCACGCGGTGGCCAACGGTTGTTACGTGGTCAGCGTCAACCGCACGGGTCACGAGGGCGAGCCACCGGGCGGGATTGAGTTCTGGGGCCAAAGCTTCGCGGCGGACCCCAGCGGCACGTTGCTGGCCCGAGCCGCTACGGATCGGGAAGAACTGCTGGTGGTGCCGCTGGACCTGGACCGTTTGGACGACACCCGCACCCACTGGCCCTTCCTGCGCGACCGCCGCGTCGACGCCTACGCCGACATCACGCAACGCTACCTCGATCGCAGTTGAGCTTGCCTCGTTCAACGACCACGTAGCATGTTGCCATCCGCATCCACGAGCGGTATGTTCTGACCCTTGACCGCTGCACGAAGTGATACCGACCGCGGTGTCTGCTTCAGACCATACGGTGCGAGGAGCATTTCGCTGATGACCGATACCTACCAAGTCTTCCTGTCGCATGCCAGCGCCGACAAGGACTTTGTCCGCCAACTGGCGGCACGGCTCAAGCAGGACGGCGTTCGCTACTGGTTCGATGAAGAACGTCTGCAGCCCGGCGTGCCGTGGCAGCAGGCCATCGAGGCGGCGCTGCCCGCTTGCGACTCGTGCGCCGTATTCCTGAACGCGGCGCGCCGGGGTCCGTGGCACGAGGCCGAGATGCGGGCTGCGTTGAGCGAGCAGTTCGAACACGACCGCGGCTTTCGCGTCATCCCGGTGCTGCTGCCCGGCGCAGACGTCAGCCACGTGCCCTTGTTTCTGAGACAACTGACGTGGGTCGCCTTCCAGAACGAGCCGGCCGCGTACGAAGCGACCTACCAACGGTTGCTGGGCGGCATTCGCGGCAGCGAGCCGGGCGTGTTTGTGCCCCCGCGGCCCGCGTACTTGGCGGCGAAGGAGTGTACCGAGAAGATCGTGCCGCGCGGACTGCGCTCGTTCGACACGGAAGACCATGTCTGGTTCCTGCGCCTGGTGCCCGGACAGCCCGATTGCGGGCTGCCGTCCAGCCTGCGATTCTGGAAAACGCGACTGGAACAGGTCGATGCCGCCCGGACTTTCCGCGTCGGCCTGATCTACGGACCCAGCGGCTGCGGCAAGTCGTCGCTGGTCAAGGCGGGCTTGATCCCCACGCTGGCCGAATACGTGGTCCCGATCTACGTCGCGGCCAGCGCCGACCGGACCGAGGCCCTGCTGCTCCGCGAGTTGCGCACCGCCGTGACAGGACTGCCGGACAATCTTTCCTTCAGCCAGACGCTGGCTCACTTGCGCGACCATCCGGGATCGCTCGGCGGGCGCAAAGTCGTGTTGTTGCTGGACCAATTTGAACAATGGCTGCATGCTCACCGCGGCGACGCGGACAGTGAACTGGCGACGGCTTTGCGATGGTGCGACGGCGGACATCTGCAGGCGGTCATCATGGTCCGCGACGAGTTCGTGCTGGCGGTCCACCGGTTCCTGAATTCCCTGGATGTGCGGATTCAGGAAGGCGTCAACTGGGAGAAAACCGACTTGTTCGACCCGGACCACGCGCGCCGCGTGCTGGCCGAATACGGCCGCGCGTATCGCCCGGCGGACGAGTCCGTCGGCTTGGATGCGAAACCGAACGAATTTTTGGACCGGGTCGTCGCCGACCTGCAGGACAGCGACGGCAAGGTGGTCTCGGTAAAAATCGCGCTGCTGGCCCAGATGCTCAAGGGCCGGCCGTGGACTCTGGAGACGCTCCGCGAGATTGGCGGTGCCAAGGGCGTGGGCTTCGCGTTCCTTGAGGAGAGTTTCCACGGCCGCGCGGCGAGCCCCGCGGTGCAGGTGCATCGCCAGGCGGCTTTGGCGGTGCTCAAAGCCCTGTTGCCGGCGCCCGGAGTGAACATCCGCGGCCATTCGCGCACGGCGGACGAATTGCGGCAGGTCGCCGGCTACGCCGATCGGCCGGCCGACTTCGACGAGCTGATGCCGATCCTGAACGACGAACTGCGGATCATCACGCCGACCGAGAGAACTCGGGCGGACGAGGCGGGTGAAGCGGATGCATCGGACACGGCGGCGCGATATCAACTGACGCACGACTACCTGGTGCCGTCCTTGCGCGAGTGGCTGACGCGCAAGCTCCGCGAGACGCGCCGGGGCCGCGCCACGCTGTGCCTGGAGGAACGCGCCGAGCAGTGGAACAAGACGCCGCAGACACGGTTCTTGCCGAGCACCGGCGAGTATCTGCGGATCGTGATCTACGCACCTCGCGACAAGCTGACTCCGGGACAGCATTCGTTGTTGCGGGTCGCGCATCGGTTCTACTCGCAATGGGCTGGCTCGCTGGCCGTGGTCGTCTTGCTGCTGGCGAGCGGCGCGTTTGGGTTGTGGGACAGCACGCAGGAAACGAAGACCGCCGCCTTGACGAACGGCGCGGTGGACGCTCCGGCGCAGGCCCTGCCGTACGCGTTGGACGGTCTGCGGCCGTTCCAACGCCGGGCGATTAAGAAACTGGATCGCGTGCTTGCCGAACCGAAATTGACGCCGCAGCAGAAGCAGAACGCCGCGTTGGCGCTGGCAGAGTTTGGGCAGGTCCGTATCGACGCGCTGGTCGATGGCGTGGTGTTGGGGACGCCGGGCCTGTGCCCACGGATTGTCGGTGCCTTGCGGACCGTCAAGTTGGAATCGATAAAGGCCATCGTCCAACGATTTCAAAGGAACAGCGGAGAGAATGCTTCGGCACTTGCCTCTCCGCCCCTCACCCCGACCCGCTTCCCGGAGCACCGGGGCGAGGGAGTTATTGTTCCGACGTTTCAAACGACCGAGAAAGTCGGCACGCTGGTGCGGCTGGCCACGGCCGCCTTGCACCTGGGCGACGCGAACGGCGCTCGGCAGATGCTGGCGGTGACCGAAGACCCCACGCACCGCACGGCGTTCATCGTCGGCTTCTCGCGCTGGCACGACGATGTTCCGTCGTTGGCCGCGTTTCTTGAAGACGCCGACGCTGGCTTCCGCTCGGGGCTGCTCGCCGCAATGGCGCTGGTCCCGTGGGACGAGTTGGATCAGGACGGGCGCGAAGCGTTGCACAAGGCGGTCTCCGAACTGTACACCGATGTGCCGGACGCGGGAATTCACAGCGCGGCGTGCTGCGTCTTAACGAACTGGAAGCGGCCGTTGCCTGAATTGAAAGGAACTCCGGGACCGCCACCGGAGCGAAACTGGTTCGTCAACGGACAGGGTGTCACGATGATCCGGATTCCTAACGGTACGTTCGTGATGGGCGACGACCACGGCGACTACGACGACGAAAGACCGGCCCACCCAGTTCGGATCACGCGTGACTTCTTCCTGTCGGATCGCGAAGTGACGAGAGGGCTGTTCGAACGGTTTGTCGCGGAGACGGAAGACGACGTCGACTACCCCGCCCAGGAACGGGTGTCGGATTGGACCTTCATCAAGAGCTATAGCCCCGATCCGGATTGTCCGGCGCACAACGTCAGTTGGTTCGACGCCGTCCGGTTCTGCAATTGGCTCAGTCGTCGAGAGGGATTAACGGTCTGTTATCGGCTGGTCAGCGGCGTATCGGACGCCGAGGTCTGGGAATGCGATCTGTGGTCCGGCGGCTATCGTTTGCCGACCGAGGCGGAATGGGAGTACGCCTGCCGCGCCGGAACCAGGACGCAGTTCTCGAACGGTGACGATCTGGACTCGCTCGGCCCGTTTGCTTGGCTGGTGTCCAACGCCAAGTCACGATCGTGGCCTGCGGGCCGGAAGCTGCCCAATGCGTGGGGTTTGTTTGACATGCATGGCAACCTGTGGGAATGGTGTCACGACTGGTACGGAGCGGATGACTACACGCGGCCCTCGGAAGAGTCGGGAGCGAACTTGGCGGTGTCGCCCGTTGATGACCCGTTTGGTCCGCCGGAGGCCACGGCCCGGGTGGTCCGGGGCGGCTGCTGGGACAGCGACGCCGGGGACTGCCGCGCGGCGCTCCGCTTCTGGAGCGGGCCGCAGTACCGGTGCGGCATCTTGGGCTTTCGCGTGGCCGCAGTTCCGCCCAGTCCAGGACCAGGCGCAGCCCAGCCAAGCCGATAGCGAAGCCTGGATCGCAGGCCGAAGGGATGCTGCTGAAATAGTAGCGGAAAGCAACGTGGGGTAAGCTTCCAGCTTGCCAATCTTCCGTATTCTCCGTTTCCTCGTCTTCCTCGGCTACGCATTTGGCAAGCTGGAAGCTTACCCCACGACTAATTCAGCAGTCTCCGAAGGGGGGGCGCGCGCAGCAGAGTCGCTCCCCTTCGAGCCGTAGCGGAAGGCGTAGCGCGGATCCGGATGAGCAAGGCCAGGCCAGGCGGCGCCGCCGCCGTGGGGTCCGGGGCGGGCCGCGCAAAACTGCGGAGTGAAGCTTTGGAGAGTTTATCCCGCTCTTGTGCCGCACGAAAACCGGGGGCAGGTGTACGAATTTCAGTTCTTGCGGCCCAATGTCTATGCTGAGGAAAATCGCATCGCCGCGAGAACTGAAATTCGCACACCCGACCCGGCGTTGATCGTAACACTGCGAAATGCCGTCACTGCTCGCTGGTCCCGTCCGAGAAGCTCCCGACGTAAGTCGG
>JAPLNJ010000964.1 GCA_026692885.1 Planctomycetota bacterium | reverse complement strand
GCTACGCCGCTCCGCTCTGCCCTGGGCTGATTTGTGGCTGCCCCTTTGGGGCGAAAACCTGTGGATCACGATCAGGGGTGCCCCAGGGGCCACTCGGTCATCCTGGATTTCGTAATCACTCCGCGAAGCAAACCAGAATGGGACATAATCAGGCATTCGGGAAAACACCAATTCCAGGCAAAATCAGACAAACTGAACACGCCAGGTCAGACGTATTCTCTTTCGGGAGGACGGCGGGATGCGTGAAGCGGTGGTTCCGCTCCACATGGAATCGCTGGACGAAGGCGGTTACCTCCTCCGTCCGCTTGCCTGAAACCCGCGTCGCGAATTCACGTTATGCATCCCGTGCCTGATGCGAGCGGCAGAAATAGTTTACCCGCAGGTCGGCTTTCCCGGGCCGATCGGGACGGCCTGAGAAGCCCCCCCTACATTGAGTTGGGTAAGCTACTTCCTGCCGCTCGCCCTATCAACGTCGCTGCCACGCCCTGTCGATGTCTGGGCCGATGTCCGACAGCACGGATTCCAAACCGGCGGGATCAATTCCGCGAACGAACAGATCCCCCTTGGCGTGCTGCTCTCGATGCAGCCGTTGGTGGGCCGTGTCTGCCTTCGCTGCCAGCGGCGTCTGGTCCTCCGCGGGCCAGGCGGAAGCGGCCGATGACCCCTGTATAGAGTCCTGCTGAGCGGTCCGGAGTACCTCCCCACCGCTGGTAGAGCTCACCGAGTTCAAGGTCGACTCAGGTTTTGCATTCGTCATGGCTGCTGCGACGGGCTGCAGTGGAAGAGTCTCCAAGGGAACCGCTTCGCCTTCCCCTGCGCCCGTCGGCGGAGCGTTAATATGATTGACAACCATCAGCACATCCAACGCGCTGCAGAAACCGTCACCGCTGACGTCGTAGTACGGTGTCGGTAACTCGTGGGACCCTGGCAAGACGCCGTCGCCGGGATGGGCGTTGAGGTAATTGATCAGGGTCAGCACATCCAGAGGGGTAACTCCGTCCGCATCGTCGACATCGTGCGGCTCCCGTGGATTTTGGGACGGCCTGGCGCTAACCGTGGTGCTGAGCGTTTGGCTGTGGTTGCCAACGGCGGGGTCCATAATCGCGGCTGCCGCCGACACGCGGACCGTGTTGCTCAGCACGGTTCCGACTTCCGCAGTCACCGTGCCGGTTGCCGTGTACGTGATCGTGCTATGGACTGGCAAGTCCACCGTCTGGCTGATATCGCCGATCCCACTTACCGCACCGGCGGCACCGCCGGTGGCCACAGCCGTCCAGCTGAGGTTGCTCAAACCGACCGGGAACACATCCGTAACCAGACTCCCTGATGCGTCTTCAGGGCCGTTGTTGGTGAGGCCGATCGTGTAGACCATCGTCCGCCCGGGAGCGACTCTTGTGGCGCCGTGCAACGTGACTGCCAAGTCGGCCCGGGCGTCGTCGTTGAGGATCGTGCCGGTGCCCTGACCGTTGGCAACAGCCGCCCCGACGGGATTGCTCAGGTTGACGAAAAACGTCTCGTCTGGTTCGACCTGGGTGTCGCCGCGGACGGAAACCGTGATCGTTTGCGTCTCACCCGCACGACCGGCGAAGTGCAGTGCTCCCGAAGTGGCCAGATAATCGCCATCGGTCGCATCCTGAGGATGCTCATCGTCGCCTGTGAGATTATCGCCGTTTTCGCTCTTCTCGCCGCTTTCGCCGTCACGATCATGGTCGTTAACCTCGCCGGAGTTTGTTCCCGAGCGGTCGGAGATTGCCGTGCCGGCTGCGATGGCCGTGCCGTCGGCCGTGGCGAAATCGACGCTGATGGGACCGCCGACCGCGGCGTTCAACGTCACGGTAAAGATGAAAGTCGTCGTCCCGGCGTCCCCTTCGGCGAGTGTCACGTCATTGATCGAGAGGACGGGCGACGCGCTACTGTCGTCGTTGGCGATCGTGCCTTGGCCCTGGCTGTCGATGATCGTCGCGTTCGTCGGGTTGCTGAGATTGACAAAGAAGGTCTCGTCCAATTCGATTTGCTGGTCGCCGTTGACGTTTACCGTGATTGTCTGCCGCGTCTCGTTGGGCGCGAACGTGACTGTGCCGGTTACGGCCTGGTAGTCGGTGCCAGCCTGAGCCGTGCCGTTGGCCGTGGCGAAGTCGACCGTTACCGTGTTGTTGCTGGGGCCCGATAGGGTCACGTTGAATTGCGCGGTGGTGGTGCCCGAGTTGCCCGAAACTCAAGCTTTGACGAAGCACCAGGCGTGTTGTTCACGTTCCGGACATCACGTACCATATCCCCTGCGCCGTAGCGGGATGATCTGTCGGACGCATCCAATTCACCGAACCCGGCTTATCCGACTGGACCGTCTTCCTGGACTTGAACAACAGCAAGATCGCGGATCCTTCCGAGCCTACGACCCTCACCAATGCGAGTGGCGGGTACTCGTTTACCGGCCTGCCGGCAGGCGATTATGAAGTCACGGAAGTCGTGCCTAGTGGCTGGAATGTGTCACCTGGATTTGACAAGAGACAGACAGCAACGGTAGTCGCTTTGCAGCAGAAGACACGGGATTTTGCCAACTTCAGCATCGCGAACGGGTCGCTTCGCGGTACGATCTGGCAGGACGTGAATGTCGACGGAGTTCGCAACAGGGATCCGGTTACGAATGCGTTCACGGAACCCGGCTTGGCCGATTGGACCGTCTTCCTGGACTTGAACCGTGACCGCGTGGCGGATCCTGGCGAACCGTCGACTCTGACGAATACGAGTGGCGATTACTCGTTCATCAGTCTTCCGGCGGGTGACTACGACATCGTGGAAGTTCTGCCCAGTGGCTGGTACGTCTCCCCCGGGTTTGACACACAACAGACGGTAACTGTTGGCGTTGGAGCGGAAAAGGTTGCCGGTGATTTTGCCAACTTCACCAATCTGTGGGGCTCGATCCGAGGTGCGATCTGGAACGATCTCAATCGGAACGGGGTGCGAGACACGAATCTCTCGGGCGCATTCACCGATCCAGGCTTGCCCGATTGGACGGTCTTCGTGGACTTGAACCGGAACCGGGTGGAAGATCCGTCCGAGCCATCCACGCTCACGGATGTCAATGGTGGTTACCTATTCGCTGGGCTGCAGGTGGGAGACTACGAAGTCTGCGAAATCTTGCCGAGCGGCTGGGAAGTAGCACCCACGTTCAGCGACAACTGGACAGTCACGGTCTTCTCGGGCACAGAGTCCGTGGCTCCGGACTTTGCCAACTACAACATTTCGTCAGCTAACCCTGGCTCGGTCAGCGGAACGGTCTGGAACGATCTCAATGGAAACAGCCTGCGTGACATGGACCCGGCTTCCGGCACGTTCACGGAACCCGGTCTGGCCGGCTGGACCCTGTTCCTCGATCTTAATTCCAACGGGGTTCACGAAACGGCTGAACCTCAGACCACGTCCGCGACGGATGGTTCGTATTCGTTCTCGAACGTTCTGCCAGGTTCCATGAGCATCATGGAAGTAGCAACGCCCGGCTGGCGGACGATAGTCCCTTGCACCAGCACCTACACGATCGCGCTTCGTAATGGCGAAAACGCGGTCGGCTTCGACTTCGGAAACGAGGAACTCAAAGACTCCAGCATCCGCGGTGTGGTGTTTGCAGATACCAATAAGAACAGTGTTCGGGAAGCCACCGAGCAAGGCCTCGCCGGTATTACGGTCTACCTGGATCTCAACAACGATTCGCACCTCGACCCCGGTGAACCGCAAACCACGACCTCGTCGGACTTGTTCTTCACGCCCGCAGTCGATGAAGCTGGCACCTACAGCTTTACCCATCTCGCCAAAGGGACCTACACAGTACGTGCAATCGTTCCGACAATCCTCAGTGCCACGCCTGCCACAGAGCTGGCACATGTGGTCACCATCGTCGCCGCTGAAGACCGTACCGACGTGAACACAGCCGCGGTGTTCCGTCCGAACGAAATTCATGGCGTGAAATTTGACGATGTCAACGGCAATCATCAACAGGACATTGGAGAACCAGGCGTTGCCGGTGCCACCGTGTTCCTCGATCTTGACCGCGACAATGTCTTCGATGCGAGCGAACCGAGCACGGTCACGTTGGCCGATGGTTCGTATTCCTTCACCAATCGGAGCCCGGGAGCTTACGTTGTCCGCCAGGTTGTCAATTCGGGTTACGAGGGAACCTATCCAACCACGGTGGGAGGTACGTTGTGGCCCAGTGGCGTCAGCAATCCGGCCGTGGGCAATGTCAATCTGCTGAGCATCACGACCACACTTGCTGCAGGCGACGTCCACCGCCAGTCAATCAGCCTCACGCTCCCCAGTACGGGAGCACTCACAAATCTGGTGGATGTCTTTCTGCTGTTCGATGACACGGGCAGCTTTGTCAATAACAGCCCGATCGTGCGGGCCGCCTTCCCCACGATCATCACCTCGCTGCAAGCGTCGCTGCCAGGAACCGATCTAGGTTTTGGCGTCGGCCGATTTGAGGAGTATGGAGACTTTGCGTATGAATATGCCACAGGGCGTCCCTTCATCCTGAATCAGCCGATTGTCGCCGCGAGCACGCCGGGATATATGGGTGCCATCCAGGCCGCTTTGGACCGTACCACACCCGGTTACGGCGGCGATGGGCCTGAGACGGACATCGAAGCCTTGTATCAGCTCGTCACAGGCTTGGGTTTCGACGGCAACAACAACGGTTCGGTGTCGGACAGTGGACCCGCCGGTCTCACCACGACGCAACTCGATCCGGGGAACAGCGGTGACGTCCCGTCCTTCGCTTCGTTTACGGCGGACGCCGCAGGTGCAGGTTCCGTCATGCCGTCAGCAGGGACGGTCGGAGGAGCCGGTTTTCGTCCCGGAGCGTTACCGATCATTCTGACAGCTACGGATATTGGATTTGCCTACCAGCCCAAGGGCGAGACGAGGATTACCGGAGTGGGAGGGATCTCTCTTCCGGTGTCGGCGTTGACGGAGACCTCGCGCCCGAGCACGCCGTTTAACTCGGGTGCCGGCCTGCAGCAAACGATCACCGGACTCAATGCGCTGGGTGCCTTGGTCATCGGCCTGGGTACGAATGCGGAGACGAACCTCGATCCGCGTCAAGGTTTAGAGGCCATTTCCAGACTGACCGGCGCCACCAATCAGTCCACTTTGCCAATCGACAATGGAACGGCGAACCCCATCGCAGTGGGGGGGCCGCTGTATTTCCAGATCACGTCGGGCTTCGCGCAGAGCGTCGCCGATGGGGTGGTGAACGCGATTCAGCACGCGGCGACCAACGTGGCCGTGAATATCACGGTGCAGGCCCCCGATCCCCGGGTGAAGATCGTCAACTATACCGGTGTCTTGACGGGTGTAACCGCCGGCCAGACGGCCACGTTCGATGTGGAGTTTGTGGGGGATGGCGTTCCCCACCGTTTCGATCTGCAGTTCGTACGGGCGGGCACCAACGTGGTCTTGGGTTCGATTCCCGTAGTCATCGGCACCCCGATTCCAGGTGACGGCTACGAGTTCGAGGATCTACAAGACGGCCAACTCGGAACCGGAGTCAACTTCGGCGATCGTCTGGCAACACCAGGCACGGTCAACTCCGCTCCTAGCTTTACGGCTGGAGCTAATCCAACGGTCCTGGAAGACGCCGATCACAGACCTTTGTCATCACCATCAGCGCCGTGAATGATGCCCCAGTGCTGGCGCCGATTGGGAACAAGTCGGTCGACGCGTGGGCGACGCTGACGTTCACCGCGACGGCCACGGATGTGGACCAACCGGCCGACACGCTGACGTACAACCTGGACGCAGCATCGCTGGGCTTTGGCATGACGATCAACGGGGCCACGGGCGAATTCAGTTGGATGCCGACGGTGGCTCAGAGACCGGGCAGCTACGACGTGACGCTCACGGTGACCGACAACGGCAGTCCGGCGCGCAGCGACTCGAAACTGTTTACGATCGCGGCCGTGGGGCCGACCTGGCGAAGTCCATTTCATCCATGCGACATCACCGGCGATGGCCATATCACGCCGCTTGATGTGCTAACGCTCATCAACGAGATCAATGCCAACCATTCCCGCGTCTTGGCAACTGCTTCACCTCCCGCGTCGGCTCCGCCGCCGTTCCTAGATCCGGACGACGACGGCAGTCTTACTCCGACCGATGTCTTGATCGTGATTAACTACATCCATACATCTGGAGGAGGACAGGTTTCAAATGTCTTCGGCGGGGAAGGTGAGGCTGTCCAAACGTTCGACATGCACCCGCAGCTTCCGATTCGCGGCAGGGACGCTGCCGAGGATCTTTTGTCAACTCACCAGGTGCCTAGTGAGTGGGACCAGCTCGGGTTCACCGAAGACGCCAGGCAAATTGTTGGCCCCGATTCGATAACCTCCATCAATCGACACGACCGCGGGGAGCGACATCCAGTCGCTGAAATCGCCACGCTGCGGCCCAGGTAACCAGCGCGCCGCAGGCCAATACGAACAGCCAGCAGCTGGTCAGGGCCAGCACGAGTGAGCGGTCCGTGGCCCGAAACACAACCATCGCCAGCCAAGCCGCCGCCAGGCCACAGCCGAGCCAAGCGGTCAGCTTGCCCATCGTTTCCAGCAGCGTCCGACCGAAGAACTCGAAGTCCATTCTACCCACGGGCACCACGCGCCAAGGAAACCACAGGAAGATCAGGTTTTCGACGGCGTAATGAAAGAAACTGAACGGCACGATCATCGGCAGCGTCAGGCCCAGTAGCCGACGCTGGTGAGCGTCCGGTGCCGCCAGCACGGCCCCGCCCAGCAGCACGGCCAGGACGGTGATCGATAGCAGCACCGGCGTCAGCAGCTGACCGAGCACGACCAACGACGGACGACATGGGATCGTCTTGAGATAGTCCAGATGCTCCAGATCGCCGCGGAAGTCGAAGAGCAAGACCCGCGGAATGAGAATGATGCTGATGGTCAGCACGACGCCCATGGCCGACCCGAGCGACAGCCCACGCTCAATGGCCACGACCAGCCCCGGTCCGACACACGCGGCGGTCAAGACCAGCAACAGCAGGTTCCGCCGACAGGTTCTGGCGGCGGTCAACAATTGGCGCCAGGCCAGCAGCCCCGCCCCGCCCCACAGCGGAAACTGCGGCACGCGGATCCCGGCGGCCGCCGCCGATTCGACCACCAGGCGGCCGTGGTGCCATTGTCGCCACCGTTGGTGCATCCGCTGACTGACCGTCTCGACCGCCTCATAGTACTCGGCATCCAGCCAGATCAGTCCGGTCAGCAACAGCACATCCAGTCCTGCGGCAATCGCAGCCCAGACGGCCAAGTCACGGCCGCTTTCCGCGAATAGCACGCGGGCATACAGCTCGAACGGCCAGAAGACGATCCGTCCCAGTGCCGAATCCTGCGTCGCCCGCAGCGCGGCCAGCACATCTCCGTCCGCCGTGCCGCTCAGCCAGGGCCAAACCGCGCTGGCCAGGACCAGCAATCCCAACCCTACGAACGTCCAGCGTAAGCCCCGGTGGACCCGCGCAGCGAGTGTCTGACCCAACAGGCCGATGACCGCCGAGAGCAGCTGCAGGAACACTAACGTCAGGAAGGTTCCCAGGAGTGACGCGACCCAAGACGAGGCTGCCGCGGGTACGACCACCGCCACGCAAAGAGCGCTGATGAACGCACCGATCGCATAGCTCACGAACTTGTACAGCAACAGCCTCCGGCGGCTGAAGGGGCCCGCAAACAGAAAGTCGATCTCCGCCCGGCTGAAATAGATGGCTGGCCCTGCACGCATCGCGACCGTCATCACACAGGCCAACATCAGCAGTGGCGGAAACACATCGCGGGCCGCCGCTTGAGGTACAGACCGGCTCCCCATCGCGCCCAGTCCCTGCGGTGGCTGATGCGCCGCCAGCAGTACCCAGCCGACGACGAAGCCCAGGCCGATCAGACTCAGCAGCCAGCCGCGCACCGTCCGCAGGCTTCTCAGACGGCCCCGCAAACTACCGCGCAAACGCAGGAACAGCAACAGCCACAGTGCTCGGTCCACGATCAGCTCCCTCGCGTCACGTCGGCCCCTGATCGTGCATGATCTGGAAGAAGACGTCTTCCAAGAAGGCTTGACCGTGCGAGTCGGCGAGTAGTTGCCGCGCCTGCTCCACGGTGCCGGAGAAGCGGACTCGACCCTGATGCAAGAGCAGCAAGTGCGTGCACAGATCTTCCACCAGCGGCAGTAGGTGCGAACTGACAATCACCGCCAAGCCGCCCGCAACGCGTTCCCGAATCGACTGCTTGATCGTGCGGATGCCGGCGGGATCTAGTCCCGTGAGCGGTTCGTCGAACAACATGGCCTGCGGGTTCTGCAGGAAGGCACACACGATGGCCACCTTCTGACGCATGCCGCGAGACAGTTCCTGCGCGATCGCGTCCCGTTTGGCTTCGAGTTCAAACTGTTTCAGCAGGGTGCAAGCCTGCGGCTCGAAGTCCCGAATCCGGTAGGCGGCCGCGGTGAATTGCAGATGTTCCCACACGGTCAGGGCCTCAAACAAGGCGGGCTCGTCCGGCACGAAAGCCAACCTGCGTTTGGCCTCCAGCGGCTCGCGCACAACATCGTGGCCCGCTACCGCGAGTTGCCCCTGCGTCGGCGGGATGATCCCCGCCAAGGCCCGCATCGTCGTCGTCTTGCCGGCTCCGTTCGGGCCGATCAGTCCGAGAATCTGGCCCGCCAATACCTCGAACCGGATGCCATCCACCGCCACGGTGCGGCCGTACGCCTTGCGAAAGTCAGTCACTTGGATCATTGTCGAACGGTCCCAGCTCTCAGCGGCAAACGATTGGGCACAGCCGAAAAATAACGCCCTCGCCCAACGCCGTTAAGGACTTTGGTGGCTGGATTCGTGAAGATTCGGGGCCTTTGTGGTAGCTCGGCTTGTAAGCGGCAAGGCGCTAGCCGCCGGTGGCATTGGTTTGTGAGCGGCAAGGCGCTAGCCGCCGGTGGCGTTCGGAACCGGCGGCTGGCGCCTTGCCGGTGACGCATCGCGCCCCCAAATCGGCGCGAAAACCTGGGATCACGATCAGGGCGTTGTCCCGCGCTGTCATGTGCGCCCCTGCGGAGCAAGAAGCGAAACGGACTCTCGCCATTGCCATCGTGCTAATTTCCCGTGTGACCCCAACTGTGCCTCGCTCTAGAGGTGGCCCGTGCCGACCGCATGGCCCGACAACGCTAGTTCGCCCCCAGAGCGAGGACGAAACAGTCCAGACTCTGGTCGAAGTCAAATCCCAACGCCTGGGCGCTGCCGTCGTAGCGATGTTTCAGTTCTTGCTGAAACTCCTCCGACTTCGCAGCGTCTGCCACCCCGGCTGCCTCCGCAAGGTAACGCTGGGCAGGCGGCAGCCTGACTTGTTTCGCCTGGCAATATCGCCCGAAATCGACGACAGCACGGATCAGCAGACGTTCCCAAAAGAGAGAGTTCAACTTGGGCGTGGCCCATTCGACGTAACTGGTCGTCGGGTTAATCTCCCCGATGTCCAGAACAACTCCCTCCAGGATGTTG
This sequence comes from Planctomycetota bacterium, assembly GCA_026692885.1. Next base: position 4,494 of record JAPLNJ010000964.1, on the reverse strand, counting down.
AATCCGATCACGCCGATATCGCGGCTGCCCCGCTCAAAATGCCCTCCCCAGCCATCGGGGATGAACTGCTGATACTTGGATTGCAGGTCGAACATGCAATCGGTCAGGCAATTCGAGGAAGTGTTCGCGAAGCGGAGTGCCGGCGACGTGAGCGGCAGCAGACGATAGTCATCAGGCACAACCGGGCAACCACTTTTGACATAATCGGGAAGATAACTGCTAAGGGGTGGCAGCTTCTCGTGGTCGAAACAAAGGACGAAGTCTCGCACCAGCGCCCGCCTGACTTCGGTGAAGCTCATTTCCTACCCCCCCCCCAGTTCCATACCTCCGGCGACCAGCACGACCGCGCACGGGGAATAGGTAGTTCCGTAGGCAGCGGCGCTGCGCACGACCGCTTGGCCAATCTCCCACGGCTCGCCAGCCCTCTTCGACTTCGTCCTGGCCACCACGAACTTCAATACGTCCGAGGGCATTCTCGCGGTCATGTCCGTCTTGATGAATCCAGGGCAAATGGCCGTACACCTGACACCCGGGTACTCGGCGGCTAGGGCCTTGGTATAGGCGATCACGCCACCTTTGGCAGCGCAGTAGTTGGTCTGGCCAACATTTCCCACCAGCCCGCTGATGGAACTGATGTTGACAATAGCGCCATTCGCCTTTCTCAGATACCGGATGCTCGCTTTGCAAAAATTGTGCGTGCCTGTCAAGTTGGTCGAGATGACCGCGTTCCAGTCGTCATCCGACATTCTCATCGCCAGACCATCTCTGGTGATTCCGGCATTGTTGACCAGGACATGCAGCTGCTTGTCATACGCTTCAACGGTTTCGTCGACAACTTCCTTGACCCGAGCGGAGTCTGTCACATTGGCCAGACGGAAATCTACTTTGGTGCCATAGGTCGACGCAATCTCGGCAGCGGTCTGTTCGACACGTTGGTCAAGATCAACGAGCATCAGATGGCTTTTCTGTTTGGCAAACTCTTCGGCAATGGCCCGGCCGATGCCTCGCCCCGCGCCGGTGACGAGAACGATCTTACCCTCCAAGTCAGGAAACACTGCAGTGGGCACGGGAAGTTCTGTACTCATTTTGATTTCCGCAAGAGTAAATAAACACTCGGATGTGACTGACACACAGACGCTCGTGCAAGCACACCGAGCAGACCACGGAACATGCGGCTGCTGCTACTGAGTCTTCGGTTGCCCATGGAATACGAGAGAACGTGGGTGGGGAGGGCGACGCTCTCGCGGAACCGTGGGCCGTCCGTGACGGTTCACGCCGACTCCTCTACCATTGGCAACCTAGGACTCAATAAGTTGGGCAATTTAACGCTGGCAAAGTGGGATGTCAAGCTCAGTTCAATCCGTCCCGGCTCTCGCCCTTGCCATCGTGCCAATTTCCCATGTCAACCCCAACTTTGTATCGCCCTAGAATCACCCTACGTCCACGTTCCCAATACCCCGGCCACGGATCTGGCCAAAACGGGCCAGAGTTCGTCTTGGCAAGAAATTCCGGTTTTGCTACTTTATGCGTCAGTTGCGGGTTACCGCACGGATCGGGAAATAATGGCCAGCACAGCCTCATTCGTCGTTCCCTCGACGAGATCAGAGGCGCATCAGGAAGGAGTCCGCGATGCTTTGCCCAGGGAAACAGGAAGTCTGTGTTCATATTCGCTGGATGATTCGGCGCGACATGCCGGAAGTACTCGCGATCGAGAACCGCAGCTTCGAGTTTCCTTGGTCGGACGAAGATTTCATCCGCTGCTTGCGGCAACGGAATTGTATCGGCATGGTGGCCGAGTACGACGAGCGTGTCGTCGGCTTCATGATCTACGAACTGCACAAGAACCGCTTGCATGTGCTGAATTTCGCCGTGCGGCCCGAATTCCGCCGGCGCGGCGTCGGAACCGCGATGATGCGAAAGCTGATCGGCAAGCTTTCGGAACAACGCCGCAATCGGATCTTGCTGGAAATTCGCGAGACCAATCTGGATGCTCAGCTCTTCTTCCGCGACCGCAATTTTCGCGCTATCTCGGTGCTGCGCGAATTCTACGAGGACAGCCCGGAAGACGCCTACCTGATGCAGTATCGCCATCGTGGCATCGCCGCCGAACACGATGTGGACGAGGATATCTCCCGCATGGCGGGATGAGTGGAATCCGCAGGGTATCCGTGAATGATTCGGCCTGGGCTTCGCTTGGCTCAGTCGCCAGCCACCCTAGCACCAAACGGTTGCGAGGCCGGTTGACGTTCACTTGGAGACTTTACGGTTGTCCGGGTCGCGGCAGCGGCTGGGGTCTCGCGACGCCACCCATGCCGAACCGCAAGGTCTCATTCTTGACGACACCAGCCCGAAGACCCGTTGGGTGCTAGTTATTGTCAACTTCGACAGCAGCCCCGTTCCCGGATGCCATCTGTCTGAGCTCGACACCTTGCCGTAGAATTCTCTGCGCGCTGTCCATCACGGTGACTTGAAGTAAGGGACTCCTTGCATGCCGACTGACCAGAACTCCCACGCTCCCCGCTGTCACACGGTCCACGTGCGGGGAACCTCGATTCTCCAGGACCCGCTGCTGAACAAGGACTCGGCGTTCTCGCCCGCCGAGCGTGAACGACTGGGCCTGCAGGGCTTGGTCCCGCCGCACAGCTTGAAAATCGAACGGCAGGTCGAACTCGCCTTGGAGCATATCCGCGCCAAGCACGACGACTTGGAGAAATTCATCGGCCTGGTGGCCTTGCAGGATCGGAACGAGACGCTGTTTTATCGCGTCATGATCGAGCACTTGTCCGAACTGCTGCCCATCGTCTACACGCCGACGGTCGGCAAGGCCTGCCAGAAGTACAGTCACATCTTTCGCCGCCCCCGCGGTCTGTGGATCACGCCCGACGACGTGGATCGGATTCCGCAACTGCTGAGCAACGCGCCGCAGAAGGACGTGAAACTGATTGTCGTCACGGACAACGAGCGGATTCTGGGACTAGGTGATCAAGGGGCCGGTGGGATGGGGATCCCGATCGGCAAGATTGCCCTGTACTGTGCGGGCGCCGGGATTCATCCGTGTCACTGCCTGCCGGTCAGCTTGGACGTGGGCACCAATAATGCCGATCTGCTCAACGATCCGTTCTACCTGGGCTACCGGCAGCGCCGACTCCGCGGCGAAGCCTACGACCGCGTCGTCGAGAGTTTCGTCGACGGCGTGCGTAAAGTCTTCCCGAACGCCTTGGTCCAATGGGAGGACTTCCACAAGAACATTGCGTTCCAGATTCTGGATCGCTACCGCAAACGAATCACCAGCTTTAATGATGATATCCAAGGCACGGCGGCCATCGGAGTGGCGGGGATCCTGTCGGCGATCCGCGTGACCCGCCTCAGCCTGGCGGAGCAGCGGATCGTGTACGTCGGTGCCGGAGCCGCCGGCGTGGGGATCGGCCGTCTGCTGCGGTCGGCGATGCAGGAAGACGGACTCCCGCCGGAGGTCGTCCGCCGGGCCCAGGTGTTCACCGACAGCAAGGGGTTGGTGCACCAGGCGCAACAGATCGGCGATCCGCACAAGCGCGAGTTTGCGGTGTGCGCCGATGACATGCAACACTACGGTCTGACGCCGGAGAGTTCGCTGACGCTCGTGGAAGTCGTCCGGGCGGTCCGACCGACGATTCTGGTAGGCACCTCGGCTTCCCCCGGCGTGTTCTCCGAACCGGTGATCCGCGAAATGGCGAAGCACGTCGAACGCCCGATCATCCTGCCGTTCAGCAACCCGACTTCCAAGGCGGAGTGCACGCCCGATGAGGCCCTGCGCTGGTCGGACGGCACAGCGATCGTCGCCACGGGCAGTCCGTTCGCGCCGGTCGTCTACCAGGGGCGGACCCACACCATCGGACAAGGCAATAATGTGTTCATCTTCCCCGGCGTCGGTCTGGGCTGTATCTTGGCCGAAGTCCGCGAAGTGTCCGACTGGATGTTCCTCGCGGCGGCCCGCACGTTGGCTCTGTTCGTCAGCGAAGAACGGTTGGCACAGGGTGCCATTTTCCCGGACCAGGACGACCTGCGCACGATCAGCCGCCGAATCGCCTGCAACCTGATCCGCGAAGCGCGCAACCGCAACATGGGCCGCCTGATCCCCGACGAAGAGATCGAGCCGCTGGTGGACAGCGCGATGTGGTATCCAGACTACCGAGAGTACTTCTACGAGCCGCCAGCCAAATAGGTCAAGATGGCAATGGCACTTCTTCTCGATCCGCTGCTCAGCCCCGAACAACGGGCGAGGGCGTTCTTGATCGCGGTCCTGCTGCTGCCCGTCTTGCGGGTGGCAATTTGGGCTTGGGTGCGTCGCGGTCGGTACAGCTGCCTGCAATGTATTTTCTTGTTCTGGGCCATGCTGTTGACACGCATCCTCTGGCGGGCTCAAGTGCCGCCGTGGCCGCTGCCGCCGGGGCAAGGCGCCGTTCTGGTCGCCAACCACCGCAGCAGTATCGATCCCTTTTTCGTGCAGATCAAGGC
>JAPLNJ010000963.1 GCA_026692885.1 Planctomycetota bacterium | reverse complement strand
GAGGCGGTTGCGGACCCGTGGCGTGGTCCAGAAACCTCGCTCCACCGGGGCAAGCCCGGATGGGGGCGGAACAAGAACAGGACCATCCGTTTGACGCCCGACTCCCCAATTTTGCGAGAGACAAGGGGTCAGACGTACAGATTTCAGTTTTCGCGGTCGTGTGCCCAAGCCCATGAAAAGCCTTCTGCCCGCGAAAACTGAAATCTGTACGTCTGACCCCAGTCGGCGGTCCGTCTATGCGAAACCGTAAAACCCCATGCTTGACACCGACAACCTCGAAAACCGTTTGGTGCTAGTGTTTGGTGCTTGCACAATATCCGGTAGTGCTAGCATGGCCAGCCATCAGCATCGTGGGGAGGGGTTTCTCTTCCCGACGAAATCGGTACACTCTGCCCACTGATCTGCATCCCCATTCCAAGCAGCTCAGGCACCTGTTTTTCCGGAGAGGTTCAAAGTTACCGATAGGGACGTCACGTGTGCTCCGAAATTGTTTTTGAAGGGACTTCAGATGCAACGCAAACCGCGCATTGGCTTGAACGCTGACTATCGCCCCACCAAGCAAAACTCCCCCGCCTTTTCCTTTGTCCTGGCTGGCTACTACAACCAGATTCTGGCGGCCGGAGGTGTACCGATCACGCTCCCAATCCTGGAAAATGAACACGACGTGAACACTGTCTTGGACACGCTTGAAGGCTTCGTGATGGTGGGTGGTCAGGACTTGGATCCGCGGCGCGACGGCTGCCTGCTGCACCCCTCGGTGCGACCCATGGACCGGCGGCGTGAGACGTTCGACCGGATGTTGATCCGGCTCATCGCCGAACGCCGGATGCCCGTCTTCTGCATCGGAGTCGGCATGCAATTGCTGAACGTCTCCCAGGGTGGCAATTTGTTGCTGCACATTCCGGAAGATCGGCCGGAAGCGATCCCGCACAAAGATCTCCAGGATCCGGCGCACCGCCACAGCTTGGAGGTCATCCCCGGCTCGCTGATGGAGCGCGTGTATGGCGACGGAGAAATCCGCGTGAACAGTCTCCACCACATGGCGGTGGATGCTGTGGCCCCTGGCTTCGTCGCGACGGCCCGCTGCCCCGACGGCATCATCGAGGCCATCGAGAGCGAGATGCCGGATTGGTTTGCCTTTGGCACGCAGTTCCACCCCGAAGCCGATTCCGCATCCGCGCTGGATATCCGCATTTTCCAGGAGTTCATCGAGGGTGTAACGACACCGCAGGTTTCGGGCGCCGGGATGCATCTGTTGGTTGCCTGAGCGACCACCTCGCAACAGGCGAACACGGCCGAGCAATCACTTGCCGAGGTCTCGGCCGTGGGCGGCGTGGGCCTTGATCATAAGGTTGCGTATCGTAACCCGACGCGTCAGCGAGGAAAAGCGGCATTTCCTCGCTGACGCGTCGGGCTACCCGCCCGTTGCTAGTGTTTTGCGCAAGGTTATGATCAAGGCTGGCGGCGTGCCCCACCCTGTCAATGTGCCAAGCTACCGATCTTGCTGGGCATCTGATTCTAATGAACGTACTGCGGATTGAAAAACGAGAGGACGGCTGGTGGCTTGCCAACGTTACGCCCGGCCAGGCGGACAACGCGAGCGACACCGGCTACGGGCCGTACAGGACCCGGAAGCAAGCCGAAGCGGACCAGCGGGGACTGGAACAGTTCTTTCGGGAACACGGCGACGACGCCCCTCTGCACGAAACATCGCTTCCGCAGTTGCCGGAGCCGACGGCGGTCAAGTCCAGTGCCCCAGACCAGGAAGCTGCGACGACGCTGGCGTGCGAACCAGCACGGCTCGGCCGGAAAAAACACCTCAAGTCCGCGCCAGGCCAGCAGCTGTTGCCTGGATTTGAACCCGAGTGAGCCCGGTCACGCGTAGGACACCAGCCAGGTGGTGAACAAAAAGGTTGATGACAAAAAAATGGGAAGAATCCCGCGTTCCCAAGGAACATTTTTTTGTCATCAATGTTTTTGTCCTTTCCGTTCCACAAACCGTATTCTTGTCAGCCCGGGCTAGGCGTCGCCAAACATCTGGGCCAGGATCTCGAACCTGACTCCCAGCAGCGCGGCGGCGTATTCCTCGTCCGTGTAGTAGGCGTCTCGCTCGCGGCCACGCTCGATGCCGAGACTGACGAGCATGCTTTCCGCTTTTTCGAACGGATACCGGCGTTGCAAGCTTCTCAGCAAGGACTGAAACTCAGGATCCTCCAAAGCATCCGCTAACCGCGGCCAACGTCCCACCGCGTGCCGTGGGTTGTGCTCCAAGACTTTGTGCCGACAATAGGCCGCAATGCGCGGCAGTGGCATGCGCGCGGCGATGACCCCGGCGAGAACCAGCAGCCGATCGTGGACGTGGGGCCGCCGCCGTAGTTCGCTGGCACGCGCCAAATGCAGATACAACGCTAGAATGTCGATGGCTTTGGACATAACTTCTATCATCACCTTGCCGGAGAGGTTTGAACAGAACGGTTTCCGCCTGTTCCGAATCCGTCGTGAACCATGTCCCACACGCCCGTTCCGGAAGACTACCGCTGGTTGATCAGTGACGCAGCCCGGCCCGGGCTGGAACAGGCGGCTGACGAGGCCCGTTCCCTGGTCGCGCTAACCCAGTCGCTGCGTGCTGCGCTGGGCCCAGCCCGCACCCACTTGGTACTCGAATTGGTCGAGCTACGCAGGCGGGCCAAGGCCAAATTTCGTCACGCCGAGCGGATGTTCTTCACACGCCGACTCCTGGAGCAGGCCACGGATGAACAGATCGGTGCGTATAAGGCGGCCCGCTTTCCTGGGACACAACCAGTGGCCGATCTCTGCTGCGGCATTGGCGGTGATTTGCTGGCGTTGGCCAGTCGAACCCCGGTGAGCGGCGTGGATCGAGACCCCTTGGCCCTGCTGTATGCCGAGGCCAATTGCCGGGCCTGCGGTGCGGCGGCGGTGGGATTCTGCGCAGCCGATGTCAACGCCTTTGACTTGGGAGCGTTTGCCGCTTGGCACCTTGATCCGGATCGCCGCCCGACGGGCCGCCGCACGACCCGGGTGGAACTGCACGAGCCGAGCGTCGCGACCATCTCCCGCCTGCTCAGCGCCAGCGGCAACGCCGGGCTCAAGCTTGCACCTGCGACGGTGGTGCCGGCCGAGTGGGCACCGGTGGCCGAACTGGAATGGATCGAGAGCCGCAGGGAATGTCGCCAACAGGTGGCGTGGTTTGGCAGCCTGTGCGGGGCCGCTGGGCAACACACCGCCACCGTGCTGCAGACGGGATCTGGGCAACCCTGTTCGCTGCGCGGCCTGCCGAACACGGAATTGCCGCAGGCTCCGAGCATCGCGCGTTATGTCGTCGAACCATGTTCCGCCGTTCTGGCGGCACACCTGACCGGCGAATTGGCGGCCCAACACCAGCTGGCGGCAATCACACCCGGCGTGGCCTACCTGACGGGGGATGCGGTGGTGGCGAATCCGCTGGTCGCTTGCTTCGAAGTCAGCGAAATGCTGCCGTTCGATATTAAACGCCTCCGCGGACTACTGCGAGATCGCGACGTCGGTCAGCTCGAACTCAAACAACGCGGTGTGGCGTTGGATCCCGCTGAGACCATTAAGAAACTTCGCTTGTCGGGCAACTCTCCGGCGACATTGTTGCTGCTGCCACACCGCAGTTCGGTGGTGGCCATCCTGGCCAGACGCATCGGCCACCGATAAATCCTGCTGGCCCTGCGGGCTGTCGATTTCATGTAGGGTGGTCTGTGCCCACCAACTAGACTGCCCGCGGGCAGCTTTGTCGTAGAACGGATCAAGGCCAACCCCGCTCGTCCACGGTTTGTCAAAGTCCGCGAAAGCGGTACAATCTGAGCTTTTGCAGAACCGCGTCATGTAGGTCAGGCTTTCCAGCCTGACACGGACGTCAGGCTGGAAAGCCTGACCTACGTGAGGACGTCAGGCTGGAAAGCCTGACCTACAAGACACGCGTGAAACACTCACCAGAACGAGCCACCATGCCCCGTTACAACCCTGCCGTCATCGAACCCAAATGGCAACACTACTGGGAAGAGCAGCGCACGTTCCAGACGCCCGATCTGCCCCTGGGCCCGAAACTGTACGTGCTGGACATGTTCCCGTACCCCAGCGGCGAGGGCTTGCACGTCGGCCACCCGGAAGGCTACACCGCCACGGACATCGTCTGCCGGTTTGAACGCATGCGGGGCAAGTCGGTCCTGCACCCCATGGGTTTTGACGCCTTCGGCTTGCCGGCCGAGGAACATGCGATCAAAACCAACACGCCGCCCCGCGAATCGACCGAGAACAACATCGCCAACTTCCGGCGTCAGTTGAAAATGCTCGGCTTCAGCTACGACTGGGACCGGGAATTGGCCACGACCGATGTCGACTACTTCCGCTGGACCCAGTGGATCTTCCTGGTGCTCTTCGACACCTGGTTCGATCCGCAGCAGCAACGCGGCCGTCCGATCAGCGAACTGCCGATCCCGGACGACGTCGCTGCCCAGGGGGAAACCGCGGTGCGCCGTTACCGGGACGAGCACCGGGTGGCGTACCAGGCCGAGGCGTTGGTGAACTGGTGTCCCGCCCTGGGCACCGTCTTGGCCAACGAAGAAGTGCAAGACGGCCGGAGCGAACGCGGCGGCCATCCGGTCCGGCGGATCCCGCTGCGGCAGTGGATGCTGCGAATTACTTCCTACGCCGATCGCCTAGAGCGAGATCTGGACGGCTTGGCCTGGCCGGACAGCGTCAAGCTCATGCAGCGGGAGTGGATCGGTCGCAGCACGGGCGCCGAGGTCGACTTCTACATGGGCGACAAGCACCGTTACGAACTGTGGCGTGGTGAGCGATCAACTACCGGTTTCCCGCGCAAACCGGGCGACGACGTGCTCCGCATCTATACCACCCGGCCGGACACGCTGTACGGGGCCACCTATATGGTGATCGCTCCGGAACATCCGTTTGTGCCGCGACTGACCACGCCGGACCACCATGCGGCGGTGGAAGCCTACGTGGCCCGATCCACCGCGCGCAGCGATCGTGAACGCCAGGAAGCGAGAGACAAAACGGGCGTATTCACGGGCTCTTATGCCGTCAATCCGGTCAACGGCAACGCCGTGCCGATCTGGATTTCGGATTACGTGTTGATTGGCTACGGCACCGGGGCCATCATGGCGGTGCCGGCGCATGACACGCGCGACTTCGAATTCGCCGGCCAGTTCCACCTGCCGGTCGTCGCCGTCGTGGACCCTGGCGACGTGCCCGGCCTGGACCGCGCGGCGGTGCTGGTCGGCAAGCAGTGTTTCGCCGAGTACGGCGTCGCCGTCCACTCGGACAAGTATGACGGGCTGACCACCGCGGAATTCAAACGCCAGATCACGGCCGATTTGGCTGCGGCGGGCCTGGGCCGGGAAGCGGTCAATACCAAGCTTCGCGACTGGCTCTTCAGCCGGCAGCGGTTTTGGGGCGAGCCGTTCCCGATTCTGCACGAACTGGACGACCGCGGCGAGCCGACCGGGTTGTTGCGAGCCGTGGAGCCTGAGGAGCTGCCGATCGACTTGCCGAAACTGGAGGACTACAAGCCGCACGGCCGGCCCGAACCGCCGCTGGCCAAGGCGCCGGAGGACTGGTTGTATCAGGAAATCGACGGTCGCCGTTACCGTCGCGAGACCAACACCATGCCCCAGTGGGCGGGGTCGTGCTGGTACTATCTGCGGTTCATCGATCCGCGGAACGATACGGCTTTCATCGATCCGCAGAAGGAGCAGGCTTGGATGCCGGTCGACCTGTACGTCGGCGGCGCGGAGCACGCCGTGCTGCACCTGCTGTATGCGCGGTTCTGGCATAAGGTGCTGTACGACCGCGGCTACGTCAGCACTTCGGAACCGTTCCAACGACTGGTCAATCAAGGCATGATCCTGGGCGAGATGGAGTACACGGGCTACCAACGCCAGGACGGCACTTGGGTGTCCGCCGCTCAAGTCAGGAAAAACGTCGACGGCCAATTCCTGCTGGAGTCTGGCGGGCCGCTGTTGCAGGATGTCCGAGTCGCGGCGGAGGACGTGGACAAGCGGGGCGACGCGTTTGTTTTGCGAGCTGATCCCGAGATCCGCGTGGACAGCCGGGCGTACAAGATGTCCAAGAGTCGAGGCAACGTGGTCAACCCGGACGAGGTCGTGCGGGAGTATGGCGCCGATTCGCTGCGGCTGTACGAAATGTTCATGGGACCGCTGGAAGCCACCAAGCCCTGGAGCATGGCTGGCGTGAGTGGCGTGCGCGGGTTCCTCGACCGCGCCTGGCGCATGATCACCGACGAGCACGCCGAGCAGCTGACGCTGCATCCGGCGGTGCAAGCTGTCGAGCCGACGGGCGAGCAGAATCGCGTCATGCACCGCACAATCATGGCGGTCACGCGAGGCACCGCAAGGCTGGAATTCAACACGGCCATCGCCCGCATGATGGAATTTGTGAACTACTTCACTAAGCAAGCCGTCCGGCCGAAAACGGCGATGGAACGTCTGGTGCTATTGCTGGCACCTTACGCCCCGCACATCGCCGAGGAGTTGTGGCAGGTCTTGGGCCACCCGGAGACGCTAGCGTACGAGCCGTGGCCGCAGTACGACGAAGCGCTCACCAAACAGGAGACGATCGAGATTCCCGTGCAGATCAACGGCAAGCTCCGCGGCAAAATCAGCGTGCCCGCCGACACCAACGCCCAGGACCTCGAAGCGGCCGCCAAGGCCGATCCCAGGATCACCGAATTGATTGGCGGCAAGCCGATCGCCAAAGCCATCGTCGTGCCGGGCCGGCTCGTGAATTTTGTCGTGAAGTAGCGATTCCCCGTAGCGCGGCTCTCCAGAGCCGTGCAGATTTCATCGGGATTTCGCGACGAACTGCACGGCTCTGATAGAGGTGGCGATGTCTGGCTCAGACGACTCAGAACCCATGGTCCTGCACTACTTTGTTGACGAAGCCGGCGATCCGACGCTGTTCGCTCGCCGCCGTCGGCCGATCGTCGGGCAGGAAGGCTGCTCGAACTACTTCATCCTCGGCAAGCTGGAGGTCGATGACCCGGACGGACTGAACCGCGAGCTGGAATCGCTCCGCGCCGAATTGCTGGCCGACCCGTACTTCAAGAACGTACCCTCCATGCAGCCCGCCGAAGGCAAGACGGCGGTCATGTTCCACGCCAAGGACGACTTGCCTGAAGTCCGCTACCGGGTACTCAAGCTGCTGGCCAGGCAAACGGTTTCCTTCTATGCCGTCGTGCGGAACAAGCACCGGCTGGTCGAGCAGGTGCATGCCCGGAACTTCCTGTGGACGCTGCAGCGGTTGTACGAGAAAGGCGAGGACCGGTTCTAGGAGGTGGTGTGTCCGCAGGCGAAGCTGGTCTACGACATGGACGATACCCGCATGGCATCGCACGGCGCCTATTACACGCCCAGCCGTCCGCTGACCTTGTCGGCCCGCGCAAAAAAATAGCCGGTGGATATAGGGTCTCGCCGGGCAACGCCCGACGACCACACGGCCAGGAGCCGAATTTCATCCACCAGCTACGGATACTATACGGTTCGGCAGCGAAGCCGGCAAGACGTGAGGTGCTCTTGACGACCAAGCGTTGCGACTGGCTTTGTGTTGATCGGCGACAAGCCGATCGCCAAAGCCATCGTAGTACCGGGCCGGCTCGTGAATTTTGTGGTGCAGTAACGACCCCCATCGTTTAACCGCGACCCAGAGGACGCCGCCGACAAGCAGCAGGAGCCGGTCGAAGGATGTTGTCGGCGGCTTCCGGCGGGGAGCGCGTGGCAGGGCGACGCGCTCCCCGCCAAAGGCTGCTGACAGAGCGGGTCGCGCTAAGTGAGCGGCAAGACGCTAGCCGCCGGTGGCTCGAAACCGGCGGCTAGCGCCCAATGCCATCTACTTTGTAGCGGCACGGCGCGAGCCGTCCGGTATTGTATTACAGTCGGAAAACCGGGCGGCTTGCGCCGCTCCGCTAACAAGAAACGCCCCCAAGGGTCCCAAAGTAGATGGCATTGGGCTAGCGCCTTGCCGCTCACAACCCTCAACTCAAGCTCTGACAAAGCACTAGCCCGACAAGGGAGCGGTGCGTTCCATGCGACGGTTCCTGATCGAGGCAGGAGTGACGCCATGATGGAATACAAAGGTTATGTTGGCAAAGTCGAATTCGACGACGAAGCGGGGATTTTCCACGGCGAAGTCCTCGACACGCGGGACGTGATTACGTTCCAGGGACAAAGCGTCGCCGAACTGAAGACCGCCTTCCAGGAATCGATTGACGATTATCTCGCATTTGGGACCAGCACGGGAATCGCCCGCGGTTTCGGTCCGGGTGTGACCCACAGACGCGGCTTGGGGCGATGTGGGCGCAGAGTGACCCACAGCTCGGCGCAGCTTTTTTTCTGCGGAGATCGTGGGGGACCGTGTTGTTGTCC
>JAPLNJ010000962.1 GCA_026692885.1 Planctomycetota bacterium | reverse complement strand
CACAACGTTATGATCAAGGCCGCCGCCGAACGGATTGGTTTGCCGGTCCATTTCTGCGTAAATACGAATCGACTTGCCATGTCTCATGTTCGAAACGAGCGATCCAACGCCATGGTTCGGATGCGTGGTTTCATCAGCCGCGTCACAGTGGAAGCTGCGTGGCAATGGACTGACAGGAACTCACAGATTCTGAATTCAGTGCTTGTTCCGCTTGAAAGTCTGGCTGGCAGAGTGCTCGCTGAAGACGTTCGAAGCGAGGTGGACGTCCGGGGATTTGAGCGGGCGATGATGGACGGGTTCGCGGTGATTGCCGCCGACACGATATGAGCCGGTCCGTACAATCCTCTTGCTCTGGTGGGCATTGGCGATTCCCTGCCAGGACACGGTTGGCCGGGCACGCTGCGTCCGGGACAGACCATCCGCATCATGACCGGTGCACCCGTTCCGGAAGGCGCGGACGCGGTGTTGCCTGTCGAGAAGGCAGAAATTCAAGGCGAGCAAGTCTTCGCGCAAGATCAAGTCACTCCTGGCAAGCACATCGCTCGACGCGGAGAAGACGTGGCGGCGGGAACCCGTGTTTTCCGACAAGGTAGGCGACTGAGACCGCAGGATGTCGGCGCGATTTCGTCGATCGGAATCGGCGCGGTGCAAGTCGTCCGCCGACCGATGGTCAGGCTGGTCATCACGGGTAACGAACTGCTGCCACGCGGATCACGACCGACGGGTTACCAAATCGCTGACGCCAACGGCCCGATGCTGGAAGCTCTAGTCCAACGCGACGGGGGCGTCCTGGTGAATCCGGGAATAGTCCCCGATGAACCGGAACCGATCCTGGCAGCGATGACGGAAGACGTGGACGTCGTCTTGATTTCGGGCGGTTCTAGTGTGGGCCAAGAGGACCACGCGCCGGCCGTTCTGGCGGCGCACGGCGAACTGGCAATTCACGGGATTGCGATGCGTCCCAGCAGTCCTGCTGGAATGGGGAGACTCGGACATCGCATCGTGTTCTTGCTTCCCGGAAATCCGGTGTCCTGCCTATGTGCCTACGATTTCTTCGCGGGTCGAGCCATCCGGGCGATGGGCGGTCTGGATTCGCGCTGGCCCTATCAGCAAGTGAACCGGCCCTTGACTCGCAAGCTGGTTTCGACCGTGGGACGCGTCGATTACGCGCGGGTGAAATTGGCCGATGACGGAGTCGAGCCTTTGGCGATCAGCGGGGCCTCGATGCTAACCTCGACGACTCGAGCAGACGGATTTGTCGTGGTGCCTGAAGACAGTGAAGGCTATCCCGCTGGAACGCAAGTTGTGGTTTGGCTTTACGACTGACCTGCTGTCGTTCCTGCCGCTCGTCTTCCTCGTTCCCAGGCTCTGCCTGGGAACGCACTGCCCTGCCGGCTCCGCCGGCCTGCTTGCGAGGCTCTGCCTCGCATCCAGTGGGTTACGGGGCAGATCCTCGTAACCCGAGCGAGTCAACCCTTTGCCGACCGAATCTCGATTGACGCCGGTTCACCGCTCGTCTAATCTCCCAGCCACCTGCGGATCAGGGCGCCGTGAAAGCCTCTGTTCCGCCAACGACGGGCGGTTGACGCGGGGTCGGGAGTCTCTTTTGGGCCAAGGTTGATTTGCATGGCAAAGCCCGTGACCGAAAAAGGCTCCCGCCCCCTTCGCGTGCGGTCACGGATGTCGCGTGCCCAGCTGATCTTATCGCTGGCCGGCTGGATTGCTTTGACGGGCGGCTGTGCTCAGTGGAACTCGTCCTCGCCCGTGAAGAAGAACTGGCTCGCACCGCCGAAAATGGCGTCCGATGGGGCCTTGTTCGAGATCGCGGTTGTGGACGTGGGCGACAGTGCTGCCGGTGTTGAAGAAGAGTTGTGGCGAGAAGCGGACGAGCAGTTCCTGCCAACCGAGGTGCGGCGGGGGTTAGCCGCGGAGGGGATCCGCTGCGGTTCACTCGGATCCCAAATTCCCGAGAACATCCGAAAGTGGCTGGAATCTCAGGAGACCAGCGTGGCTCTGGACGAAAAAGATGGTGCTGCTGTCCTCAGCGACGTGCCGACTCAGCGACGGCTCCAATGCCGCGCCGGCCGACCGCAATTCATCGTCGTCTGCAAGCCGCGGCCCGAGCTGGTCGTTACGAGGCGAGTGGATGGCGAGACCACCAGTGAAGTGTTTCGGGACGCGGCCTGCGAACTGCGGCTCAAAGCTAACCCGCAGGGAGACGGCCGGGTACGTTTGGAAGTCATCGCCGGGATTCGTCATGGGAACCCGCGTCAACGCTGGGTCGGCGATCAAGGGCTGTTTCGGCTGGACAACAACCGCGAGTGCACGTTCTTTGACGACACCAAGGTCGAAGCCACTTTGGTGCCGGGCCAAACTCTGCTGTGGACCGCTGCCGCAGAGGAAAAAGGGATCGGCCAAGCCTTCTTTGCCGACGACCAAGCGGCCTGTTTGAGGCGGAAGATCATCCTGGTTCGCTTGGCCCAGACCAAACTCGACGACTTGTTCGCCCCCCAACACGCCTCCACCCCTATCATCACTCCCGGCCCATAGCTTACGATTTCAGGTTCTTCATGTGTGTCGCAACACTAAGGAGTTCACACTATGGCTTTAGTTCCCCTGCGAATCCTGCTCGACCATGCCGCCGAACACGGCTACGGCGTGGGAGCCTTCAACGTCAACAATATGGAACAGATCCAATCGATCATGGAAGCGGCGTGCGAGACCGATTCGCCGGTGATCGTCCAGGCGTCCCGCGGAGCGCGATCCTATTCCCAGGATGCCTACTTACGTCACCTGATGCTGGCAGCGGTCGAGTTGTACCCACAAATTCCGCTGGTGATGCACCAGGATCACGGCAATAGCGTCGCGACCTGCTTGAGCGCCATCGAGAATGGATTCACCTCGGTGATGATGGACGGCTCGCTCAAAGAGGACGGGAAGACGGCGGCCGACTTTGCGTACAACGTCAAGGTCACCTCCGAGGTCGTGCGATTGGCCCATGCCAAGGGCATTTCGGTGGAAGGCGAACTGGGGTGCTTAGGGTCGCTGAAAACCGGGACAGGAGAGCAGGAAGATGGGCACGGAGCCGAGGGCAAACTGTCGCATTCGCAGCTGCTGACCGACCCGGACGAGGCCGCTCGTTTTGTCTTAGCCACCAACGTCGATGCATTGGCGGTCGCCATCGGCACCAGTCACGGGGCCTACAAGTTCACGGAACCGCCCACCGGCGAAGTCCTGGCCATGACGCGCATCGAGGAGATCCACAGACTCATTCCGAACACCCACTTGGTGATGCACGGCAGTTCGTCGGTGCCCCAGGAGTTGCAGGACATCATCAACAAGTACGGCGGCAAGATCAAACAGACGTGGGGTGTGCCCGTGCACGAGATCCAACGCGGAATCAAGCACGGCGTCCGCAAAATCAACGTCGACACCGACAACCGCTTGGCCATCACGGGCGCCATCCGCCAGGTGTTCTGGGAAACCCCCGACAAGTTTGACCCTCGCGACTATCTGAAGCCGGCTCGCACAGCGATGAAGCAGGTGGTCGTCGACCGCATGCAGCAGTTTGGTCAAGCCGGTCAGGCGGCCAGCCTCCGTGCCAAACTGGGAACTTCGTAGGGCGGAATGCATTCCGCCTGAGTGGGCTGAAGTCCGCTCGACGACGAAACCTCGGGATGTACGATGCCGCGCGAAGCTATTTTCGAAGCCAGCGTCCATTACTTCCTGAGCCCGATCGGAGCGTTCTTGGAGGATGAATCCGTTTCGGAGATCATGGTCAACCGCTTCGACACGGTGTATGTCGAGCGTCAGGGGCGACTGCACAAGACCGACGCGCGTTTTGAAAGTGAAGACGCACTCCAGTCTGCCATCCAGAATGTCGCCCAGTGGGTCGGACGGAATATCACCGCCGAAACTCCGATTCTCGATGCCCGCCTGCCCGACGGCTCGCGTGTCAACGCCGTACTTCCGCCCGCCAGCCGGCAGGGCGCATGCCTGACCATTCGCCGATTTGTCCGCGGGGGCCTGACGCTGGAGGACCTTGTCCGGTTCGAGACCTTGTCCGAAACGGCCCGCGAGTTCCTGGAGATTTGTGTACGTCTGCGGAAGAACATCCTGATCTCCGGGGGCACGGGGACCGGTAAGACCTCTCTGCTGGGCGCTGTCTCGACGGCCATACCTGAGGAAGAGCGCGTCGTCGTGATCGAGGACACCTCCGAGCTGAAACTGCGTCAAGAGCACTGCCTCTACTTGGAGGTGCAGCGCCCGGACCAATTCGGCCGCGGGGAACTGAGCATCCGCGAGTTGTTCCGCGCATCCCTCCGCATGCGTCCGGATCGGATTGTCGTGGGCGAGGTTCGCGGGGGCGAAGCATTGGACATGGTCCAGTCGATGCTCAGCGGGCATTCGGGCAGTCTGTCCACGGTGCACGCAAGCACGGCCCGCGATGCCTTGGTGCGGCTGGAGACGTTATCGCTCATGTCGGACGTCCAGATCCCCATCTACGTGGCGCGAGCCCAAGTTGCCTCGGCGATCCATTTGATCGTGCAGCTGGCCCGGTTCTCCGAGGACGGCTCGCGCAAAATCACGTGCATCACCGAGAACGTCGGGTTGGATGAGAAGGAACACTTTGAATTCCGGGATCTGTTCGAGCTTCGCATGACCGGCAAGACGGCGGCCGGAACGCTACGCAGCAGCCTGGAACCTACGGGGCAACGGCCGACGTTTGCCGAGGAGCCCTATCGGCATGGCTTGGACGCACGGATCATTCACAGTACGGGCCTGTGGAAAGACTTAGCCCATTAGGTTGACACTCCTTGATGAGTTGGTGTAGATTGCGCCCATGCTGTGGACCAGCAGATCGAACCGATGTTCGTGGAACCGAGGGCACCGTGGCGGGCACCGTGGCCGCCGACACGGGGCGGCGACTTTGGACTACGTCTTGGTCCTGGCCGTGGTGCTGCCGCTGGTCGCATTCGTTTTGCGAGTAGCTCCGCGGATTATGAATCTGGTATACGAAATGACGAGTGTGCTCATCTCGTGGCCATTTGTGTAGTCGAGGTGCAGACCGTGATTGGGAAAGAAAAACCAACCGTGGGGACACTCTTTTCGCTACTGAAGAAGATCCACAACGACAAGGCGGGTGGCGTCAGTATTGAGACGGTCCTGATCATCGCCGCAATCGCTCTGCCCATCTTGATCTTCGTGATCAAGTTCGGCTGGCCGCGCATCAGGAGACTGTTCGAGGATCAGATGAAGGACTTGGAGGGCGGTGCCGAGAAGGCGCGGACATAGTAGAACCCGGCGCGAACAAAGCCCTTTCCGGCCCGACCGCGGGCTTTGAAGTTGCGCGTAGCAGAATTCGCCAGAATTCTGGCCGTTTCGCAGTGTGGTTGGCACCCGGCTTCCGCCCGAAATCTGGCGATTTCAGCTACTTCTCGTCGAAACGCGCAACTTCAAGGACCGAGGGCGACCACGCCATGGCTTCCACGTCAGTGCTCATCGTGCTCCTGCTGATTGCCACGGTCACTGACCTGCGGTGGCGTCTGATCTACAACTGGACTACGTATCCGGGCATCGTGCTGGCGTTGGCCTGCAACGGGTTGGCGACCCTGGTGGGGCTGGAGCCGGAATCGTCGGTCAACAGCTGGTTGGGGTTGGTGGGCTTCGGTGACAGTCTGGCGGGGCTGGCCAGTTGTGGCTGTTTGATGTTGACGTGTTACGTGTTCTTCCCCGGCGGTGTGGGAGGTGGGGACGTCAAACTGCTGGCGATGATGGGGGCTGTCTTGGGTCTAGTGCGCGGACTGGAAGCCCTGTTGTGGACGTTCGTGCTGGGTGGCGGCTTGGCCGCGATCATGCTCGTCTGGCAGTTTGGGGCCTGGAAGCTGTTGTTCCGGACCATCCAGGTGCTGGCCTTCACTCTGCGATTTCGGACGCTAGGCCCGTTGAGCGACGAGGAACGACAACGCTTGAAGACGGATCTTCACTTGACGCCGAGCGCGCTGGCGGCAGTCCTGATCGTGCAATTTCAAGTGGTTCGTTGGTTCTGACCGAGGACTCGCTGCTCCACGAACGAGAAGCGGAGACGTAGGCGGAATTGGGTTATGCACCGGGAAATTCTGATCGCCTGTCTGCCGCACCTGTTGGCCATCGGGGCCGCGATCTGCGGCTTGCGCCTCCTGGTAGGGGCGAGCGGTGCGCGCCTGCAACTGGCCCGCTTGAGACGCTTGCCTCGAGATCAGACGGGGGCGGTGCAGAGTCTGAGTTTTGTGCTCACACTGCCGGTGTTCATCATGCTCCTGATGTTCATCGTGCAATGGAGCCAAGTCCTGATTGCCCGGATTGTGGTCGAGTACGCAGCGTTTGCTGCCGCACGTTCGGCCATTGTTTGGATTCCGGCGAACCTGGGGGCCGGCGCCGAGCAAGAGAACCGCATCGGCAGATACCAGTACCTGGGAGACGTCACGGCGGACGACGGGTATCTCTACAGCGAGTACCAAATTCTTCCCGAAGGCCCCAAGTTCAACCGCATTCAGCTCGCGGCTGTGATGGCCTGCCTGTCGGTCTGTCCTTCGCGCGACGTCGGCACTCCGCACGACCTGCCGGGCAACGCGGCTGCGCCGGTGCTTTGGAAAGCGTATGCGGCCTACGCCCCCAGCGCCCTGGCCAACCCGCAGATCCCGGCCCGTTTGGCAAACAAGTTGGCCTACTCGCTGCAGCATACCCGCGTGGAGATTCGCGTTCGCCACAAAGACGATGAACCGGAACTTGCCCGTCACGACCGCGAACCGTATCCGGAGGACTTCACTTCGAACGAAATCGGCTGGCAGGACCAGCTTGTGGTCACCGTGCGGCACGATTTTGCGATGCTACCAGGTCCCGGTCGGTTGCTGGCGCGGACGACAGCTGCCGGTTCGAGTGGGCCGTCACCCAGCACGGATTCCAGCTACTCGCAGGGGTCGAGTCAAGTGACTCAGCAGACCAGCAGCAGCCAGAGAGCGTTCACCTACCCACTCAGCGCAACCGTACGTCTGAACAACGAGGGTGAAAAGCCTGTGTTGCCGTACGTGCAGCGTCTTCCGGGACAGTGGCCCAGCGTCGATCCGCCTGGGTTGCCGGTCCCATCCAGTTCTGGAGAGTCCAGGTCCGATGAGTAGCGAGACGAATTCGAACAACAGGGTGGGGCGCTGGATCGCCCGCGTGCATAGCGACCAAAGCGGTTCGATCAGCGTGGTTACGGTATTCGCGGTCATCCTGCTGGTCATGTTGTTGGGAATGGTGAGCAATTCCGGACTGCAGGTGGATCAGAAAATCAAAATGCAGAATGCTGCCGACGCCGCCACGTACTCGGGCGCCGTCGTGATCACGCGGGGGATGAACACCCTGGCCTTCACCAATCATTTGTTGTCGGATGTGTTTGCGCTGACCGCCTTCATGCGGGAGGCCCGTGACCGTTCGGCCGAGAGTCTGACGCCCAAGATCCTCAGCAACTGGGGGCGGATTGGTCCAGCGTTGGCGGGATCTGAATTTCGGAAGTTCGCCGAGCTTGGGCAGGGCATTGAGGAGCATGTGCCGCAGGAGCGCGAGGTCGTGCGGACGTTCAGCGAATGGTCGGCCGCCGCTTCGGAGCTGATGTTGCCGGTCTTCGAGCAGTTGCTGGCCGAGCAGCAGATTCCCGAGTTTCAACGTGCCCTGGTGCGCACGACTCCGGCGCTCGCTCAGGCGGCGACCGAAGAAATCGCTCGTCGGCATGGTGCCGCATGGCCGCGGCCGACCGTTCTTCACGGGGTGTTGTGGCGCACCCATGGTGACGCAGTCGGCGGGCCGAGCGAAGGGGAGCTGCGGACACTGCCTGTGGTCGACCCGGTGTTGGACTTGGTGCCCGGGCAGGAAGAGTACGCGGCAGACGCGCGTCGGCAACGTTTCCAATTGGCGCATCGCTATCTCCGCAACTGGAATGACGGCTCCCTCCCGCTGTTCGACAGCGAAGCCAAAATGTCCCAGTTTGCCAGCCTGTGGCGCATCTTCACGGGTGGCCAGTTGCAGAAATTGCTGGACAGCGACTATCCGGATAGCAACCTGCCGTGCCAGATGCTGACGCGACCGGAGCGTATCGCGAATCTGAACGAGCACCTGGAAAACCGCTATATGTTCGTGGGCGTGGTCTCTCGCCAGAAAATGACCGATCGCATGCCCGGCGTGTTCCGCAATCCTGTGGCACCCGATACGCAAGCCTATGCGCAGGTGATGATGTTCGTCCCCAAGCGGCGGTTGATCAAGTCCTGGATCTTGCCGGGGGGAGGCGGAAAAGGTGAATCTCGCCAAACCGGTATTCCCGGAGAAAGCTTGACCATCAACGGCCCCTGCTCGCCCGCCGCCCCCCCCCCGGCCCCGCCAGTTGACGGCTCTTATGCCGTCGTCGTGCGGCAAGCTGCCGCGTATCATCCGGAACCATGGACTTTGATCAACCAGAACTGGACCGTCCAATTGACCCCCGCGACGTGCGGCAGCCTGCCGAGAATTCTCAGCGATAGGTCTCACGGTTCCGCGTCTGCGTCGCTCCAAACACCCAATCTCCAGTCATTGACCGCCGAGGAATTCCTATGGCTGAGCCATCATTGACGCCAAGGCCAGCGGACGGAAATAGGCTACCCAACGCGGGGCGGCGTCGCGTCCAGGTGGTCGCGTCTCTCCGAGACGCGAAACCCGGTCTCGGAGAGACCGGGCCACGTGAAGCGGAAACAGCCGGTCGCCAACGAGCGGGCTTGGCGCCACTGGAGCTGGTACTGGCCTTGCCCATCCTGCTGATGGTCGCGGCGCTCTTCGTTAACCTGGGCACGATGGCCACCTGGCGAGTGCGCGGCGAAGTGATCGCGCGCGACGCCGCCTGGCGGGCGCGCTGGCCGCGAACGGGCGGTCAGGAGTCTCCGCCGCGGACGTGGCCGGCCGGGGCGAAGATGCAGCGTCAGGACGACGCGCGACTCACGGAACTCGACATCCCGGAAATGCGCTACCCGGTGGTGCGGGGGCCGTTGCCCAACGGCTTCTGGGTGAGCGAACTGCTGGCTCCCGACCGCGGCGCCGCACAAGGGATCGCGGCAGTCACGCGAAGGTATCCGCTGTTGCCACGGCTCGGCCAGTATCGGAGCGGTGACATTCAGGATTCGCTGCTGGACTTGAAATGGCCCTGTTCTGAAATGAGCCTGCCCAACGTCTCGCACCGATCCCTGCGTCTGTACCAGCTTCCCAAGACGGACCGGAACCTGCCGGCGGCCTTGGCGAACGCTGGCCGGAGCCTGCTCTCTATTCCCCATCGCCTGGGCTTGTCTGTCTTGGATCACGATGACGATGTTCGGAAGTACCGTGGCTATTACGCGGACTTTTACCCTTGGATTCAGCATCCCTACCCCGGGCACACATTGGTGGATCTGCCGTATTGCCAGTTAGATGCGAAGATCGTGTATGAGAAACAGGTCACACCCCTCATCGATACCTTAGCGCCCCAGGGACAAGTGCAACTGGGTCAGATTAGCAAGTTGCCGCGTACCCTGACCAACTTCTTCTTGAACATGTACGAGCAGGAAATCAACCGGCTGAATGACGTGATCAGAGCTTGCGATCTGGAACTGGCCCAGTTGGCGGCGTTGGAAAGACCCACGCCGGAGACCAGGCAACGGCAAGCTGAGTTGCTGGCCATGAAACAGAGGGCGGTCGAGGACATTGCGCGAATCGAGCCGAACCTTGAGCCGCTAAGGGCCTATCGGGACCGGCTGCCGGAGATCGAACAGGGGCTGCGTGCTCAGGCCGAGCAAGAGGGCCTATGACGTTCTTGAGCGTGTTGGGGGTGAGACGTGTGGCCATGCCGGATTCCTCGCAGCCGAACAAACCGAGTGGTTTGGCAGCTATCGCCAGACGCGTGGCAGTCTGGACCAGCAACCTGTTGGTCACGGGGATCGTCCTGGTTGCCGTCCTCACGTTCGGACGGCAATTCACGTCTTGGTGGACCAGCCCATCGGGCGTCGACAATCTCCGGCTGGGCCAGGGGATCGCTATGCCGATCCTTGGTCAGGAGCAGGCGCTGCAGATCTTGGACGTGGGGGACGGTCCCCTGGCCCTCGGTCGACGCACGGTGACCGGCAACCGAGCGGCGGTGTTGATGGCCTTGCGTCAAGCTTGCCGCGCGGCCGCCACCGCAGGTCCCCGTACGGCACGCGTGCCGGGTCCACGGGAAGTGTCGATGCTGCGGCGCACTGCCGAACTGCCGCCCGTCGAACAGGCGCCTGGCCAATGGAAGCTGTATCAACTGGAGGGGCCACTCCCCATGGTCGTCGTGGTTCAGGACGGTTGCGGCCCGACCGCCACGGACGGGAGCCGAGCGGCAGCTGCTGGAGCTGCGGGCCACGAGGCGGGCTCCACGGCCGAGCTGCCGCAGGGGGAGACTTCGTCACGATTGCTGGTTGCCGAGCCGGGGCCACGTGTGCTATCCTGGGGCTTGGCCTTCCCCCTGGAATCCGAGACTTTGACCTGGACCCTGTTCACGTGCACTCCGGGAGAGCCTGCTGAAGCAGCAGGGCTCGGGCGCCAGACGGGAGCTGGGACGGCACGCGACTCCAGTCCCGCTGGTTCGTCGAGGCCTGCGATCCCTGCCGTGGATGCACTTGTGCCACAGCCTCCGGAGCAGGCAGCGACCGGCCCAAGTTCCAACTGGTTCGCTTGGCCGACGCCTCCTGGGGGCCGGCGTTTGCTGGCACTCCAGGCAGAAGGCGGCGGCGGTTTGGCCTCTTTCGCGGGCGCGGCTCGCCGACGGGATTGGTTGGATTTTTTTGACGCATGGTTTGAACAGCAAGGGTGGTCCGCTTCGCCAAGTTGGCAGAGCAGCGGCGGTCTGTGGCAGCGCCGGTTCGAGCATGCCAGCCAGCAGTTGGTGGCTCAGATCACCGTGGAGGACGGCGGGCAACTGAGGGCCCTGATGACGGTCGCGCGACGCTGACGGGCAGGTAGTCAGGCCACCCGACTGCGAACGGGGGGGCACGGTCGGCTAGCCAACAGTGCGGTCCGGCTGCCGAGCACGCCGGGCCACACATACAACACGAAGGACATCGTATGAAGGGCATGCAGGGATTGATCGTTGCCGGCGCGTTGGGCGTGCTCGGAGTCGCCTTGAATTCGTTCTACCTCTTGGACAAGACGCGAGACATCGCGAGTCTGGCATTCATTGGCATCGGCCCCAACGTCACGATCGAGTCGGGCCAAGTCATCAAGGACGAGCATCTGGTCGCGGTGAGGATCCCCAAAGCCCATGCGGAGAATCTCAAGGACTTTGTCTACTTGCATAGCGACCGCGGCACGGTCGTGGGGATCACTGCCACGCGCCGGTATCAAGGCGGCGACCTGCTGTATCGGGAACATGTGCGGACCTCGCCCCCGGAACTGAAGCTCGGACCAGGCGAAAAGCTGATCTGGATTCCGGTCAGCGGCAATAGTTTCGTTCCCGAGCTGGTGGATCCTGGCGATCGAATCGAGTTCGTCGTTCCGGTCTACGAGCAGCGCTCCCTGGCGGTGATTCCCGAAGACGGCGTTCGCACCGTGGCAGCCCCGCGCGTGCTGAAAACCGAGACCATTGGTCCCTTTCGGGTAGGATCCCTGGGCACCCGGTTGGCCAGCAGCGAGGTGGTGCGTGGAAATCGGATACCGACATCGCAGGAGCGTCTGGTCGGAATCGTGATTGACAAGAAGAACGCCCAGGAACTGGAGAACGCTCAGCAGTTGCAGGGCCGGGTTCTGTCCCGCGAGTATCAAGATATCGGCGTCGCTTTGCTCGAGAAAGTCCGTTCGTAGATTGTCGCCTGGTCGGTTCTGGCCGCCGGCCGGGACTGGCTGGGGTTGCGTCTCCACCGCGTCAGAGTCTGTCCATGAAGATCTGGTTCAACAAAATCAACGAGAGCCGCCGCTCCCTGGTGGAAGTGGACAAAGAGGACGTCCACATTGGGCGCGACCCGGCCAACGATCTGGTCTTGAGCAGTCCGCTCGTCTCGCGTCGCCATGCGGTCCTACATTGCCAGGACGGCGAACTCAGTCTGGAAAACGTAGGGGTGAACAGTTGTCTGGTCGGCGACACGGAAGTGTTGGGGGGCGAACGCGTGAAGTTCGCGCCCAGCGTGAAGGTGCGCATCTGGCCGTATACGCTCAGCTTTGAAACCCAGACGATGACGGCGGTCAGCTGGAGCGAGTTGGAAGCTCATCTACGGTCACTCGTGGCCGACCTTGAGCTGCGGATCCACAAGACGCTGCTGGAACGGCTCGACTTGCAGGACCTGGAAGCCACCGGGTCGGCCAACACGGACACGATCCTCTTGCTGGAGAACAACATCGAAGACGTCTGCCGGGAACTCCGCGTCTTCGATGAGCAGAACGAGGCGGTGCTCGAGGAGATCACGGGGCTCGGCCTGCGCGACCACCTGCTCAATCAGTTGATCATGGAGACGGGCCAAGAGCAGGTGTTCGACCTTGCGGTCTTGACGTCCAACGAATTCGACGTGCTGGCCACCTTGGTGCCGGAACGCGAAGCGGAGTTGCATAGCCTGTTGCAGTTCGCCCGCGAGAAACTTCAACTGGACGGTCTGCCCGACGTCTCGGCGAAGGTCCGCTGTGTCGAAGAGCAATTCACCCGCGTGTTTCAGCCTTTGCGGCCACACCTGCACCGTGAGCTGCGCAAGTACCTGGTGCTGCGCATGCTGAAGAAGGATCTCAAAGACATCGTGTTTGGCTTTGGACCCCTGCAGGACCTGCTGCGGGCTCCGACCATCACGGAGATCATGGTGGTCCGCAGCGACCAAATCTACGTCGAACGCAACGGCGTGATTGAGAAGTCCGGCCGGCGGTTCATTTCCGAAAAGGTGACTGAGTCGATCATCGAACGGATCGTCGGTCAGGTGGGTCGGCGGATCGACAAGAGCCAACCGCTGGTCGATGCGCGTCTGCCCGATGGCTCTCGGGTGAACGCGATCATTCCGCCATTGGCGGTCTTCGGCCCGTGCTTGACCGTGCGCAAGTTCCCAATCCAGCGGCTGACGATGGACGACTTCATCGAGTCGGGCACGATCTCCAAGGCCGCCGCGACGTTTCTGCGCGCCTGCGTGATTGCCCACCGCAGCGTGCTGATCAGCGGGGGTACCGGTTCCGGCAAGACCACCCTGCTGAACGTCGTCAGCAGCTTTGTCCCGCACAAAGAACGGATCGTCACGATTGAGGATACGTGCGAGCTACGGCTGCACCAGGAACACGTCGTGGCTTTGGAATGCAAACCGGCCAACGTCGAGGGCGTCGGCGGTTACGCGATTCGCGACTTGGTCCTCAATGCCTTGCGGATGCGGCCGGACCGCATCATCGTGGGCGAGTGTCGCGGGGCGGAAGCGTTGGATATGATCCAGGCCATGAATACCGGCCACGCGGGATCGATGACCACCGTGCATGCCAACAGCTCCGAGGAAGTCGTCTCGCGTCTGGAGTTGCTGATCCTGATGGGCGCCGAATTGCCTATCAGTTCCATCCATCGGCAGATCGCTTCCGCGATTGACGTCGTGGTACACCTGGATCGCCTGACCGATGGCCGCCGGGTGGTCAGTCAAGTCTCGGAGGTTGCCGGTGTGCATCCGGAAACTACCGAGGTGCTGGTGGTAGACATCTTTAACCGCCGTAACGGACAACGCCTCGAGCCTACCGGGCGCATGCCGTCGTTCATCGATGTCCTGGTCGATCGGCAGCTGTTGGATGTCGAGTTCCTGTACGGCAAGGAAGACGCCGGGGAGGGTCGGGGCACGCCCCGCGTGGGCGTCTGAGGCTTCACGTGGACCGGTCTCTCCGAGACCGGGTAGTGCGTCTCGGAGAGGCGCGACCACGTGGGCGGGGCACGCCCCAGGTGGGAATCTGAGATGGTTGAGGACCGGCACGGCAATGGACCCAATGCTTTGGATTTGCAGTCTGGTGATGGGGGCTGGGGTGGCGGGTTGCGCCTACTTCGGTAACCACGCCTACAGCCGGTTTGTGGATTTCGTCGAACGGGATCTGGCGGACCGGCTGCGCAGTTTACGCGTCTCCACGCCCTATCTGCGTCGCTGGATCAATGTCTGGCTGGCGCTCGTGGCTGCCGCGTTTCTGCTGCTCTGGCTGGGCCTGAGGGGATTTACGCTGGCGCTGTGTCTTGGTACGCTACTGTCCGCCGGTCCGTGGTATCTGGTGCGGCGGATGGCCCTGCGTCGGCGCCAGAAGATCGAGGATCAATTGGCCGATGGGATGGTGATGTTTTCGAGCGCCGTGCGGGCCGGACTCTCGATTCCTCAGTCTTTGGAGATCCTCTCGCTGGAGTGCCGGCAAGCCGCTGGCGCAGACCCTTGGTGAAGCCAAGGAGCGACTGCGGAGTGAGAACTTTGCCCTGTTCGCCGCCGCGCTATTGGCCAGCCACGAAAGCGGCGGGCGGTTGAATGAAACCGTCGAGCGCATCGCGCAATCGGTACTGGAATTGCAGCGGCTTGAGCGGAAGGTTTTGGCCGAAACGGCCCAGGCCCGCAAATCAGCCCTGTACATGGCCCTCGCTCCGCCCTTGATCTTGCTGGTGTACTTCTACGTCGATCCGGTGAACACGCCGCTCCTGTTCACCACGTTGCCGGGACAGGTCCTGCTGTCGATTGCCGTGGTCCTCAACACGGTCGCATATCTCTGGGCCTGCAAAATCCTCGATGCGGACATTTGACCCCCACCTATGACGCCATTAACCTTGACCGACGTACTTGGCTTTGTCGGCTGCTTGGCAGTCGGAGGGGCCGGCGGCCTGCTGCTGTGGTGGGTGCTACAAGCCTTGGCGACGGACGACCTGGAACAGGCGGACGAGTGGCGCTACGACGTCAGCCGCATCAACGGCCTGCGGAGGAGCGACGCCGTGTTTCGGTTATTCCAGCCGATAATTCAAGTTTTCGCGAAGCTGAACCGGGCGGCGTTTCGCAACCACCTGCCGGAAATCGATCGCGAAATTCAAGCGGCTTGCCTGTCCCGTTTCTGGCTGCCGGAGGAATACCTGGCTCGCGCCGAACTGACCGCGCTGCTGCTGCTGCCGGCCTATCTGGCGGTGTGCTTGACTTACACGGGGCCGCCGGGCATCCTCCTGGCCGTGGCGTGGTCCGGACTGACCGTCTGGCTGCTGCGGCGCCGGCTGCGAGGGCTGGCGCGCCGGCGTTTGTTGGCGATCAAACGCCGGTTGCCGTTTCTATTGGACCTGCTCACGTTGCTCATGGAGGCGGGAGCCAGTTTTCTCCAGGCACTGGCGCAAGGCGTGAAGGAATTCGAAGGCCAAGAGGTGGCCGTCGAGTTTCGGCGAGTCCTGATCGATATCAACATGGGCAAGACCCGTAGCGAGGCCCTCGACCACTTGCGCCGTCGGCTCAACGACGAAGAGATCAATGGGATTGTCGGCTCCATCATCCAGAGCGAGTATCTGGGGACGCCGCTGTCCGACATCTTTCGCACGCAGGCTGACATTCTGCGGTTGAAACGGAGCCAGCGCGCCGAAATGCTGGCCGGAGAAGCTGGCGTGAAGATGCTTTTGCCCGGTGTGCTGGTGATGGCCGCGACGGTCCTGGTGATCTTGGGACCCTTCCTGTTGAACTACTTGTACCTGGGGTTGGGGTTTTGAACCGAGGGGCGTATGCCTGTCAGGGTGACCTGTCCGAACTGCGGGAAGGAGCTGAAGTCGCGAGACGACCTGCTGGGCAAGCACGTCGTGTGTCCGTGGTGCAACGACAGTTTCCGCATGTCCTCTGCCGTCGGCAGCGAGGCCCGTGCCATGCCCCCTTCGCAGGACGACGAGTTGGTGGAAGAGACGCCCCACGCGTCGTTCTCGTCCATCCTGGTGCTGGCTGAAGTGCCGCCCCCGCCGATCCAGGCGCCACCCGTCATGCCCTCACGGTCGGAGGCCCCGAACGATTCATTGGGTGCCGTGCGGCGAGGCCCGACGGCGGCCTCGCCCAAAATCAAACGCAGGACACCACCCGTCGATCGGCGGGCGCAGACAGCCAAATTCATCACGGCCGAAGCGGTTGACACGCGCATCCCCCTGGGGGCCGATGGGCAGTTGCCCCGACTGATCTTGTTGGATGGTCACTCGCAGCCCGTCGTCGACGCGCCCGCCCAGTCGTCGAATCTGTTCGTGCTGGTCGGGGTCTTGTGCTTGAGTGTCACGCTGTCCGTCGTCATGCTGTTTATGGAGTTGGAAAACACGATTTCCAACAGCGCGGCCAAACAGCGTGCTCGGGACCGAATCGCGCTGCACTATCTGGGACAGCCACCGACCATCAAACCGTACCAGAAGAAATTGCGGGAGGCCCTGCAGGCCGCCAACAACGAGGACTACAAAAAGGAATCCCGCCTGTACCATGACGTGTTGGACATATTGCGAGTCGAGACCACGGCGCGGAGTCATGCCGGCCTGACCGGCCTGCGCGAGGCCCAGGACCCGAGAGAGCCCAGCGACCGAGACCTCGAACAGCAACTCTCGACGTTGTTGGGCGATGACTTGAGCCGCGACTGACGTTCAAGGAGCCGGGATTGATGCTGCCAGAGCACCCTCGTTATGCCCTTGGCGAAACGATCGCCAAGGGGGACTACGCCACAGTCTTTCGCGGCCGCGACCAGGAATTGGATCGCGAGATCGCCATCAAGCAAATCCACGCGCAGTACCTGGACGAGCCCCTGCAACTGAAACGCTACTGGCAGGAAGCGCAGCTCCTGGCCAACCTCGAACATCCCCGGATCATGACGATCTACGACATCGTGCGCGAGCGGGGCTGGCTGATTCTGGAACTTATGTTGGGCACCGTCCCACACGTGCTGCGCGGTCACGGCATCGATCTGGGCGACCTGCGGCTCCTACTGCTCTCGATGGCCACGGCCCTGCAATTCCTTGAGGACAACGGCATCGTGCATGGCGACGTGAAGCCCAGCAACATGCTGGTGGACAAAAATCGCCGCTTCAAACTCGGCGACTTTGGCATTGCGCGCCGGCTGGCCGGCGACAGCGGCAGCGTCGTCAAGGGCACCACCAAATACATGGCGCCCGAGGTGGTCTCCGCCCAGCTGGGGGACGTGGGGCCGCACAGCGATCTGTATTCGCTGGGGTTCTCGGCCTATGAGTTGATGTGTGGCAAAAACTTCGAAGCCCTGTTTCCCGGCCTGAATATGTACGGGCGCGACCGCCAGATCGCCTGGATCATGTGGCACTCGGCTCCGGACCGTCGCTTGCCGCCCATCAGCCGCGTCCTGACAGGCGTTCCGGAAGACTTGGCCCGCATCGTAGAGAAGCTCTGTGAGAAGGACCTCGCCAAGCGTTATCACACGGCCCAAGAGGTGGTTGATGACCTGCGGAAAAATGCCTCGGGTGAGAAGCAGCCAATCGCTGCCGAACAAGACAAAGCCGCCGCCGACGCCGCGGCCCGGACGCAACACGCCCGCCGCAAACGCCGCCTCACCTTCGCCGCCGCTGCGGTCAGTCTGGTGTTCAGCACGTTGCTGTTGGTCCTGCCGTCCGGCCCCAAGGAAAGTCCACCGGTCCCGGTCAGCAACAAGGATCCCATCTGTGGGAATTTGGTTCACGTCGATACGGCCGGGCATCGGTTCGAACTGCGGCTTACCACGGGCGAGCGCAAGGTGATCAGCTTCACTCCGCAGGTGGACGAAGTCTCTTTGAACGGCACCGAACTGCGGGATTTTTCGCAATTACGGGAGGGGGATAAGAGTGACGTACGCCCGGTACAGACCGGCGGCCAAGTCTTCTGGCAGTTCAAGTTCACGCGGGAAACGCCGCCGGAAGCCTCGGCCCTGGGCGTCATCGCGCACGTCGCAGCGACCCAGCTCACGGTGACTGTGCCGCGCGCAGGAACTCCCGGTGAACCGCTCCAGGCCTTCGTGTCGTCCGCGGTATCCATCCGCTTCAACGGACAGGAAACGTTGGCTGCCCGGCCCTTCGCGCTCGCAGATCTCCAGCCCGGCGATCGGATTGAACTCCGCTACGTGGCCGGTCAAGGCGACCTGGAAGCCCGGTCCATCCAGGCTTGGCGGCTGATCGAAACCAAAGGCCTCGTCGAGACCTTCAAGTCACCGTCTCAAATCACGTTGCGTCTGGGAACAGCCCCGTCCTCCCCCACGACACTGGCCGTCGCCCAAGACTGCGTGGTCACCCTCAACGGTGCCGAGGATCAAGACGGCCGGAAGCTCACTCTGGACGACCTGCGGAAAGGGGATCAAGTCGCGATCCGCTACGACAGCCAAGTGCATCGCATTGCTGCGCAACGCGAGCTGACCTTCACGGGTACGATCCACAGCCTTGGTCCTGATGACCGGCAGTTGGCTGTGGTTCGCGCGGGTGAGTCCCCCAAACAATATGTGTTGTCAGCCCAGTGCGAGATCAAGCGGCACGCCCAAGGCGCCACGCTGCCTTACCGGTATCTGCGGGTCGGAGACACGGTCACGATGACTCAGGACGCCAGCCCTGGCATCGCGAGGCACGTGCTCGTGGTGCCCCAAGCGGATCCGCGTCCCTGGGCCCTGATCATTGCCTATCAGGAATATGACGATCATCGGCTGTCCCAGGTGTCCACGGCCGGCAACGATACCCAGTTGATTCGCGAGACGTTGGTCGACTACTACCGTGTGGCGGAGGACCACTTGTTGTCCTTAACCGAGGGGACCCGCCGCACGCTGGAGCAGGAGATTCCCGGTTTTCTCCAGCGAATTCCCGACAACAGTCAACTGCTCGTCTACTACCTGGGGCAGGCCTACGTAGGCCAGGATCGGGTGCCCTACTTGGCGCCCAAGGAATTCGACCTGGACCGGCATGCCGAGACGGGCCTGGCGCTGCCGTGGCTGCTCACGCAACTTGACGACTGTGCTGCCACGGAGAAGCTCCTGCTGTTTGACGCCTGCCAGGGCGGGGCAGGGCCAGGCAGCTCGGTGCGATCGTCCTCGGCGCAGATTGTCGGTGTGCTGAAGGCGAGTGGTGGTGCGGCGACTCGCTTCCGCAAGTGGCAGCCGGCGCCGGGCGAGAGCGCTCCGCAGTCGGGGAGCACCAACGGCAAGCAGTCCCTCACCTTCGTCCTGGCCAGTTGCGATGACCAACAGCAAGATCTGACCACGCCCGACGGCCAGCACGGCCTCTTCGCCGCTTGTCTGGCGGAAGCCTTGCGCGGCAAGGCTGACTTGGATCGCAACCGACGCTTGTGGCGACACGAACTGTTTCGCTCGGTGACGAACCGCATGGCCACTCTGGCTGTGGGAAGTGGGCAAGAACAAACGCCCGTGCTGTTCGTACCGTCCTTGGAACGTATCTCGCCGGAGGCGAAAGAGTCGTTGCAGCGGTTACTCGTGCTCCTGAGAAGAGGCCGGTTGGACACCTCTTTCTCCTCGGCCTATGAAGAGGCCGTGGTCTTGACGCCTAAGCAGCCGGACGCACGTCTGATGTTGGCACTGTGCCGGCTGAAGGATCCTCGCCCCAATCCCACGCAGGCCCTGAAAGAACTCCGCGAGTTGGTCGAGGACTACCCGGAGTCGGCGGCCACCAACCACATCTTGGCCTGGTTGCTCCTGCGCCAAGCCAAGAAAGACAAACAAGATTGTCAGCCGAGTATCTTGTGCCTCGCCCGGGCTGTGGCGCACCTTCCGAGTGAACCGGACGCCTACGCGTCGCACCTGTTCGAATTTGCCGGCCAATCGAGCGCATTTGCCGTGTTTGCGGTAGAACGGGCCGCCCCCCAGGACCTGCAGCCGTTGACCCAAGCCGTCGCCCGGTACGGAAAAGAAGAAGCCATGGACCCGTTCCGCCGTGGCTACGAGGATGTGCGGAAGGCGGTCCAAAACCTCAATCAGCAAATCGCTGCCAATCTCGCTGCCAATCCCGGGCAGGCGTTCTTGCTCACTGGCAAGAAGAACAACCTGATCACGTACGCCAAGCTCGACTTCTCGGTCCTTGAGGCCCACTTGGCAGCAGCGTTGGACAACGGGGCGCCTTGAGACCGCGAAGAGTTCCAGTTGTGCAGGTCAAGAAGACCAATTGATTTGATCCCGCAAGTGGGGTAAGCATCCTGCTTGCCTTTCGGACCTTGATCATAACGTTGCGCACTGTTGTCAGTGCCAGCAGCGGCCCGGGTGGCTGGCGACTGAGCCTAAGCGAAGCCCCAGTACCCGGTTTCTGGGGCATCGCTGCACTCTGCCCCAGCCACCCTAATCTCCTGCTGCTAGCGTTTTGCGCAACGTTCTGATCAAGGCTTGCCTTTCGATGCATCGCGTCAAACGCAAGCTGAAAGCTTACGCCACCGCATCGGTCACCCCAAGCTTAAGCCTTGACGACGCACTAGGCGCAATTAGTTGTGGTGGGCACAGCCCACCCTACGATTTTTTCACAGCCTATCAGGCTTGGCGGAAGTGCCTGAGGACCTTGCGCATTGCGGCGGCGATTTGCGCCATGACCGGCGGCGGTTCCAACAGGACGGGATGGTGCAGCAGGACCGTGGCTTCCCCGGCAAGCCGGCTGTGTGCGAGTGTACCCACGGCTCGGCAGCGGCGCTTCGTCCGTTGCGTGAAGCCCCGGAAGCCGGCGTCCAGGGCGACGCCTTCCGCACGCATCGCCGCTATGAATTCGTCACGCGGATGGCCGGCGACTTGCTGCGGTTCATAGAGCCAGGGGACCTTGTAGAAACTGGCTTCCCCGAGTTCCAGGCTTAGCTGCAGCGGGCGCAACCCGTCGACGTCGCGGCAGTGTTCCAGGAGCCGTGCGACATTCTCGCGACGACAACGATTCCGTTCCGCGAGTTTTTCGAGTTGCGGAGCCAACACGGCGGCCTGCAGTTCGCTCAAGGGGTACGCCTGGTTGCCGCGCTCGCCGTAAATCTTGATCCGTTGGTGTACGTCGGCTCGCTGGGACAGGACTGCCCCGCCGCGTCCCGCTGTCAGCAGCTTGCTTCCACCGAAGCTCAACACGCCGACGTCACCCCACGACCCGGCCGGTTTCCCACAGACTATCGCGCCCGGTGCCTGGCAGGCATCCTCCACAATCGCGACGCCGTGGTCCGCAGCCCATTGGCAGATGTCCGGCATCCGTGCCAAGCCACCGTGCAGATGGGAAACGATTACGGCTTTGACCCGCGGGCTGAGGGCAGCCTCGAGTTGGTCGACATCCAGGCACCACGTTTTCGGATCGATGTCGATCAATACGGGGGTCGCCCCGACAGTCTCGATACAGCGGAAATTGCCGGCGAAATCGTAAGCGGCCAGGATCACTTCATCGCCGGTAGTGACCTTCAACCCTCGTAGCGATAGTTCGACCGCGACTGTGCCGGACGAACAACAGATGCTGTGCGCGACTTGGTGCAGCGTCTTGAGTGTGGTCTCCAGCCGCTCGACGTGCGGACCGTGGTATCGCCCCCAACTGCCGTCGGCATAGGCTGCCTCGAGAGCGGCTCGCACGGCTTCGTCGGCCAGCGGCCAACACGGCGGTCCCGCGGGGATCACCGGTGGTCCGCCATGCAACGCAAGCTTTTCGGCGGCCGGAGTTGTCACGTGGCACGCATCCTTTGTTTGCTGTCCTGCTCACGAGCCGCAGGCGGCGAGGCTGTGAAAGAATCGTAGTTGAACAGCGCCACTTCGCTTCGACGGAACGATGGTACACGATGTTGGACAAGGGCTTCCGCCCCCGCCGAGCTGGCCTCGGTGGAGCGATGATTTTGCACTACGCCGAGCTCAGAAAAAAATCCGTTTTCCCTGCCTCCGCCCCCGCCGCTTCGCGGCAGGGGCGGAGGCAGGGAAAACAGGGGATGGCCTTCTGTGGAGCCGTGGGCGTAGTGCAAAATCACTGGCTCCGCCGAGGCAAGCTCGGCGGGGGCCTAACTCGATTCCCCGCAGTCCCTTACGCCTCATCTGTAACACAAAGTGGCGATGTCCAAGTAGGGTGGGCTGTGCCCACCACAACTGCTTGTACCTGGTGGGCACAGCCCACCCTACACCCTGTGCAAACAGCGTCGGATGATTCGATTCTTTCACAGCCTCGGCCCGCAGGAACAGGAAGAAGATCGGCGACAACAAAAGGTAGGACGGACTGGTAATCCGCCCCAGACGGATTACCAATCCGTCCTACGGGTACTCCCTTTTTTTACGAACTTCCTCAGCTGTGCATCCGCGGCTTGTCATCCCCGTCAGCGATGATCTGCGCTTCCTCGGCGGCCAACACCCGCAACCGCTCGCGCACCTGGTCGTCGTCCGCAAAGTCCTTCGCCAGCCGCACATAGGTGGTGTGATGGCGAGCCTCGGACTCGAATAGGCTGCCGTAGAAGTCGGCCAATTCTCGATCTTGCACGTGCTCCCGGAGCAAATCAAAACGTTCGCATGAGCGGGCTTCGATCAAGCTGGCGATCAGCAGCCGATCCACCGCTCGTTGCGGCTCCTGCTTGCGAATCAGTCCGTTCAGTCGTTTTCCGTACTCGCCTGGCGGCAGCCGCCGGAACCGGATGTTGCGGCCCTGCAACAAACCAATCACCAAGTGAAAGTGCTCCAACTCATCCTGGACGATCTGCGTCATCTCGCGACAGAGATCGAGGTTCTCGCAGCACGAGCCCATCAGGTTCATCGCGCACGCGGCAGCTTTCCGCTCGCAGTGCGCGTGATCGATCAGAATTTCATCTAAATGGCCGTCGATCTGGCGGAGCCAGCGTTCCGGCGAAGGAGATGCGAGGTTGAGCATGCGTGTATGATAAAGCGCGGGGCTTGACTTCGGGAGTGGGCGCCGAGAGATAGGTCAGGCCCTCCCTGACGGAAATCGCTGGTGTTACAATCGCCGACTCGAAGACGAACAAACTCAACAGGCTGACGACTCATGGTACTGCTGACGGCCAACGCGATCACCAAACACTACGGGCCAGAACCGGTCTTGGACGGAGTGACGTTCGATATCCGGGACGGCGACCGCGTGTCCTTGGTAGGTCCGAACGGCGTGGGTAAGACCACTTTATTGAAAATCCTCGCCGGACGGGAAGAGCCTGACAGCGGAATCGTGCAGATGGCGGCCTCGGCCCGGATCGGGTTCCTGGAACAGCACCCCGAATTCGCGCCGGGCCGAACCGTGTGGGATGAAGGCCGTGACGCGCTGGGCGACTTGATCTTGCTGTCCCACGAAGCAGAACGAATTGCAGCCGAGCTGAGCGAAGCTGACGACGAGCAGACGCGGCAGCGGTTGGCGCGCCGTTTTGACCACCTGCAGCACGAACTGCAACACCGGGACGCCTACAATCTGGATCACAAGATCGAACGCGTGCTGATGGGGCTCGGCTTCTCGTCGGAGACCTTGCAGCAACCGGTCTCGCAACTCAGTGGTGGGCAGCAGAATCGACTGGTGTTGGCCAAGTTGCTCCTGGAGGAGCCCGATCTGCTCATCCTGGACGAACCGTCAAACCACCTGGATCTGGAGGCCACCGAGTGGCTGGAGGATTTCCTGCTGGAATCCGGCCAAGCCATCATCCTGGTCAGCCACGACCGTTACTTCCTGGACAAAGTCACCGATCGCACCCTGGAGTTGCTCCACGGCACGGTGGATGCCTATACCGGCAATTTCTCCGCATACCAGCGTCAGAAGGCAGAGCGGCTGGAGGTGCAGCGCCGCACCTACGAGAAGCAGCAGACCGAGATTTCCAAGCTGGAGGATTTCGTTCGGCGGCATCATTACGGCACGAAGCACGCCCAGGCCGAGGACCGCCGCAAGAAATTGGAACGTCTCGAACGCGTCGACCGGCCGCGAGAAATCGTGGCCCCGTCAATGGGTTTTCCGGAGGCTTCACGGACCGGTGATCTTGTGCTGCGCGTCGAGCACTTGTCAAAAGCGTTTGATCGGCCGTTGATTCAGGATCTGACTTTTGACCTGCTGCGCGGCGAAAAGTGGGGCATCTTGGGCCCGAACGGTTCAGGCAAGACGACGCTGCTGAAATGTCTGTTGGGGATCGTGCCACCCGACGCGGGACGCATGGTCGTAGGTGCCGGCGTGAAGATTGGTTACTGCGATCAGTTGCTCACCTGTCTGGATGGCGACAGTCCCGTGCTGGACGCCATTCGTCCGGCGCACAAGGACTTCGTGGAACAACAACGCCGCGACCTGCTCGCTCGGTTTGGCATCACAGGAGACCTCGCATTCCAGACCGTGCGCAGCCTGAGCGGCGGCGAGCGGAGCCGGACGGCCCTGGCGATGATAGCCGCTCTGGATGCGAATCTCCTGATCTTGGACGAGCCGACGAATCATTTGGACCTGTGGGCTCGCGCGGCGTTGGAGAGGGCCTTGCGGCAGTTCGACGGATCGGTGCTGTTCGTAAGTCACGACCGTTACTTTGTCAACCAAGTCGCCGATCATCTGCTGGTGGTCGAACCCGGCCGGTTCTGCGTCGTGGAGGGAAACTACGACGCGTACCGTTTCTTGGTCAGGCAGGGGCTGACGGGGGGGGCTGGTTCGGCAGCAAATCATCCGTCAGCCTCGGAAGCCGAGGCAAAGAAATCCTCGCGCGAGCCGAAAGCACTTCGCCGCAAACGCAAATTCCCCTACCGCAAAGCCGCGAACATCGAAGCCGAGATCCACTCCCGGGAAGCGCGCATTGAAGAACTGCACGCCGCCCTATCGTCACCGGACGTGCTCCGCGACGGCGAGCGTGTCAAGCGGGTGATGGCCGAGCTGCAGGAGCAACAGGCTACGTCGGCACTACTCTACGAGCACTGGGAAGAAGCGGCCGAATTGAACGGATAGTCTCGTCAAGACTTCTCCAAGGCCGCACGCTGGGAATCGCATCTTGCCGCTGGCGACGATGCACCCATTGCGACAGCGATCAGCTCCTTCATCTCGCGAACCGCTTGTTTCAGCCCGACAAAAACCGCCCGGCAGATGATGCTGTGGCCGATATTGAGCTCATGCATGCCCTCGATTCTGGCCACCGGCGGCACATTGTGATAGTTCAAACCGTGACCGGCATGCAAGGCCATCCCCAGTTCTCGCACTCGCCGCCCGGCGGCAATCAGTGCTTCGAGTTCGGCCTGCTGCTGCATTCTTTTCGCCAACGCGTACTGCCCGGTATGCAGTTCGACGGCATCGGCTCCCAACTCCGCAGCCCTCGCGATTTGGGCCAAATCCGGATCCAAGAACAGACTGACCGTGATCTCCGCCTGACGCAACTGTCGGATCGCGTGCTCGACCGCCGCCGAGTGCGTGACGACATCCAGGCCACCCTCGGTCGTCACCTCCGCACGTTTCTCCGGGACGAGCGTCGCCTGATCGGGGACGATTTGACAGGCCAGATCAAGAATGGCTCCCTGACAGGCCAATTCCAGGTTCAACTTGACGGTGGTTGTTTCTCGCAGCAATCGCAGGTCACGATCTTGGATGTGTCGCCGATCCTCCCGCAGGTGAATCGTGATCCCATCGGCACCCCCAAGTTCAGCGAACACAGCAGCCCAGACAGGATCAGGTTCGAAGGTCTTTCTAGCCTGCCGCAGCGTGGCGACATGGTCGATGTTCACACCCAACTCTAGCATCGCTCGAATCTCCTTGCGCCCGCTTCACTTTGCTCGTGGATGGCGAGGGCATTTTCGTTTCAGCAGGCTCGAAGGCGTGCGAGTTTGGCCACGAGCGCGCCTCCGGCTTGCGGCTAAACGAGCCAATCTAAGCCGCCAGCCGCATAGCCTTTCAACGAGTGGATGATAGACGATCTTTCTGCCCTGTGCGATGGGCCGAAGCGCCGCGAATAGACCGACACCTTGCGGCCAACGCCACTCATCGTGCTCGCGGATGCTCAACACGAAGTCGTCCTGTCGGGACTGATGATTGTTTTCGGCATAGTTCAGACGGATCGCAGCGTCCCCATTTCCTTTGGCCGCCGACTGCGGTAAACTCAACGCAGTGTGCGTGTCGCCGGAACTGTTTGAGATCTCCCGCTGGATTGGCAGTAGGCACCTGTGGGCCGCCAGGCCAGCGTGCGGATCACGAGAACTCCTGCGGATTGGCCGGCAATGGCGAATCCTCGGTTGTCTGCGGTGGCGACGACAAGTATATTGGCGACTTCGAATTGACCTGGGGACGTTTTTTTGACGTGACGGCAGTCACGAAAGATAGCCATGCGATTTTCGTTGATCGATCGAATCACCGAGCTGCGGCCGGGAGTCAGCATTACGACCGTCAAGTCGTTGTCCGCGTCCGAGGAGTATCTGCGCGATCATTTCCCTCGCTTTCCGGTGATGCCCGGAGTGCTCATGCTGGAAGCGATGTACGAAGCGAGTGCTTGGTTGATCCGCCACAGCGAGGACTATCGGCACGCGGTGATTTTACTGAAAGAAGTTCGCAACGTGAAATACGCGGATTTCGTCGAACCCGGTGAAACACTGGTAGTTACGTCGACGATCGTCAAGCAGGATGAAACCCTGACCACCGTCAAATCGCAAGGGCTGGTGAGCAAGGCGGTGGCCGTCAGTGGGACGCTCATCCTGGAACGTTTCCATGTGGCGGACAGGTTTCCGCAGCGGGCAGCCTGGGACGCCTACGCCCGCAAGAACTACCGCCGAGATTTTGCTTTGCTGTACCAACCGGAATCGGAATCGAAAACTCAAGAACTTGCCAACACCGTTGCTTGATCGAAGCCTATTGCAGAAGGGAGTTACTCCGTATGCCAACGAAAGACGAAGTATTCAAGAAGGTCACAGCCGCTCTGGTTGACGCCCTCGGTGTCGATGATGACGAAGTGACGGCGGAAGCAACTATGGTCGGTGACCTGGGAGCGGAATCCATCGATTTCCTGGATATCGTCTTCCGCCTGGAAAAGTCATTCGGGATCGAGATCCCGCGTTCCGAGCTATTTCCGGAAGATGTGCTGACGAACGCCGAGTACGTGGAGAACGGCAAGGTCACCGCAGCGGGGATTGAGCAACTCCGCAAACGTATGCCATTTGCCGATTTGACTCGCTTCGAGAAGAACCCGGCAGTGCAAGAATTCGGCAATCTGCTGACCGTCAGCGATCTCTGTCGTTACGTCGAGTCGAAGGTAGGTGCCACCTAGTGGCTCGCCTACCGGAACTCTGACCGGCTGGTGTCGAACCGGCCGGTCACTGGCTCCCGCACGCAGGTCTGACTGGGGAGAGGCCGTGAAGAAATCGTAGGGTGGGCTGTGCCCACCACAGCAGCTTGTGATTGGTGGGCACAGCCCACCCTACATTTTTTGCAAGCATCGTTGGCCGATTTGCGTTCTTCACAGCCTCGGTGTGCCGTCCCTTCCTGGCAAAGAACATGGCTTGTTATGCGTTGGTTTTGGATCGATAGATTCGTGGAATTTGTAAGCGGTCGCCGTGCGGTGGCGTTGAAGAACGTCAGCTACGGGGAAGAGCAGATCCCGGACTACATTCCCGGATATGTCGTAATGCCGTCGTCGCTGCTGATCGAGGGTCTGGCGCAGACAGGAGGTCTGCTGGTCGGCGAACTCAATGGTTTCCGCGAGCGGGTCGTCCTGGCCAAGCTCGGTAAGGTGGTTTTCCACGGCCACCCCGTTCCAGGCGATACCCTGCTCTACACCGCCGTCCTAGAGGACGTCAAGGCAGGCGGGGCGTTTGTCCACGCCACGGCGCACATCGGCCAGCAATTGCTGGTGGAAGCACAGATCGTGTTCGCCCACCTAGATCACCGTTTCGATGGCGTCGAGTTGTTTGATCCGGCGGAGTTCCTGGGGATCTTACGTTGCTACGGACTTTACGACGTGGGCAGGAAAGCGGACGGAACTCCCTTGGATGTCCCGGAACACCTGCTAGCAGCGGAACGGGCGATGTCTGCCGGCGTGCCCTAGCACCGTTTCAGCTTTGTTCTTGGGGGTAGGACGGACTTCCAAGTCCGCCCGGTCGGACTTGGAAGTCCAACCTACAAATTCAATATGGAAACGGCCCTAGCACGGTCTGCTTTGTTCTTGGGGTAGGACGGACTTCCAAGTCCGTCCGGTCGGACTTGGAAGTCCAACCTACGAATTCAATATGGAAACGGCCCTAGCACGGTCGGCCAGTTGCGAGGTCACTGTCAGAATGAGACGACGCGTGGTCATCACCGGAATCGGTGTGATTAATCCTATGGGCCACGATGTGGAGACCATGTGGTCCGGCTTGAAGGAAAGCAAGTCGGGGGTGGGGTATATCTCGATCTTCGACGCCAGCCGGTTTCCCACCCGTATCGCGGCCGAAATCCGAGGCTGGGACATCTCGCAGGCGGTCGCTGATCCCGCCCGGTGGCAGTCCCGTGGACGGCACACCAAATTCGCGGCTGGAGCGGCCATCCAGGCGGTGGCATCATCGGGAATCCAGGACTCTGGCCTAGATCCGACGCGGCTGGGCGTGTACTTGGGAAGCGGGGAGGGCAATCAGGATTTTGAGTCCTTTACCCAGATGATGACGGCCGGATTGAAGGGCGAGTCGTTCGACATCTCCCGCTTCATCCAGCGCGGACTTGAGATCCTGAATCCGATGTCCGAGTTGGAACAGGAACCCAACCTGCCGGCGGGGCACATCGCGAGTCTGTTCAATGCCCAGGGGCCAAATGTGAACTGCCTGACGGCATGTGCGGCCAGTAGTCAGGCCGTGGGCGAAGCGACCGAAATCATCCGCCGCGGGGATGCGGAAGCCATGATCTCCGGTGGCACTCACAGCATGATTCATCCGTTCGGCGTGACCGGCTTCAACCTCCTCACGGCCCTCTCGACCCGCAACGACGAGCCGCAGAAAGCCTCTCGGCCCTTCGATCGTCTGCGTGACGGGTTCGTCTTGGGCGAAGGCGCGGCCATGGTGGTGCTGGAAGAACTCGAACATGCCAAGCGTCGGGGAGCTCACATCTACGGTGAGATCTTGGGCTACGGGTCCACCGCCGATGCCTACCGCATCACGGACATCCACCCGGACGGCCGTGGCGGCATCGCCTGTATGAGAATGGCATTGCGGGACGCGAGGCTCGAACCGAACAATATCCACTACGTGAATGCCCACGGCACGAGCACGGCCGTCAACGACCGCGTCGAGACGGTGGCCTGCAAGGATGTCTTCGGACCGGACGCCAGACAGACTCCCGTGTCGAGCACCAAGAGCATGATGGGCCATCTGATCGCCGCAGCCGGTGTAACCGAACTGATCGTGTGCTTGATGGCCATTCGCGACAACGTGTTGCCGCCGACGATCAACTACGAGAACCCCGACCCCGGCTGCGATCTGGACTATATCCCCAACGTCGCTCGGGAAGCCAGGTGCGATGTCGCTCTGAACAACAGTTTCGGCTTCGGCGGCCAGAACATCACTCTGATCGTTGGGCGGTTCCGCGACTAGCGAAAAGAAAAGCCCGGTTTCTGGGAAGAAACCGGGCCTCGGCAAGAGCGTTGTTCTAAGACACCGCCCGAAACTCAAGCGGATCGCGGCAGGCTGCTACCTACCCAAGCTCGGCGGATTGTTCAACAGAAAATCGCGAGGCCCGTGGAGCGTGTAGTAGGGGTAGGCGTAGGCCGCCGTGGGCGGCCCTGCCGGACCGGCTTCCGGTAGTCGCTGTCGGCAGCCGCGAGCATCCTCGTGAGGCCCGCAGGTTTTGCCATCATCCAACAACCCGCCCAGCAGTCCGCGACACTGTCCGTCACTGCAAGCGCCGTTCGGGCGGCCGACCTGCTGATTGAGGCAGCCGCTGGTCGAGAACAGCAGGATTGCCGCGACGAGTGCAAACCATCTGCGTTTCATGCTACGTTCTTCCTTTACTCAGGGTCGAAAGGACTCAGGCCAGATTATTCATCGGTCTGGTAGGGTGGGTCGAGAAAGCGTGCTCCTGGTGGGACGCGGTCGCTGTGCCAAACATCGTTGCCTCGTCGCACTGTGAAATACGGCGGGGATGGCTTGCGAAGACCCACCAAGATGTTGCGCTCCCTTGGCCCACCCACCATGAATAATCCTGGTTAGTGGTTTCATCGACCTTACAATCGGCAGAATCCAACAAATCGTCATAGATGGCAGTCTTGTTTCGCATCAAAATCTGTGGCATCACCAGCGTCGCTGACGCAATCCTCGCGGCGGAATCTGGCGCCGACGCGGTGGGGTTGAATTTTTTCCCCAGAAGTCCTCGTTGCGTGTCTCCGGAACTGGCGAGGAGTATTGCTCGGGCACTCCCGCCTTCCGTCCGCAAGGTGGGTGTGTTTGTGAACTCGCCCGCGGAAGACGTACTGCGTACGGCCGAGAGCGTTGGTCTCGACCTGCTCCAAGTGCACGGCGACGAGACGCCGGAGGATCTCTGTCGGCTGGGTAGTTGGCCCCTGCTCCGCGCTTTTCGCCTGGACAGCAGCGGACTCGGCCCCGTGCTGGGCTACCTCGATCACGGTCGAGAACTCGGACGCCTACCCGAGGCAATCCTCGTGGATGCGTTTCGGCCGGGCGCGTACGGCGGCACCGGAACGGTCGCCGACTGGAAGCTTGTCCGGGACCTTGGAAGCCGACTTGCCGAGCTGCCCGTGGTTCTGGCGGGAGGTCTGACGCCCGCGAACGTAGCCGCCGCTATTGCCGCCGCCGCGCCCGCCGCGGTGGACACAGCCAGCGGCGTGGAATCGAGTCCCGGCCACAAGGAAGCCGTGCTCGTCCGCCAGTTCGTCCAGCGGGCTCTCGCCGCGTTTGCCCAGTCGACGGCCCGGTCAGGACCGGCCGTGCAATAATGCGAGCAGCAGGAAATAGCTTACCCAACTCAATGTAGGATGGTCTTCCCAGACCGTCCCGATTGGCCCGGGAAGGCCGACCTGCGGGTAAAAGATTTCCTGCCGGTCGCCCAACTTCCGAAGCTATTTCTCGGCCGATCCCAAGGACCGCGCAGGAATAGCTGACGGACTCAGACTCTGGGACGTGCCATCCAATCGCGATACTTGTTTCTTACACGGTCCTAACCCGTTGCCTAACCGGTTACCATTCCCCTATCATATCCCTACTACCAAGGTCATCAAGTTCATCGCAAAGGAGCATACTGTGGCGATTGTCGAGACGGAAAAACTGCCGTACAAAGTCAAAGATCTCTCCCTGGCCGAATGGGGCCGCAAGGAGATCATGTTGGCCGAAAACGAGATGCCCGGCCTGATG
Organism: Planctomycetota bacterium; assembly: GCA_026692885.1. The sequence goes on along the minus strand of JAPLNJ010000962.1, from coordinate 17,582 downwards.
TCGCTCCGCCACAAGTACGGCCTGCAGAAACCGCTCAGCGGAGCGCGCATTGCCGGTTGCCTGCACATGACCATCCAGACCGCGGTGCTCATCGAGACGCTCCGCGCGCTGGGCGCCCAAGTCACGTGGAGCAGCTGCAACATCTTCTCGACGCAAGATCATGCGGCCGCCACGATGGCCGCCCGCGGTGTCCCGGTCTACGCTTGGAAGGGTGAGACGCTGGAGGAGTTCGATTGGTGCATCGAGCAGACGCTGTTCTTTCCCGACGGGAAATCGCTGAACCTGATCCTTGATGACGGCGGCGACCTCACCTCGTTGGTGCACCGGAAGTTTCCGGAGCTGTTGAGCGGCATCCGCGGGTTGTCTGAAGAGACCACCACCGGCGTCCATCGGCTGTACCAGATGCATGAGCGCGGCGAACTGAAGGTACCGGCCATCAACGTCAACGACGCGGTCACCAAGAGCAAGTTCGACAACCTGTACGGCTGCCGTGAGTCGCTGGTCGATGGCATCAAGCGGGCGACCGACGTGATGGTGGCCGGCAAAGTGGCGGTGGTCTGCGGCTACGGGGATGTCGGCAAAGGCTGTGCCCATTCGCTCCAGAGGTACGGGGCCCGCGTGATGGTCACGGAAATCGATCCCATCAACGCCCTGCAGGCGGCGATGGAAGGTTTCACTGTCACCACCATGGAAGAAGCGGCAGCGATCGGCAATATCTTCGTCACGGCAACGGGTAACCGCGACGTGATTCGCGGAGAGCATCTGGAACGTATGCGAAACGACGCGATCGTCTGCAACATTGGCCACTTCGACCTGGAGATCGACGTCGCGTGGCTGACCAGCCACCCGCGGATTACGAAGGAGAACATCAAGACCGGCGCCGATATCGGCGGGCCGGTCGACCGCTATACGTTCGCTGACGGTCACTCGATCTTGCTGCTGGCCGAGGGACGCCTGGTCAATCTCGGCTGTGCGACCGGCCACCCTTCGTTCGTGATGTCCAATTCGTTCACGAACCAGGTGCTGGCCCAAATGGACCTCTGGACGAACCCCGGCAAGTACCAAGTCGGCGTCTACACCTTGCCCAAGCTACTGGACGAGGAAGTGGCCCGCTTGCACCTGGAACAGATCGGGGTCAAGCTGACCTGCTTGACCCCCACGCAGGCCGAGTACATCGGCGTGCCCGTCGGCGGTCCGTTCAAGCCGGACTACTACCGGTACTAGACGCTCACATCTCCCTCACAGCTGGAGTACGTACGATGCCAGGAATTCAAGCCTTTCGCGGACTGCGTTACGATCTCGGACACGTCGGCGCATTGAGCGACGTGATCGCACCGCCTTATGATGTGATCAGCCCGGAACTGCAGGACCAGCTGTACAAACAACACCCCGCCAACGTCATCCGTCTGATCCTCAATCGACAAGAATCGGGCGACGACGCCCAGAACAACCGCTACACGCGAGCGGCAAGGTTCTTGAAGAACTGGCGCAGCGAAGGTGCGTTGCAGAAAGAATCCGACCCGGCGTTGTATGTCTACCACCAGATCTTTCGCTATGGCGGCCGCGAACTGACACGTCGCGGATTCATGGGCCGTGTGCGTCTGGAACGTTTTGGTGAAGGCAAGATCTATCCGCACGAGGAGACGCACGCGGCGGCCAAAGCCGACCGGCTGCTGCTCACGCGGGCCTGCAAGGCCAACCTCAGCCAGATCTTTGGACTGTACCCGGACGAGCAAAACGAGACCCAGGAGATTCTGGAGCAGGCGATTCTGGAAAAGACGCCCTTGGAGGCGGTGGACCATTTGGACGTCCTGCACCGTCTATGGCCGTTGACGAACCACCGCGTCATTGCCGACGTGGCGGCGGTGATGGATCCCAAACCGATGTACATCGCCGACGGCCACCACCGCTATGAAACCGCCTGCAACTACCGCGACGAAGTCGCGGCGGACGGCCCACTCCCGGCCAATCATCCAGCCAACTTCGTGTTGTCCATGTTCGTCAGCATGAGCGATCCAGGCCTGGTCATCATGCCCACGCACCGGCTCTTCCGTGGGCTGCCCGCCATGTCGTCAGGCGAGTTGAGGCAGCACCTGGGAGACTGTTTCACGACAGAGCCGGCCGGGCAGGGACCGACCGCCGCTGCGTCGGTGTGGGAGTCGATCGAAGCCGAAGACGAACAGGGAGTGATCGGGCTGTATACCATCGCCGACAGCCAGTGGCTGTTGGCACGCCTGACGGCCGCCGGGCGGACCAAGTTGGACGAATTCGCCACCGATCACAGTTCGGACTGGCGCGGACTGGGCGTAAGTATCCTGCATCGTCTGGTGGTCGAGAATCTGCTCGGCGCGAAGAAGTTGCCCGAGTGCAAGTATGTCCATTTGGTCGAGGAAGTCGTCGAGGGCCTGCTTCACGGTGATCCGCAGGGAGGTACCTTCCCGGTGGCAGCCTTGGTCATGCCGGCCAGCGTTGCCCACGTCCGCGCCATCAGCGAACACGGCGAACGGATGCCAGCCAAGAGCACCTACTTCTACCCGAAGCTGCTCAGCGGTCTCGTCATCAACCCGCTCGAGTAGCTCCCGCCGCCGTCTCCCCTCGCCCGGTACGCCGTGGAGAGGGGTCGGGGGTGAGCCGCGCAAAATTGGGGAGTCGGGCGTCCAACGGATGGTCCTGTTTTCGTTCCGCCCCCATCCGGGCTTGCCCCGGTGGAGCGAGGTTTCTGGACCACGCCACGGGTCCGCAACCGCCTCACCTCTTCCGCCGCCTCCCGCCCGCCGCCGGAGGCGGCGGGCGGGAGGCGGCGGAAGACAGCGCGGCTAGAGTCTGCCGACGTAGTGTACAAAACCCAATTCCACCGGGGCAAGCCCGGATGGGGATCCGACATGCCACACTGGAACAAGAGCCGGACCAGATCTCACCATTGCTGGAACTCTCTGGGATACAGTCTTGTGCGGCCCAGGTCGGGGGTGAGGGGCTTCTGCGAAGAAGCAATCGCTCCAGCCAACCTGTGCCGTTGTTTCACGTGAAACCGTTTCGGCAACATCAGACAACTGGGCAGTCCGAGTGTTTCACGTGAAACAGGCAATTTCTCGCTATTGTCCGTTTCACGTGAAACTTGCCGCCCGCGCGATCTGTGCGGAAGTGCCATCCTCAGCCCAAGCATCATAACTGGCATTCCGTGTTTTTCGGCTGCGTGGTAAAAACACGCCCCCGGCATGCCTCTGCTGCTGGGTGGACGGAATCTGGAGGGCAGCGGCGTGGTACGGATCCTGTGCATGGCGAATCAGAAAGGCGGGGTTGGCAAGACCACCACGGCGATCAATCTGGCGGCGGCTTTGGCCAAGGGCGGCGGGCGCACGCTGTTGGTCGACCTCGATCCCCAATGCAACGCCACCACTGGTCTCAACTGCCGGCCCACCGAGCGTCATGCGCTGGTCCTGGATCGCCCGCTGCACGAGGCTGTGTGCGAGACTTACGCCCCGAATCTACTGCTGCTGCCTGGCAGTCGCAGTTTTCGGGATGTCGAAGCCCTGTCGCAGGACAACCAACAGACCACGGAGACGCTGGGGCGGCACTTGGCCAGCAACACCACGGCCTTTGACTTCGTGCTAATCGATTGCCCACCGTCGCTGGGCGAGCTGACGCAAGCCGCCCTGGCCGCCTCCGACGAAGTGCTAATGCCCATTCAATGCGAGTACTTCGCCATGGAAGGGCTGACGCAGATGATTCACACGATTCGCAAGGTCATGCAGCGTCATCCGGGCCGACTGGAGTTCGGCGGCATCTTGTTGACGATGTACGACGCGTCGCTGGAATTGACCTATGAGGTCGATCGAGAGGTGCGGGAGTTCTTCGGCGATATCGTTTTCGATACCGTCATCCCGCGCGATGTAGCCGTGTCCGAGGCTCCGAGCCACGGCCGGTCGGTACTGGACTACTCACCGCGTGCTCCTGGCACGCGAGCCTACGTAGAGCTTTGCCTGGAGGTATTAGACCATGAGTAAGGATCGACGACTGGGACGAGGATTGGCGGCCCTACTGGGCGCCCCGCTGGACGATACGGGCGAGGACTTGACTCGCGAAACGGCTGCGCCCCGACAGCCGCATCCGCTCAGTGAGGCTGCCCCATCGCCTGGCGACACGAACCAGAGCCAGGGCGGGTTGATTTACTTGAACGTCTACGAAATCGACGACAATCCGTTCCAGCCGCGGCGCGACTTCGGCGAATCGGAGATCGCTTCGCTGGCGGAGAGTCTGAAGGAGCACGACATGCTCCAGCCGATTCTCGTCCGCAAGGTCGGCGACCGCCATCAATTGATTTCCGGTGAGCGGCGTTTGCGAGCGGCGATCCAAGCCGGCTGGTCGAGTGTTCCGGCCCGCCTGCGGGAAGCCGACGACCGGTTGGTCGCCGAATTGGCGATTGTTGAGAATCTGCAACGCAAGGATCTGAATCCGATCGAGAAGGCTATGTCCTTCAAGAACTACCTGGAACAGCACGGCTGTTCGCAGGAAGATTTGGCCCGGCGGCTGAAAATCGACCGCTCGACAATCGCCAATCTGATGCGGCTGCTGGAGCTGCCGGAGTCGGTCCAGGACGCCATGCGTCGCGGCGAGTTATCTGCCGGCCACGCCCGGGCGCTGCTGCCCCTGGGTGACGAAGCATTGCAGATCGAGTTTTCCAGCCGTGTGCTGGCCGAAGGCTTGAGCGTGCGGACGGTGGAAACGCTGGTGCAGGAACGGATCGAGGATGAGGACGGCTCCATCGCAGGAGTTATCGGTGGCGACGCCTCCAAGAAACGGCGAACCCGTGGCAGCCAAGTCTCGTCCTTAGAGCAGGAGTTGCGGCTGGCGCTGGGCACACGAGTCGAGATCCGCCAGACCAGTCGCGGGCGGGGCCGGATTGTTGTCCATTTCAGCAGCGACGAGGAATTCGACCGCATCCGCACACTTCTGACCGGGGCCAGCCAATCCGAGGCGGACCGTCGCGTCGGCTGAGCTCGCTGCGTTCGTAGGACCGGCTTCCGCCCAAACGCCGCTTACTTTGCACTCGGACATGGTGAGCCGCAAGGCGCTAGCCGCGGGTTCTGCGCGAGAAAACTCGCCAGTCTTCACTGGTGGTTAGCGCCGACACGGGATGTCGCAGTACGGGCGGTTGCGTCAATCACCTTAGATGGTTAGCATGATTGAACGCCCACGACATGTCGTGGGTATCGGGGCGTAGCGCAGTCTGGCTAGCGCGCCTGCTTTGGGAGCAGGAGGACGAGAGTTCAAATCTCTCCGCCCCGACTGTTTGTAAGTGTTTGCTGAGTCGCAACTTGCGACTACCTGCCGGACCGGCAGCGCAGCGTGAAACGTGGGTTACTACCACGGTCCTACCACAATGGGAGACGCTGCCATGCCGGTCAAACGGAAACCTACCTATCTACTGCACAAGCCCACTGGGCAAGCCCGCGTGCGTTTTCACAAACGCGACATCTACTTGGGCAAGTACGGTTCCCCGGAGTCGCGGGACCGCTACGACGAAGTTCTGGCGGAATGGTTCGCGGAGAACAACTGCGACTCCGTGACGATGACGATCGACGAGTTGTGCATCCGATTCATGAAGCACGCTCAGGAGTACTACCGAGCCAAGGACGGTAGCTCCACGGGCGAAGCTGAACTCGTTCGCTCTGCGTTGCGACCACTTGTCCGCCTATTCGGGACTACACGTGCTCGCGATTTTGGCCCCAAAAAGCTGAAAGCGGTGCGCGAGGAAATGATCCGTGCTGGACGCGTTCGCACCAGCATCAATGCGCAGGTCCACCGCATCCGCCGTGCGTTCCGCTGGGCCGCGGAAGACGAACTCCTCCCGGAACCGATCTACGCGTCCCTCAGGACCGTACAAGCCTTGAAGCAAGGGCGCTGCAAGGCGAAGGAATCGGCACCGGTGTTACCTGTTGATCAAGAGGTGGTCGACAAGACCATTCCCCACCTTGGCGCTGTGGTGCAGGCGATGAGTGAACTGCAGCTGCTCTGCGGAGCGAGGCCGGGGGAGATCACCAAGTTGCGCCCTTGCGACGTTTCCTTCGGTGTCGATGGCGTATGGTGCTACCGTCCGAGCAGCCACAAGACGGAGCACCGGGGTAAGGACCGCCGCATCTACTTCGGCCCGCGCTGCCAGGAGATCCTGCGGCCGTTCTTGAACCGTGCCCCGGAGTCCTATTGCTTCTCCCCCCGCGAAGCAAACCAGCAGCGATGGGCGGAACAACACGCGAAGCGAGTTACCCCGCCAAATCAGGGCAACCGTCCGGGATTGAGCCGCAAAGACAATCCTAAGGTGTCGGCAGGCGATCACTACACCAAGGACTCCTACGCCCGAACCGTCGCTCGGGCATGCCGAAAGGCGGGGGTTGATCCGTGGACGCCGAATCAACTTCGGCATTCGCGTGCGACGACGCTACGGAAGATGTACGGGGTTGAATCGGCGGCAGTAGTTCTTGGACACAGCGATCCGAATACGACCCTGATCTACGCGGAAGCGGACTACGAGAAGGCAAAGGACATCATGCGGTCGGTCGGTTAGAACACCTCTGCCCAAGCCGCGATAGCCGGCTCGGTGTGCATCGAGGTAATCGACGTGGATTTTTTCCGCGCGGAACAACATCGGCTGGCCGGGAGGTGCGGGGCCATCGGTCCTGAAGGCATTTCGGTGCTTACCCTCCCGGCCACCCTTTTCCTGACCCATCGTGACCCAGCCAGCCGCGCTGGACCTCCACGGCCCCCAAGAACGCCGCTGCGGCCCTCGACGCTCGCCCTGGTCTTGGGGGCCAACCCTGCCCGCCGAGGCCGCCAGCGGGGCTGCAAGAATCGCAGGCGGGCAACCAGGCTCCCGGACCCAATCAGGACGGCAGCCAGGGACGGAATTCTCCTAAAATCGGCCGCCGTCCGCGGCATGATCGATAGCGTGGGCCGTTCCCGATTTCTTGGGTCCGATTCCGGACACGGTACCAATGCCCACTGACATTACCGCGGTGCCAGGAATCGCCCGGCTGCCGGATTGTTTCCGGCGGACCAACCTTTCTCCAGGAGTCCCATGATGTCCCGACGAACCCGAAACCGGCCAGCGTCCACCCGCCGTGAACTCACAACCGTAGACGGCCTGATCACCGTGCCGCCAGGCAGCCCCAAGATCCTGATCCACACCCGCCAGGGTCGGTGCGTTGGGATTTACTGCGACCAGCCTGCCAAGGTCCTCGTCATCGAAACCCAGGAAGATCCCCGGCGCGCGGCCCGTCCGGCGAGCCTCGCCATGCTGGCGATGATCAGCCCGCAGACAAGCGTAAAGCTGGTGGACGGCCACGGCACGTCCGTGGACCACGTTCTGGCGATGCCGTTCGACGATCCGTCGATGGACGACGACCTCCGTCAGACGCTGCACGCGCACGAAGTCATGCTGGACGGCAAGTGGCCGGACATCTGGTGAGTGTTCGGCGAGCGTCCTCGATCACGGCGGGACCCTGTTGACCAAGGCTTCCACACGATTTCGCCGGTGATGAGCACCCGGTCACTCGCGAATATACGCAGGTGGCACCACGTCCGTCAGCCACACGCCGTTCTGCGAGCGGTAGAACGTAAACCCGCCGCGAAACATCCGCCCGGCCTCAACCACCAGCACGATCGGCCGGGCGACACTCGTCGCCGTACTAGCGTCCGCCGACAGGTGGACGTGATGCCGCTTGCCCTTCACGAGTCCATCCCGGTGGATCGCCTGCAGGAATCGCGGGATTGCCCCGTGGTGCAGCAGATTCGGCAGCTCGACCGTTACGAGCCCCAGGTGGATCGGGGGCAAGTGACTCGGGATTGTCGTTCGTTCAGACCATGGCGTCGAGCTGCTCCCCGGAGACCGCTCGGCCGTGCCTAGCACGGGCCGTCAGCAGTTCTTTGATGGGCACCCAGCCCTCGGCGTCCAGCTCGATGCCGATGACTTCTGAGCGATGGCGAAGGACCAAGCTCAGGAACTTGCTGGTGGCAACGAGTTGCTGGCTCATGGTCAGGCGGCTCTCCACTTGCGCTACGGGAAAGGCGTCGGCGCCAGCGACATGGCTCCTGCGACCAGCAGCACTGTGTAGAAACAGCCTGGTGGCGGTTCACGAATTTGGTCCGAGACGTCCGGAATCCCAGGAATACGGGCGAGTAGTTTGGCGGCATCGTCGCCAGCCAAATGCATATAGCAGCGAGGCTCGACACCCCGTCGTTCCGCTTCGGCACATTGGTCATCTGCCTTCGGTCCACCCCCAATAATCTCCATGATTTCGCGAGCCTTGTCGTCACGCAAGTCGAGCATGAGGACCACGGGGTTCCGCAATCCCTTTCTCCGGGCCTTTTCGTAGGCCGCTTCGATAGCTTCCCGCCCCTGATTGAAAGCGACTTGATGGAGATCTTGCGGATTGAAGCTTTGCATCTGCCGCCCCTTTAAGATGGTTCATTACGGACTTCGTCTCCAAGGGGTAGAATCTGGGCGACAGGCAGCGGGAATTCGGCATTTCTTTTCAGAATCCAGGAAAAAGCGAGAACGGCGTGACAAGACGCGTCACCACGTTACTCCGGGCTCGGCGGAGATTCTTGGAAAATCAGGAGTTCTTGCCCAGCCGGATTTTCTGGTGTTGGACGACGGTGTCGGCATGCGGTCTTGGCTGAGGATTACGCGTCTTCGTTTGCTCCCAGCAAACCCGTCAGGACCTTCTCGATCATGTTGCGGCGGGCCAGGTCACCCCGCCAGCCCTTTGACCGAGTATTCTCCCCGGCGCCACCAGGCGACGTACCGCTTGACCTGGTCGTTCAGGTCCCAACCAGCACAGGCGATGTTGTCGGCCAGGGCCGCCGCGTCCGGCCCCAACGTTCATCGTCGCCGCTTCGCTGCGTGACGTACACCGCCGATGTCCGACACCCAGAGGAGCCAGACGGAGACTCCTGCGACGTTTCTTGCGAACCAGGGCACGTCGGGCATGATCGGGTCTGCCTGGCTGTTGAGGACTGCGGCCCACTTCTCGAAATCAAGCCACCCTGGCCGGGTTCTTTCATCGGGGGAGAAACTGTGTACAAGCAGTATGGCGATGGCGCAGCCATGTGCCGCCGCTTCCACGGTCGCCGCATAGGTCCGATGTAGCAGTTGGTATCGGATGGGCGCGACGGCGGCTTCCGGCACCTCAAGCCGCCCGCACATCCCAGCCATCCGCACCTTGCGGTTCGCGGACGAGTTCGGGCTCTTGCCGTCCTTGAGCCAGTCAGCGATTACACCGCCGAACGGCTCATCCACTTTGCCTTCCACGGCGATGCTCGCAGCGACGGGGGATGGGGATCGTGACTGGACCATGATGTCCGTCGCGCTTTGTGGACCTTTGCCTGGAACGGGGCAGGTATGCTCGACGACCCCTCGTTCGACAACCATGCCTCTGAACTCCGGTATGTGATCCAATCCTGCCGCAACCTTCGCGGGAAACCCGTTGCAGCCCAGCCACGCGGTTGCTAGCCGTTCCGCTGATCGTCCAGGTTGCCATTTTCCTTCCGAGACCAGCGATCGCCAATCCTCTGGCGTTTGTACTGCTTTCCCCTTCATCGAGTAGAACTTCGTGCTCATGCGACACCATTCAGTCCGTGGCAAACGTGAAACGTGATTGGAACCCCACTCTCTGGCCCGAAACCCAGCCCTGGCACTCATGCCGGCGGCGAGTCCAATTCTCGCCGGGGCGGTAGCACAAGTCAAACGCCACGAGAACGTTGACCATTCCGCCTGATCAATGCCTGATGAATTCGATCAAGGCGGTCGTAGCGTCTACTGGGCGCTGCCGGCTTGTCCCCTGAGTGAGACACGGGATCGTCCTTCGTTTGCCATTCAGCCCTGGTGTTTCGCCGCTCAGTCGCGCAACCTCCGCTAGCTAAATAACCCCCTTTCCAGCGTCAAAATTACATGGACACCAGGCTTACCTAACGGCGACCGGCTCCTGGGACCGATCACCACTTTTCCCGGCCGACACACCGCCCATCGGGCGCAGTACGGCAGATTGCGACTGTCAGACGCCGACACTCTTGGGTTCACCATGCTGGTACCTGCCTGAATGCGGGCTTGTTGGAACGCTGTTGAAAGCGTTTTCAACATTGAACGCGAATCTATCGACTTCTTGGCACGGTCACCAACTTTGCTGGTGACCTGTTTGTCGGCTGCTGCAACGAACCCCCGCGCCGTTGCCGTTCCTGAAGCCTGCTGTCTCCTCCCGCGTAGTGACTCGTCATCCTGACCGGTCCCTGCGCGTACGTCGTACGCCCTTGGCACGGTGCCTGGGGCGACTGTGTTCCCCCACACGGTCGCCCCGGCGTGGGCGGCCTTACCTATCAGGAGGTTGCCCCATGATCGCCCGTGCGAAACAAACCCGCCCGTCAACCGCGTCCGCGTGCTATGTCAAGTTCCTGTCGCTGCTGCCTGCGATCCAGGAGCAGGCCCGCTTCGCGTTTCGTAACGAAAATCCAGAGCGTCGCCAGGAACTGACCGCCGAAGTGGTTGCTAACTGCTGGGCCGCCTTTGTTCGGCTGGTCGAACGTGGCCTGATCGACGTTGTCTACCCGACCCCGCTGGCCCAGTACGCGATCAAACAAGTTCGCGATGGTCGCCGCGTCGGAGCCAAGTTGAACGTCCGAGACGTGTCGTCGGAGTATTGTCAGGCCCGCAAACGGATCACCATCGAGCGGCTTGATGTCTTTGACGAGCGGACCGGCGAGTGGATGGAAGTATTGCTGGAAGACCGCCACGCCGGCCCTGCCGAGACTGCCGCGGCCCGCATCGACATAGCGGACTGGTTTGACAGCCTACCGAAGAAGAAACGCCGAATCGCGGCGATGCTGGCCACCGGCGAGACCACCAAGCGAACGGCTCGCCGGTTCCACGTCAGCCCTGGACGCATTTCGCAAACCCGACGTGAACTGCAACAAGCGTGGCAGGAGTTCCAGGGCGGACCCGCAGTCGCCTGAGCCTGTCCTGACGCCAGCCACTGCTCAGCGAGAGCCGACGATTCGCCCGATCCACGATCGCGACAGATCGACAACGCTCGGCTGCATGGGACACCCGTCTCGTGCGGCCGGGCGTTTTTCTGTTTCTTGCCCCTTCAATCCCCAAGGAGGACAGATGACCGCCGCCATCGTCCTGACCAGTTCCGTGTTGACCGTCTTGCTTGTCACCGTGCTTGCCCGCGAGATCCGACGACGACGAGCGACGCAAATCCTGGCATCCCGAATCCTGTCACGTTGGAGAACCGCCTATGAAGATGAAGTGGCTTCGCCGCATTCCGTGGATCGCCCTGATCATCCTACTGATCGGCTGCGGCGAGACTGACCCTCGCGTCGTGCAGGTGGCAATGGAGTCAACACGGCTCCAGGCCGAACAAAACCGCCGGATGGGCGAACTGCAGCAACAAGTAGCCGAAGGCACCAAGCAGCTCGTAGACGCCGACTCGCAGGCCCGGCAACAGCTGGCCGAACTGCAACGCGAGCTGCGTACCGACCAGGCAGAGGTCAGCCGGCAACGTGACGCCCTGGAGTCCGAACGCCGGGAGATCGCCAAAGATCGCTATTGGGACTCGATCCTCGGCACATCCATCTACACCGGGGCTGGACTCCTGGCATGTTTGTTGCCGCTGTTGTTGTGCGGATGGTTGCTCCACGCCACTCGCGACAAACAGGGCACCGACGAAGCCTTGGCCGAACTGCTGGTGGAAGAGCTGGTTACCGACCGGCCTCTGCTGCTGCCGCCGCGAAAGCCAGTGCCGCTGCTGCCGCATCAGGCGGCACCCCAATCCACTTCGGCACCGGGTAGCGATTCGGCAGACTCAGCCAACACCACGTGAAGCCGCCCGCGTCCAGTCATTTTCGTCCCTTCACCACCACCGAGCACAGGAGCGACCCCATGTCGCATGTCGTGACCGTAAAAACGGAAATAAGAGACGCGGCGGCCGTGCGAGCGGCGTGTCAGCGACTCCAGCTTCCTCAGCCTGTTGAAGGCACCCACCGTTTGTTCACCAGCTCTGCCACTGGACTCGCCGTCGCGTTGCCCAAGTGGCGGTATCCCGCCGTGTGTGATCTGTCCACCGGTCAGGTCCATTACGACAATTTTAAGGGCCACTGGGGTGATCCCTCGAAGCTCGATCAGTTCCTTCAAGCGTACGCTGTCGAACGCGCTAAGGCCGAGGCCCGTCGCCGGGGACACCAGGTCACCGAATCCAAGCTGTCCGATGGTTCGATCAAGCTGACCGTGCAGGTCAACGGAGGTGCGGCGTGAACAAGACGATCGAGATCATCGTGTCGCCCAAGGGCGAGACCACCGTCACCACCAAAGGATTCGCCGGCTCGTCCTGCCGGGAAGCCAGCAAGTTCATCGAGCAGGCGTTGGGCCAGCAGACTGGGGAACGGCTGACAGCTGAGTTTCACCAGACCCAGACCGTCGAGCAGTCCATCCAGCAGCGTGCCTGATTCTGTCCCCCGAACTTTCCAAACATCGTAACGCGAGGTTCACCTGATGTCACTCAAACAATATCTCGCGGAGTACATCTCCGCTTGCTTCACCGGCCTGTGGGTCCAGTCGCACGAACACGACGACGCCCTGACCGAAATCGCCCAGATGTGCCGCGACCAAGAGTGGCGGCTTGCCATCTGGGATGTCGAACGCGGCCTGCATCTGCCCGGTCAGGCCAACGGTCAGACCGCCGACGCCGGCGGGAATGATCCGCTGGCCGCGATCCGTTCCCTGAACGCGATGGCGTCGGCCGACAGCTCGGCACTCTTGGTCATGGTCAACGTGCATCGCTTCATGCAATCGGCCGAGGTCGTGCAGGCCCTGGCCCAGCAGATCAGCATCGGCAAGACGAACCGGACATTCGTGGTCGTGCTGAGTCCGATTGTGCAGGTGCCCGTCGAGCTGGAGAAACTGTTCGTGGTGGTGCAGCATGACCTGCCCGCCCGTCAGCAACTGCACGACATCGCCCGTGGCATCGCCACCGAAGACGGGGACCTGCCAGAAGGATCGGAGCTGGACATGCTGCTGGACGCGGCGGCTGGCCTGACCCGGTATGAGGCGGAGTCGGTTTTTTCGCTCAGTCTCGTCCGACACGGTCGCATCGTGCCCGATGCGGTCTGGGACCTGAAGTGCCAAACGCTAAAGAAAAGCGGCCTGATGCAGCTGTACCGGGGCACCGAAGACTTCAGTGGTCTGGGCGGCTTGGCGTCGCTGAAGGCGTTCACCAAGCGGGCCATGTTGCAGCCCAGCCGCAGCAACCCGCTGAAACGGCCCCGCGGCGTGCTGCTGTTGTCGCCGCCCGGTTGCGGCAAGTCGCAGTTCTGCAAGTGCCTGGGCAAGGAGACCGGGCGTCCCGTGCTGATCCTGGACGTGGGCACGCTGATGGGGTCGCTGGTTGGCCAGACCGAGGAGCGAACCCGCCAAGCCTTGCAGATCGTCGACGCGATGGCTCCGTGCGTGCTGATGATCGATGAGGTGGAAAAAGCGTTTGCTGGCGTCGGCAACTCCGGCCAGACGGACTCGGGCGTGTCGTCGCGCATGTTTGGCTCGTTCCTGAGCTGGCTCAACGATCACGACTCCGACGTGTTCGTGGTCTGCACCGCCAACGACGTGGCCAAGCTGCCGCCCGAGTTCGGTCGAGCGGAGAGGTTTGATGCGATTTTCTTCTTGGACTTCCCCGGCCCCGAACAGAAGCGGACGATCTGGGACCTGTACCTGGACCTGTTCGAGATTGACCGCAACCAGAAGCTGCCCAACGACGAGCAGTGGTCTGGCGCCGAGATCCGTGCCTGCGTCCGCTTGGCTGCTCTGCTGGACGTGCCGTTGGTCCAAGCCGCCCAGAACGTCGTGCCCGTGGCGGTGACGGCGGCCGAATCCGTGGAGCGGCTGCGGACCTGGGCCAGTGGCCGGTGCCTGGATGCCGATCGAGGTGGCATCTACCAGGGCAACGGTACCAAGCCGGCAGCGCGGCGGAAGGTCAGCCGCAGTCCGCTGAGCAACTGAGCGTCCCTTTGTCCCGAAGCACCGGCAGATGTTCCGCACGAGCGTCTGCTGGTGTCGCAGGCTTCCGGTTTAGCATCAGTCCGTCGTCAATGACGGGGTCGAAGTGCACTGTTCTTACGTCGGGCAGGCCGTGATGTTCTTGGGCGGCGTTTGTCAGAGTTTCCGGTTTGCAGGGCAACGACCCCAGCGGAAAACGCGGATAAAGCCAGAACCACAAAAGTCACTGCGAGGCGAGTATTTTACCCCTCATGTTCTCGCCTGAGGTCAGCTAGTACAATTCATCTCGCGGCCGCGCAAACCCGACGGCAAGATCACCAAGTTGGACGCGACAAACAAACGCCTGCCGTACCATCCATCCTCCGGCAAGACCGCCGATTCACCGAAAACCTGACACAAGGAACTGCATAGATGAGTAGCACCGGTAATCCCGTCCCATTCGTTTGGCTGATACAGAAGAATCCCCAAGACACCAACAGCATACACGTCTTGCCCGTCACTGACTCCGAATTGGGTGTCCTCTTGTTTACGCAACGCGAATACGCTGAGCAGTTCGCCAGCGAGAGCACTGACCTGTCTAGGGCTGCCGCCGTGACCGCCGTGGAAGTAACGCGACTCGAATCGCTCCTGCGCCAACTGCAATCCAAAGCAGGTTGCACCCATGTCGTTACCGACCCGATCATCGGCTCACACAGCTATCTTGACCACAAAACGCTCACGGTGGACGAATACATCAGGAGACTCCGTGGCTGACCTCTTGGACAGCATCGTCAGTCAGCTTGAAATTCCCGCATATCCACCGATCGGGCCTGAAACTGGACGGCTTCGGGCCACCTCCCACAACCGCCTAGGATGCGGTCTGCACTAGGCAATTTGGCGAACCGGACCAGGCTGCCAGAGACTCTTCAGGCTGAATAGTCCGTGCTCAGCCGGTCAGGCATTTCTTAGACCGACCCCGTGGCGATGCTTCTGGCCATACGTCCGGGGCGTTCCGACTCCGCGCGTGACGGAGCGCTCGCTGGCTCCGCCGCCTCCAACACGCCTACGCCGAGCCCCGCTGGCCTCCCGGCTGCCGGGGCTGTTTTCGTTTCTTGGCGTTTGGCCGGTTGCCGTCTGCACCGGCCCTTCACCCTTCGGCCACTGATCCGAAGCTCTGTCCAGATCCACAGTCCAAAGGAAACCACAGGTCATGACCACCACTTTGCTCGAAGAACCCGTCGTCCGTCCGTCGACTTCGCCGTCGCAGCGTCTGCGCACCACGATGGCGGCCGTGCGTGTGTCGCTCAGTTGGTTTGGTGTCCGCAAGACGCTAACCGCGGAGCAAAAGTCCCAGGCCGCCGACACGTTCGGCGCCGAGGGTGCCTTCCTGTCCGCCGGCAAAAAGCTGCTGGACACCAAGCACGAAGCTTACAAGGCTGTCACCGCCGTCAAGGGCCGCATCGTCGCGTTGTGGAAGTCTATGTCGCTGCCCTACCCGGAACCCGGCATCCGCCTGATCCGGCAAGACCAGATCGAGACCTTCAACACCCAGATCGCCTCGCTAAAGGACGAACTCGACGAAGCCGTTCGACAACTCGATCAGCACTTCGCGGACCTGAAGTCCGCGGCCCGTGACCGATTGGGTTCCCTCTACAACCCGGCCGACTATCCCGGCAGCTTATTGGGGCTGTTCCAGGTCGCCTGGGATTATCCTTCGCTGCAGCCGCCGGATTACCTGGCTCAGCTCAGCCCGGAAATCTACCGCCAGGAGTGCGAGCGGGTCGCGGCTCGTTTCGACGAGGCAGTGCAGCTCGCCGAGCAGGCGTTCATCGAAGAGTTGCAGGAGCTGGTCTCGCACCTGACGGAGCGGCTGACCGGCCAAACGGATAGTCGTCCGAAGGTCTTCAGGGACTCGGCCGTCAACAACCTGACCGAGTTCTTTCAGCGGTTTCGCCAGCTGAACGTCCGCAGCAACGACCAGTTGGACAACTTGGTTGCCCAGTGCCAGCAGATCGTCCGCGGCGTGGAGCCGCAGACGTTGCGTGACAGTCAGGGCGTGCGGCAGCGTGTGGCGACCCAGCTGTCGCAAGTCGAGAACGTGCTGGATACGCTCCTGATAGACCGACCTCGGCGTAACATCCTGCGGCGGCCCAAGTGAGGGAGATCGTTATGCAACTTGTCATCCAACCCGGTGGGACTGTCAGGTGCATTTACGACGAGGCGATTGATGTCGCCACATTGGGCAGCCCCACCATCACGCGTGCGTCACACGTCGAACCAGACGATCATGGCCAGTGGTGGGCTGACCTGTCTCCCGTCTCCGGGCCGAGGATCGGACCCTACCCGTGCCGCAGCCAAGCCCTGGACGCCGAGCAGCAATGGATGGCGTCCCACTGGCTGGTTTCCACGGGGGGTCTGACGCCGGTTGGGTTGCCAGTCGGGATCTTACTCAGCCCGCTAAACGGCCGGTCCCGAAGATCTAGCCCCGTAAAGGGGCCTGGAAAAGCGCCAGACGCTTCTTGGGCCAGCGCGGCCCCCAGAGCCGGTCAGCAACTCTGCGCTCGATCTGGCGTAAACCAAGAACGCAGGGAGGTTCTTGACGGCGCCAGTGCGGGGGTCATCGCCTCCATTTCGTCGCCAAATACCCCACTTTACCCAGTCGCCCACCGCAGCCGTCATACCGAAGGCTGTGGCTGTTTTGTGTCCAACAACCAGGAGTCCCTCAGTAATGACCCAACGCGACCTCAACACCGCCGTGGCCGTGGCCACCGGCGAATCCCTACCCGAAATCCGCCGTCTCGGATTCGGCATCGCCGACCCGAGCGAAGTCCACTTCGATCCCGAGCCCAGCGACGTTCCGCCTGCGTGGCTGGACTGGGATCAGAACGACACCGTGGAACCCGACCGACCCATCCGTCGCCGCGGCAAGCCCACGGCCGAGTAGCCTTCGGCAAACGCACTTGCTCCCTCGATCCGAACAAGGAGTCCCCATTTTGATCACGATCACTCGTTCCCTGGCCCGTCAACTGCGGGCCGTGTTTCGCCGGGCTGGGATCGGAAAGGCATACGGTGGCTACGGTCGCCGGGCCTTGTTCCTGGCCGACCAAGACACGCTGCGTATCCGGGCCATGTCCGGTAACGCTGCCGTCGAGTACCAAGCGGCCCACCAGGGTGGTGCAGTTCAAGCGTTGCTACCGCTGGACCTGCTGAACGCCTGCGAAGGCGGCAAGCCTGATCCAGTCCAACTCGATTTCAGCGTCCCCGACAAGGTCACGGCGTCGTGGACTGACAAGCGGGTCCCGGTGGTCCGAGACTTCGATGCTTCAACTCCGGACGACACGCTTCCGCCGTTTCCGCCGCTGCCGTCGTCCTTCGCCACGAATGAACCAGACCTTTGGACGGCGTTGCGAGAAGCCTCAGCGTTCACGGACCCGAACCCGACGCGGGCCGCTCTGAGCTGCATCCAATTCCGCAGCAGCGAGGGCAAGATCGTCGCCACGGATGGTCAGCAGGCGTTGATGCAATCCGGGTTCTCGTTCCCGTGGAGCGAAGACCTGCTCGTCCC
>JAPLNJ010000961.1 GCA_026692885.1 Planctomycetota bacterium | reverse complement strand
GTGTGTCAACCAAGGATCCGCGAAACAATCGCTCTCCGCTCTTGGCGTAGGATAATTCTTCAAATCGTCCAGAATGCCGGACGGATTACAAATCCGTCCCACCGAGTCCCTGCCCGTTGTTCCTAGCGTCAAACGGTTTTTTCAGGTGTTGGCATTCACTTTGGCATTTAACGAATGCCCCCGGCTTGCCCGGGGGATACTTACGTTTGTCGCTACACACAAGCCCTACTCCTCACTCCCGCGTTTCGCCCGCGGCGGCGAAGCCGCCGCGGGCGAAACGCGGGAGTGTGGTGACGCGGGGGAGCGCCTCGTGTAGCTGCGAACGTGAGCCTCCACGGGGCAAGCCCGTGGCATCCCAATTCAGAGAACCATAAGATCTCATTCTTTGCGAGAATCGCCCCAATAACCGTTTGGTGCTAGCGTCAAACGGTTGCGAGGCCGGTTGAGGCGCACTTTGAGACTTTATGGTTTTCCGGGTTGCGGGAGCGGCTGGGATCTGTCCTTCAAATTTCATTTTTTGCGGCGACAATGCTCCCCGTACTGACGAGACGTCTCCGCCGCGAAAAATGAAATTTGAACGACAGACCCTCGACACCAATCATCGTCTCCGAATTGGGGAAAGAAGCACGCTGCGATTCGGTGGTCGCTGCCTGGGAACAGGCGGAACCCAACTTGCTGGCTTCCGCGCAGTAAGGGCGTTGGAACAGCTTATGGTATTGTGAGAACCGTCCCATGAGGGAGTTACACCGGGTAGTCGGTTATTCTCCGCCCGTCTAGACTGAGTGCTACGCTGCGGCTCCATCGACCCCGCGTAGCATGGCTCTCCAGAGCCGTGTGGATTCTTTCGCGATTTCCGGCACCACTGCACGGCTCGGGAGAGCCATCCTACAAACCTTCGCAGCCTGTGAAATATGACGGGGCAACCGCTCGATCAAACCTTGGATTGTCCCGGTTCGGGCACCGCACAACACCAGGAGGCCCTGCCAGCGGCCTTGGCGGAAGTGGCTGCCGAGTTGGCAGCGGTCGGGAGACCGGCCATCGGCGGGCTCGGCGACGCCGGAGGCCCGGGCCTATCGCCCGCAGCGAATCAGGAGACACGGGACACGCCGCGACTGGTGGTGCGGGACACCGCGGCCGAAGCGCCCAAGCCGGGTGCGCTGCGGATCCGCTGCCCGCAGTGCCGCGAGGCTATCGAGTTGCTCGACGACAAACCGCTGACCGAAGTCGTGTGCTCCGCGTGCGGCAGCCAGTTCGGCGTGGTGGGCGACGAAGCATTGGCCTTCCAAACACAAGGTGGCACGCTGCGGCGAAGGACCGCATTTGGCCATTTTGAACTGCTCGAGGACTTGGGATCCGGGGCCTTCGGAGTGGTCTGGAAGGCGCGCGACACCAAACTCGACCGGATCGTGGCCCTCAAGATCCCGCGCCGCGGCCAACTGACGTCCGAGGAAACCGAAAAGTTCGTGCGCGAAGCTCGCAACGCAGCTCAGGTGCGGCACCCGCACGTCGTCAGCGTCCACGAAGTCGGCTTCGAGCAGGAGACGATCTTCATCGTCAGCGATTTCGTGGACGGCGTCTCGCTGCACGACCATCTGAGCGCCAAACGCTACACGCCTGCGGAGGCGGCCGAGCTGTGCGCAACGCTCGCCGAGGCCATGCATCACGCCCACGAGCGTGGTGTGATCCATCGAGACCTGAAGCCCAGCAACATCTTGTTGGACAAGTCCGGGCAGCCACACATCACGGACTTTGGGCTGGCCAAGCGCGAGTCGGGCGAGATCACGATGACCCTGGACGGCGAGATTCTGGGGACGCCGGCCTACATGTCGCCGGAGCAAGCCAAGGGCGAGGGGCATCACGTCGACCGCCGTTCGGACGAGTATTCACTTGGTGTCATCTTGTTTCAACTGTTGACGGGCGAGTTGCCGTTTCGAGGCAACTTTCGCATGTTGCTCAAGCAAGTGATCGAAGACGAGCCACCCCACCCGTGCAAGTTGAATCACAAGATTCCGCAGGATCTGGAGACGATCTGCCTGAAGTGCTTGGACAAGCGGCCAGCGCATCGTTATGCCACCGCCCTGGAGTTGGCCGAGGATCTTCGGCGTCAGCTGCGCGGCGAGCCGATCCGCGCGCGGTTGGTGGGCCGTCTGGAGCGTGGCTGGCGCTGGTGTAGCCGAAATCCTGGCGTGGCTGGCTGGAGTCTCGCCCTCGCGTCCGCCTTGGCGATCTGCATCGCCGTCCCAACCTACTTCGTTCTGCGTGCATCCGGTCGGTCGATGGTTAACCTGCGTCCACCCCGTAGCATGGCTCTCCAGAGCCGTGCGGACACACCCGCTGCGAAGGCAGCGAGGCCGGACAAGGTGCCCACGTCAGCCAAGGAAGAGCCAGAGTCGCCATCTGCCATCATCAACTCGCTCGGCATGAAGTTGGTGCGGATTCCTTCGGGCGAGTTCTTGATGGGGTCGTCGGATTCGGATGCCGAGGCCGATTCCGCCGAGAAGCCGCAGCATTGGGTGCAGATCACCAAACCGTTCTATCTGGGTGTGTACGAGGTGACGCAGGCCCAATATGAGCAGGTCGTGGGCAGCAACCCCAGTCAGTTCAAGGGCGAATCCCTTCCCGTCGAGATGGTCTCGTGGGACGATGCGGTGGCGTTCTGCAAACGGCTGTCGGAAATGCCTGAAGAGCACGCGGCGGGGCACACCTATCGCTTACCAACCGAGGCCGAGTGGGAGTACGCTTGCCGGGCCGGTAGCACCAGCAAGTTTGCGTTCGGTGACGCGGAGGCGGAATTGGGGAAGTACGCCTGGTACGGCAAGAACTCAGGCAACACGACGCACCCGGTGGGCGAGAAGCAGGCCAACGCCTGGGGATTGTACGACATGCACGGGAATGTGTGGGAGTGGTGCCAGGACTGGTTAGGACCCTATGAGGCGGTGCCGGCGAGTGATTCGTCGGGGCCTGGCTCGGCCTCCTTCCGGGTGGGTCGCGGCGGCAGTTGGTACGGCACGGCCGCGGGCTGCCAGTCGGCGAGCCGCAGCAGGGATTCGCCGTCGTACCGGTACTGCAGCCTGGGTTTCCGGCTGGCCGCAGTCCAGTCCCCACGCTGAGCCGAGTCCAGTAGCGAGCGGCGAGGCAGGTGTACAGGCACGCAAAGGGTAGTGTACGGACGTATAGTATACTGACCTTTCCGCACGTGGCCCGGTCTCTCCGAGACCGGACAACTGCCACATGGCGAGGCAGATGACCGGAAACAACTCAAGTTTTCGCCCCAAAGGGGCAGCCACATAGCAGCCCAGGGCAGAGCGAAGCGGCGACAGCCGCGCAGCGCCGCCCTGGGTTATGCGCGTATCAAAGACGCCAGCCCTGAAAGGGCGAAACAAGCCCGTGCAGCACAACCGTGCCGCAATCCTTAGTCAGCTCTGACGAACGAACCGTGTGGGATGGACCGATTTGTTTCGACCTTTCAGGGCTACCGTGTTGAATAGATACCGGACCCAGGGCGGCGCTACGCGGCTACGCCGCTCCGCTCTGCCCTGGGCTGATTTGTGGCTGCCCCTTCGGGGCGGAAGAGTCGTGTTCCAAGTTCGGAATATATACCGTGCACGGCTGCGTTGCCCTCGTTTAACCGCGACCCAACGGCGATCGCGTCGAGCGGCCCGGCAGCACCGGGGCGCGCTCCCCGTTGGGTTGCGGTTAAACGACGAACGGTCAATCCTAGCCGCCATTTCAGACCCGCAAGCCGCTGGTCGTCTCACCGTAAGTCGCCCTGCGTGCATCCGGTCGGTCGATGGTTGATTCGCGCCCACTTGTCGAGCCGCGAGCGGCCTCGAACCGGCCCTGCCTGCCAGGCCGTAGCGGAAGGCGGAGCGTTCCCATAGAGCCGTGTGGTTCAACTCCGACGCGATGAACCGCGCACGATCGATACCGGGCTCGGGCCGCCCGGACATGCCAACGCGTATCCTACACGGCTCTGGAGATCCATGCTACGATAGTCCGTCCCTAGGGTGATGCAAAGTTGGGGTTGACATGAGAAATTGGCATGGTGGCAAAGGCGAGAGTTTGTTTCGCCTTTTGCCCCAATGGGGCGCACGATGACAGCCCAGGGCAATACCCTCATCGTGATCTACAGGTTTTCGCCCCAAAGGGGCAGCCACAAATCAGCCCAGGGCAGAGCGGAGCGGCGTTCGCCGCGTAGCGCCGCCCTGGGTTATGATAGCATCGAGAATTGCAGCCCTGAAGGGGCGCAACAAGATGGTGACAAGGCATCGGTTTTCTCCTTGTTTCGCCCTTTCAGGGCTACCGGGACTTCGTTGTCTCGGCACCCAGGGCGTTGCCCTGGGCTGATTTGTTTTGCCCCTTCGGGGCGAGAAAACCAGGGAAATCCACCGCCTTCGCCGCCCAACGGTCGTAAACAAAACCCGCCCGATTGCTTTCCCATGTCAACCCCAACTTTGCATCAGCCGAGTCCGTCCCCCACCAGCGAGACGATCAGCCGGGCAAATCCCTTCGTCTGTCGGGGCCGGGGAAATGACTTACCGGTATATCCGATCGCGGTGTTTTCCTACGACGCTCCGCAACGGCCCGAACCCACAACGTATCGGATCGACTTTCCGGACTTAGCGGTGTTGGGCTTCCAGTTCCGGGTCGTGCAACTGAACCGCTTCGCCTGGCGTGACTTCCTGGATCGGACCAATCCAGTCGCAGCGGTGTTGATGGCCAAGATGCACATGGAGCCCGCTGAGCGGGCGCGGGTTAAGCTGGCGTGCCTGCGGATGCTGGCCCAATTGCAGTTGGACCCCGCCCGGCGGGAATTGATTTCCGGCTTTGTCGATACGTACCTGCGCCTTACAATGGGACAAGGGCAGGAATTCGAATCCGAGTTGCAGCAGATTCAGCCAAAAGAGCGGGAGGTGGTGATGGAAATCGTAACCAGTTGGATGGAGAAAGGACTCGAACGGGGACGGGAGCAGGGACGGGAGCAGGGACTAGAACAGGGACTAGAACAGGGACTGAGAAGGGGCGAGCGCCAGTTAGTCCTGCGTCAGTTGCGCAAACGGTTGGGCGTGGTAGATCGCGACACGGAACAGCGGATTGAAGCGTTGTCCTCAGACGGACTCGAGCAGCTCGGCGAAGCGCTGCTGGACTTCCGTCGCCGCGACGATCTGGACGGGTGGCTCCAGGTGCATGGCTAGCCGAGCATGGCACTGCAGGGTCGCAAGCAGTGCGGAATCCGCCAGACACGTCGCCACCCGGGGGAGTCTCTGTCTGGATTCGGAATATATACCGTGCATGGCTGAGTTGGCCTCGTTTAACCGCGCCCCAACGAAGGCCGCTGAAATAGTAGCGGAAAGCAATGCCTTGATCATAAAGTTGCGCACTGCTGTCTGTGCTGGCAACGGTCCGGGTGGCTGGCGGCTGAGCCTAAGCGAAGCCCCAGTACCCGGTTTCTGGGGCATCGCTGCACTCTGCCCCAGCCACCCTGACCCCTGCTGCTAGCATTTTGCGCAACCTTATGATCAAGGCTGAAAGCAACGTGGGGTAAGCTTCCAGCTTGCCAGTCTTCCGTATTCTCCGTTTCCTCGTCTTCCTCGGCTACGCATTTGGCAAGCTGGAAGCTTACCCCACTACTAATTCAGCAGGCTCCGTTGGGTTGCGGTTAAACGACGAATGGTCAATCCTAGCCGCCAATTTGCAACGCTGCTGCGAACTTGGAACAACCGTCACGGCCTCACGGCACACCCAGCTGCATCGTCGGCAAATCCCTGAGCCTGGCCGTTTCCAACAGCCAAATCTGGGTGCCGGTAGTCAGTCGCAAGTCGAACGAAATCTGGCTACCATCCGGCGACCAGGCGGGCAGCGTGAAGTAGCCCGATGCGACTTGCACTGCCTGCCCTGTGTCGACGTCGACAATTAGGCAGGGCGCCGTGTCCTCCATGCCGTGGCCCCCAAACCCGAGTTGCTTTCCGTCGGGTGACCAACCACCCAAACCACCCACAAATCGGTTTCTAGGAGGCAAAGCAAATCGTTGCACCGTTTTGCCCGAGTCTGACTCCGTAATGACGAGAACATTGTCCATCCTATACGCCACGCGACTGCCATCCGGCGAAATCGCAGGATACCAATCGCAGAAGGGCGCCAGCGGCTTCGGGTCGAAGGCTATCTGCGCATCATCGAACTCGACGCGAAGCAATTGAAGTTTCGGAAGTGAAGAAAAGAGCAAATGTTTACCGTCCGCCGTCCAACTGGGAAAGCCTCCGTCGGAAATCCTTCGGGCGTTGCCCCCCGAAGCCTCCATGACCCACACCTGTTGCGTATCCCCGTCCCCGGTCATATAGGCGATCCAGCGTCCGTCGCCACCCGACCAACTTGGATTCTTGCCCGAATCCGTCTGCGTTGTGCGGCCCGAGTCGAGATCGAGCACCACAATGCCCGTGGGCCACGGGCCCTTGCCGAAGGCAATTTTCTTGCCATCGGGCGACCAAGTCGACCGGTGTCCCTTGGCCAGGAACTTGCCGCCCAACTTCTGGAACTCCGCAATAATCGTCTCCGGATTCGCCGATTCCGGCGATGTCGGATTCGTGTTCGGAGTCAGCGGCATTGCAGTCCGGGCTTGCGATTTCTGATTACTGACGGAGGCATCGCAAGCCACGCGAAAGCCCACGTCATTGACCCTGGACCGCGGAGGTTGCTTCCCCCGCATAGCCGACCGGCAAAGACGCGGCCCGGCGCTCCAGGCCCCGCCTCGTAACACGCGGCGCGATATGTGTACTGAGGTTTGTAGCCCTCCAACTGCCGTGCGGACTCGTTCCAGCCTGCGCCACGCAGACCAGTCGTCTCCGCCTCTGTGCTGTAACCCTGATCATCGACAAACTTGCGGAACAGCCCCACGCCTGCTACTGGACTCGGCTCAGCGTGGGGACTGGACTGCGGCCAGCCGGAAACCCAGGGAGTCGCACCGGAACGACGGCGAGCTCCAGTAACGGTACGCCGCCCGGCAGAACGCGGACGTGTTGATCCAACTGCCGCCGCGATCCACCCGGTAGGAGGCCGAGCCGGGCCCCGACGGATCAGTCACCGGCCCCGCCTCATAGGGTCCGTACCCGTCCTGGCACCACTCCCACACATTGCCCAGCATATCGTACAGTCCCCAGACGTTGGCCTGGTTCGCACCCACCGGGTGCGTCCTTTTGCCCGAGTTCTTGTCGTACCAGGCGTACTTCTCCAATTCCGCCTCGGATTCACCGAAGGAATACTTGCTGGTGCTGCCCGTCCGGCAAGCGTACTCCCACTCGGCCTCGGTTGGTAAGCGATACGTACGCCCCGCCAGGCGCTCTTCCGCCACTTCCGACAGCCGTTTACAGAACGCCACCGCATCTTCCCACGACACGGTCTCGACCGGGAGGGAGTCGCCCTTGAAGTGACTCGGGTTGCTGCCCACGACCTTTTGATACTGGGCCTGCGTCACCTCGTACACACCCAAATAGAACGGCCTGGTGATCTGCACCCGATGCTGCGGCTTCTCTTTGGCATCCGCCTCAGCAATTGAGTCCGGCGAACCCATCAGGAACTCGCCCGAAGGAATCAGCACCAACTTCATGCCGAGCGAGTTGATGATGCCGAACCGCAACGCTGGTTCCTCCTTGGCCGGGGTGGGTCTCTCCAAGTTCTTGGGATCCTTGGCGACTCCTGGCGAATTTGCGGTAACTTGTGACGCTGGATGCGGCGGATTCGCCGGCCTTGCCGCTGAGCGGGGAGGTTTCGCTGGTATGTCCCGGTCAACTTCAGCGACCGGCGCCGATGGCCTTGCCGCTGGTTCTGAGTCAGCAGGCTCCGATCGTTCCGCAAGTAGATCGTCCCCACGTCTTTCCCGTGTCTGGGCGGGCGACTCAGAAGCGTCCGCGAGTTCCAGCGACGTAGCGGAATCCGGCGAAAGCTCCGCGGTCGCCGGCCCCATTGCGTTAACAACAACGTACGCGGTAACGCCCGCCCCGGCCGCCAAGACCAAACAGGTGCTCAGGCTAAGCACCACAATCACCGGGTTCCGTCGGCAACAGCGCCACGCCCACACGACCCGGCCGGTTGGCTGGGCATGAATCGGCTCGCCCCGCAGGAACCGGTGCAACTCGTCCGCCAAATCCTGGCCCGTGGCGTAACGCTTGGCCGGATCTTTCTCCAGACACTTCAAACAGATCGTCTCCAGATCGCGAGGCATTTTCGCGTTCAACCTGCGCGGCCGGGGTGGGTCGTCTTTTAGCACCTGCTTCAGCAGCATCCGGAAGTTACCCTCGAACGGCAACCGGCCGGTCAGCAGCCGGAACAGGATGACGCCCAAGGAATACAAGTCGGCGCGGCGATCCACGTGGTGCCCCTGCCCACGCGCCTGCTCGGGCGACATGTAGGCCGGCGTGCCCAGGATCTCGCCGTCCAGCGTCATCGTGATCTCGCCCGACTCACGCTTGGCCAAGCCAAAGTCCGTGATGAATGGCTCGCCCGCTTTGTTCAGCAGGATGTTGGCCGGCTTCAAGTCGCGATGGATCACACCCTGCTCGTGGGCCTGATGGATTGCGCCGGCGAGTTTGGCACATAAGTCCGCGGCGTCGCGCGGGGTGAAGGACGACGCGCTCAACCAGTCGTGCAACGACACGCCGTCCAAGTAGTCGCTGACGATATAGACCGTGTCGCCCTCCCGGCCCACTTCATGCACACCCACGATACTCGGATGCTGCACCTGAGCCGCCGCGCGGGCCTCGCGGACGAACTTCTCCAACTCCTCCGCCGTCAGTTGTCCGCGACGCGGGATCTTCAGAGCTACGATCCGGTCGAGTTTGGTGTCGCGGGCCTTCCAGACCGTGCCGAACGCCCCCGCGCCCAACTGCTCCTGCAACTCGAAGTGTCCGAACACGGTCCGCCGTCGGAGCGTCCCACCCTCGGTCTGATGTGCCAGTCCTTCGTCGCCTACCACCCCGAAACGGCTGCCGCACGCGGGACATGAGACCTCGTGCAGCGGCCGGTCCTCGTGCAGTTCCATCGGCTCGTGGCAGTGGGGACAGCGGATGCGAAGCACCTGCTCTTGCTCGCGGTCGGTGTCCGCTGTGGCCTGCGCCGCGGCGTCCGTGTCGCCAGGTCGCGAGCGGGTCGGGAGTCCTTTTCGGTCAACCGCTGTTCCATCGAGCTGAGTCGCTGACGGAAAAGGACTCCCGCCCCCCGTGGCCGGCTCCTCGCGCTCTGGAGTGTCTTTGTTCATGGGGCTCAGCGTTCGTTCAGGACATTGATCCCTCTGGTTCCACCACCGTCAATCTCGACAGGCAGCTCAAGGGGATTCGAATCGCCTCAGTTTACGGTAGCATATCCCCTCCTGCAACGGCCGGCGGCGGCGGGGGAAGGGTCGGAGCTCGGGCGCTCGCGTTTCTGGTGCGACGGTCTCCCTTCCGCTCGAAAACTCGCGAAGCGAGTCACGCATCCCCTTTACCAACAGGAGGCTGGGAGGGGTACCAGTATGTCGCGATACTCACCCCCACTCTGGGCAGCGCAAAATTGGGGAGTCGGGCGTCAAACGGATGGTCCTGATTTTCGTTCCGCCCCCATCCGGGCTTGCCCCGGTGGAGCGAGGTTTTTGGACTACGCCACGGGTCCGCAACCGCCTCACCTCTTCCGCCGCCTCCCGCCCGCCGCCTCCGGCGGCGGGCGGGAGGCGGCGGAAGACAGCACGGCTGGCGTCTGCCGACGTAGTGTACGAAACCCAATTCCACCGGGGCAAGCCCGGATGGGGACCATACATGCCAAGCTGGAACAAAAGCCGGACCAGATCTCACCATGGCAAGGACTCGCCGGGATGCAATTTTGCGCAGCCCACCCCCACTCTATTGTTCAGGACCTTTGCCGACCAAGGGTTCCAGCTGAAATAGATCGTCGATTTGCAACACTTGGGCCAAATCGACGACTGCCTGCCACTGGTCCGAGAGGGCGTTCAGGTAATCGTTGACCACTTGGCCCAGCGTCTGCTGGGCGACGACCAATTGGGCGAAGTCCACGTTGTCGCCCGCTTGGCGAAAGCGGTCGTGGATGCCGCGGTAGGTGCGGACTTGATCGCTGATGATGTCCGTGCGATAGGCTTCCGCGATGGCTGCGTTGCTGGCGTAGCGATTGAACACGTCCGCCAGGCTGGCGGTCAGTGTGTTGCGGGTGTCGGTCAGCGTTTGTTGAGCGCCGACCAATTGGGCCTCGCCGCTGACGACGTTGCCACGGTTATTGTTAAAGATCGGCAGCGGCACGCCCACTTGCAGGTTGTAGGTGATGTTGTTGGGCAGCGCCGTGGTATCGCGCTGAAGGACGGTTTGCACATTGACATTGGGAATCGGCGTCACCCGCTGCAGCCGCAGATGGTACTGGGCCTTCTCGATCTGAGCCTGCGCGATCGCCAGATTGGTGTGGTGCGTGAGCAGGAAGTTCAGGGCTGCCTCGTAGCTGACCCGCGGCACCGCTGCGTTCACGGACCCCGCCAGTTCCGCAGGCGGCAAACCGGGCACACCCATGTTCGCTGCCAATTGGCGCCACGCGGACAGGTAGCCGTTCTCGGCTCGGCGCACCGCGTTGCGGGTCTGCATCGCGAACACCCGCAGCTGGAGCGGCTCGTACGGCGCCGCCTCGCCTCCCGCCACCAACTCGATCTGAGCGCGATAGACTTCCTCACTGAACTGCGCCAGCGCGCGAGCGAACTTGACGCGTTCCTGCGCGACCAGCACGTCGAAGTATCCTTGGCGTACGTCGCTGGCCAGTTCGATGCGTGCCCGCCGTAGCGTGAGCTCGGCGGTTTGGACGTCCATCAACGCGGCGTTGCGGGCCAGCTGCAATTTCTTGGCGGTCACAAACTCCTGCGAGACGAAGCCGCCGTACTGCCCCGCCGTTCCGCCGCTACCGACTGTGTCTTGTTCGAACCCGGCCACCGGATTGGGATAGAGTCCGGCTTGAATCGATTGGCCGCGGGCGGTATCCACGTCGGCCGCCGCTTGGCGCAGTTTCGGGCTGTTCTCGTAGGCCAGTTGCTGCAGTTCGGTTAAGGTCAACGCCGTCTTGCCCGGCTCGTGAGGCATCACGGTTGAGGCGGGCAATTCCGGGAGCGGCTTGAACATCGCTTCGACGAACGATTGTCGCTCGGCCGACGGCCGGTTGGGATCGAACGAAGGTAACCGCAACGGGGGTGAGTCCGCACCGGGTAGCGCTTTGGGAATCGCAAATCGCGCAGGCGGGGCAAGCGGTTCCGGCGGTTTCTCCACGCCTGCGAACGCGACCTGCTGGACCGCGAAGCGATCGCTACGGGTGACCGAATCCTGACGTTCACGCTCTTTCGAGTCGGCTGCATTTGGCAGCCGGCGCATCTCACTTCGCGATTCTTGTGGGGGAACCACGGACTGCTCTCGCAGCTGCTGGGGGGCTGGCTTGTCGCGGTCCTCTGCCGGGATCGGTCGAGCCGACCGGGGGGCGGGTAGGGGTGCGGCCGCCGGTTCGGCAGACGCCACAGGAACGCGGGCAGGGGAGAGATCTACCGGCTCGGAGCCAAGCAGCGACACACGCTGTTCAATGCAGCACTCGGTGCCGTAGCGACAGCTCACGGCAGTCACCGCACCCAAGGACAGCACCAGCGAGAAACTGGCTTGCCAGCAGCCAAAACGCCGCATTGATTAACCGCCTCCCTGCGGACACATTACCGTAGCCCCCAATCGCGATCGCCGGAAATCAGTTTCGCGGGTTGTCGTATTCGCGGGCCCGTACTCACGGGCAAGATCTGGCTGAAGCCGTTCCGTCACAATCACTTGCAAGGTCAGAACCGAGTATCGGGAAGTGATGGTGTTCAGGCGAACCTCGAGCGTCAGCCGGCCTCCGACATCAATCTGTATCGGTCTTGCCGGTTGTGCGTCTTGAGCGAGACTTGTGTGCGAGGGCACGACCTCGTTGGCCTTGAGCGGAACGCTGTGAAAAACACTAGTGCTTTGTCAAGTCTCTGAGCGCCCAAGTAATGCGTCAAGAAGTTCGTCACGTAGATGGAAAGATCGGTCGGCTTCATCGTGCCGGGCCAATCGCCTTCCATGCCGGACAACCTTCCGGACCAAGCCGGCCAGCCCGTCCCCACTGCGGGGAGTTCGGCGTTCAGCATAGCCGACCAGATCATGCCTGCCAACAAGGGCGAACGTCGCGACGCTTTCGGCCGACCGTCGACATGCTGGGCGGAACGAATTGTGTCCCGAAGTTCCGAAGCAACGCGGGCTAGAAAAACTTCCGGGTTTCGTCGCACGCTGCGAGACCGGTTTGCAGGTTTGTTAGCCGGCTTCAGCCGTCTCCCCGTGGGTAGAGAGAACCTCGCCCAGCTTAGGACCGGCGCATCAATAAGTGTCGCAAGTATAGTAGTCGTCACGCTCCGCCGTGACGACATGTCATCACGCGGAGCGTGATGACTACTTTGAAGACCCGACAGTTATTGATGCGCCGGTCCTTAGCCGGTTTCAGCCGGACTTCTCCTCCTGTCTTTAGACCTCCCTTGAGGCGAACCGGCGGGATCGCTGCACCTGGTTGAAACCCAGATCAGCTTGTTCGAGTCCTCGCCGCCCCGGCGATTGGAGACGATTTCCACCACCACGTCCGAGAGACCCTACTCCAATTCCGGCGGGCCGAACGTTCGTCCGCTTTCCGCCAGGCGTTTGCGGAGGTCCGGGATGATTTCGCGGGGGAGGAATCGCGCCAACATCTCGTCCGTCGCCAGGGGCGTGATCTCCTTGATCAGCGAACTGGACACATGCGAGAACTCCTCGTCGGCCATCAGGAAGACCGTTTCGATGTCCGGATCCAGCTGGCGGTTGGCCATCATCATGGTGAACTCCGCGGCGATGTCCGTCAGCGGCCGCACACCGCGAATCATCACCCACGCTTCGCAGCGACGGACGAATTCTACGGCGAGTCCGTGAAAGGGACGTACCTCAACGTTGTCCACAGGACCGACGACTCGGTGGACTAACTCGATACGCTCCTGGGCAGTGAACAGCGGGGTCTTCTTCGTGTTAACGCCCACGCCCACGATCAATCGATCCACCAACCGGGCGCCCCGGCGGATGATGTGCAAGTGGCCCAGTGTGACAGGGTCGAAGGTACCCGTATAGACCGCGATGTGTTCGGTGGACTTGGCCATGCGGGACTCTCCCGTCGGTAGTGTCTTCGAGGCGGTGATGCAGGCACGGTGCGTGCATGTTTCGTAGCCTGACTCTCCAGAGCCGGGCAGTATCGGAAGCGATTTACCATTCAGGAGTCGTGCCAACACGGCTCTGGAGAGCCCTGCTACTTTGGTTGCGGCCGGCATGTGTTAGGACGGAGGGACGAACGACTACGCAGCAGTATGCCACAGGCAAGATGCGAAGTACAGCACTCCGGAAACCGGTTGTCGACGGGGACGCGGGACCTCTCACGAGACGGCCGAAAAGAAGCAGCGGGTGAGGTGGTAGAAGACCGGAGCGGCGAAACAGATCGAGTCAATGCGGTCCACCACGCCAGCGTGCCCCTGGACCAGCGTACCGTAATCCGCGACCCCGCGATCGCGTTTGATGGCCGACATCACCATGCCGCCGCCAAATCCCATGACGGCCACGACCATCGACATGCAGGCGGCCTCCCAGAAACGGAAAGGCGTCGCCCACCATAACAAGGCCCCGATCAGCGTGGCACTGGTGACGCCGCCGAGGAACCCCTCCCAGGTACGACTGGCGTTGATGGCGGGCGCGATGACACGCCGCCCCACCAGTCGGCTCCACACATCCTGCAAGACGTCCTGCAGTTGGACGATCAGAATGAAGTAGAACAGCAGGCCGGCATTGGGCAGGTTCGACCCGGGTTGGCCCCAGGCGGCACCGTGGGAGGTGGTCAACTTCAAGTTCAGTAGCGCCGGCGCGAAGCTCAGGGCATACACGCAGATAAAGAGTGCCGCCTGGATCTTGGCCGAGCGTTCCAAGAATCGCTTGTGGTCGCCTGAGAAGGCGTTGCGGGCCGGAATGTACAGCCAAGCGAACACGGGGATGGCGATGCTGTACAGGGCATAGAAGTCCCGATTCCGTACGCCCCACATCCACTCGTACGTCTCCGGACTCAACCCCACCAGGAAATACTGAGCCGGCGTGAACACGAAGAATACCCAAAACAGTGTGCGGTGGTCTCCCCGCCGCGTGGGCGTCATCGTAATGAATTCGCGCAGCGCCCAGAACGAAATGAGACCAAACAACGTGACCGTGGCCACACGCCCCAACAGGAAGGCCGCCACCAGAATCGCGCACATCAACCACCACACCCGGATGCGGCAATTGAACCGTTCGATCAAGGCCGGATTGAGCGTGCCCTCGGGATACCGCTTCATCAGTCGGCCCACCGCATAGGCCACGGCCAGCAACGCCAACACGACGCCCAGCAGCCAGTACGTCGTCTGGGCGCTTAACGCCTGCGGCTCGCCCGCCTCCCCGGGCAACGGCGAAGCGAATCCACACAGGTCGGTAATCAGGGTTAGGAAACGGTTGCCCATGCTGATCTACAGGTCTCTCAGGCGACGCACCGCTTCACGCGCTCGCGTCAGAAAATTCACTTTCGATTCACCGGCCTCCAGCCACAGGGGCGGGCCGATGGTAATGCAACTCAAGAGGGGTACCGGCAGCACTTCTCCCCGCGGCAACACACGATTCAGATTATCCATGTAAACGGGGATCAATTCCAGAGGAATATCGGGCGCCCATTTCTCGCAGCATCAGATCGACCGGGCTTTGATGAACTTTGATCTCCATACGTTCGATCAGCAACACATTGAACGACTTGGCAATGTGTCGCCGTAGCGGTCCTCGTTCCCAATAGTCCTTCGCAGCGACGGCCCGGGTCACCGTCCGGACCTCTCGGGGGAGGCAGGACCACAGCACCAACGCATCCAGGTGGCTGGTGTGGTTGGCGAAGTAGACCCGTTGACAGGTGTCCGGCTGGCAATCGATCCAGCGCACACTGGCGCCGCTGAGCAGTTTGGCAAGCAGTGCCAGCACAGGCCCTGTGATAGCCATGACGACCGATTTCCGTAGGAAGGGGTCTATTCGAGAATCATATCGTCCACGGTGTGGTTGGCCGGAATCATGGGGAGCACGTGCTCCTGGTACGGCGTCACCACGTCCAACACGTACGGGCCGGGATAACGGATCATTTCTTCCAGCGCCGCCACGAGCTCGGCTTTCCGGCTGACGGACGCCGCGCCCCAGCCATAGCCTTTGGCGATCGCGACGTAGTCCGGGTAGCGTTCGCTGGCAAAGGGGCCTGCCCCGCGGCCCTTCGCTTCCGCGTGGTGAATCGGGCCGAGATAGGTGTGCGCCCGGTTGCCCGCCATAAAGCGATCCTCCCATTGCACCACCATCCCCAGGTGCTGATTGTTGAGCAGCAGCACCTTGACGGGCAATTCCTCGCAAATGCACGTGGCCAGTTCCTGGATGTTCATCTGGAAGCTGCCATCACCGTCGATATCGACTACCAAGGCGTCCGGATGCGCGACCTTGACTCCCATCGCGGACGGCAGGCCGAAGCCCATCGTGCCCAGCCCCGAACTGGACATCCATTGGCGCGGCCGCTGGAGCTTGTAGAACTGTGCCGCCCACATCTGATGCTGTCCCACGCCGGTCGTAATGAAGGTCTCGCGGTCCTGCGTCAACCGCGACAGTTCGGCGATCGCATGCTGTTGCAGAATTCCATCGAATTGCTGGTCGTACTTGAACGGCTGCTCCCGTTTCCACTGTTGGCACTGCGCGACCCAATCCGCGATGTCGTCCTTCCGCTCGACCGTCTGGTTCAACTGCTGCAGGGCGTACTTGACGTCGCTGACGATCGGGAAGTGGGCCGGTTTGTTCTTGTTCAGTTCCGAGGCGTCGATATCAATGTGCACGATCTTCGCATGTTTGGCAAAGGCCTCCAGCTTGCCGGTGACCCGGTCGTCAAACCGGACACCGAGCGCCAGCAGCAGATCGCAGTCGCGAATGGCCCAGTTAGAGTACACGCTACCGTGCATGCCCAGCATATCCAGACACAACGGGTCTCGGCTGGGAAACGCGCCCAGGCCCATCAGCGTCATCGTCACCGGGATGCCGGTCCTCCGCACGAACTCGCGGAGCTCGTCGCTGGCGTTGGCCGAGATCACCCCGCCCCCGCAATAAATCATGGGCCGTTTGGCCAACTTGATCGCCGCCGCCACCTGATTGATCTGCTCCGGTGCCGCGTGGGGCGACTCTTTGGTCTGGTAACCGGGCAGATTCATGGGAACGCTCCAGTCCACCGCCGCTTTTTCTAGCTGGATGTCTTTGGGCAGGTCGATCAACACGGGACCGGGACGACCCGTCGTCGCAATGTGGAACGCCTCCTTGACGATCCGCGGCACATCGGCGATCCGAGTCACCAGGTAGTGATGCTTGGTGATCCCCCGACAGACTTCCACGATCGGCGTCTCTTGAAAAGCATCCGTACCGATGGCCCGCGTGGTCACCTGACCGGTGATGGCAATCAGGGGAATGCTGTCCAGTTTGGCGTCGGCGATGGCCGTCACCAAGTTCGTGGCTCCGGGTCCGCTCGTGGCCATACAGACTCCGGGTTTCCCCGTGGAACGCGCGTAGCCTTGAGCGGCAAAACCGCCGCCCTGCTCGTGCCGCGGCAAGATGGTCCGGAGTCGGTCGGAGAAACGAGTTAAGGCCTGGTGCAACGGCATGCTGGCCCCGCCGGGGTACGCAAATAGAATTTCGACGCCATGATCGATCAGCGACTTGACCAGAATGTCAGCGCCGTTCATGACTTGCGTACCAGTGGCCTGTTGGGCAGTTGCCATGAGATACCTCCACAAGGAAACAAACCAAGTTCCCGCCGAGCGGGAACCAATTATTAGATTTCGGAATTTCGGATACTTGTTGTTTCGGCTGTCACGCTACGAAAGAAACCCGGCCTCCGCCAGGAAACCGGGTTTCGGACTGGCAGTAAGTCTACGCGCTGCGCCTCGGATTTTCAAGCGTAGCCGAAAGTGGGACAGGTCCGGG
Organism: Planctomycetota bacterium; assembly: GCA_026692885.1. The sequence goes on along the minus strand of JAPLNJ010000961.1, from coordinate 40,524 downwards.
ACATGACACGTCGTCAAGACGGAGCATGACAACTACGATGCTTTCCACACATATTGCTGCGCCGGTCCTAAGGGCAATTTTCAGAGGCAGGAGCCTCGCCCACCCGTCTCTGACGCAATTCCAGACTCACTTGGGTGGCGACGGCAGCGGCGCCGGTGGCGTCTCGGACACGAACCCGGGCAGCAACGGCAAACGGGCCTGGTCGACGCCGGCGGGGACGTCGTCGCTGGTCATCCGGGCAGGATTGTTCTCACGGTCGTCCAATTGATAATCCGTCGGCGTCTGCACATCCTCAGTACGATCCGTGGGTGGCGGGTTCTTCCACATGAGTGAAAACCGGGGGCTTTCTTCCTGATACCAACTCTCCTCGCGGCGTTCGAAGCCAAAGTCCGTGTACTGGTTGGGATCATCCGACGGGTTGATCCTCAGGAGGGCCGTCGCCCCCGGGTAAAAGTTGTCTCGACCGTGCACGTACAGTCGTTTGGCGACTTCGCTGGCCCCGCTGACACCGCGGCGTTCGAGCAGCGCCGCATGCGCGTCGGTCACATACACAATGCTGTTCTTCGAGTCGGTCACCAAGTCCAACTGATGCAGCGCCGTGGCATCGCTGGATAAGCGGCACAGTCCGTGCTGCAGCACGGCGGTGACGTTTTTCAACACCAGATTGATTCGTTCCGGCTTGTCGCGAGGCGTCGAGCGTGCCCCGCCCGCATCAATCACCCAGTCACGGAGCACCAGTAAGGACTGCTGACAAACAACAGTAAACGGCACGACTTCTTCGGCGCGAAGCAGACCCGCCTGGCCTCGCACGATGCAGTTTTCCAGCTCGATGCGGGGCGGGATACTCGCCGCGGCCGAATCGCCGCCCGGCGCAAGTAAGCCAGCCGTCTCGCCCTCCAGTTCCACGACGGCCGCGTGATTGCACACGACTCGACCTTCATCAGTCAGGTTGCGGATGGTCAGCACCGAATCCTGGATGTCCAAGGCTGCGGTATTGCGCAGGTAGAAGAGCGAACATGCGGCCGCGGAACTCATGGTCAAATCGAGCCGCACGGACACGCCTTGCCAGATCAATTCCGTCCCGCTGACCTGAATCATTCGCGATTCGTCGGTTACCGGCCGAAACACGATCTGTGGCCGGAAACCCTGTCCGTTACGGATCGTCAGTCCCTTGGCCCGGATCGTCAAGGCATGCTCTTCGCGCGGGCCATTGAAATGCAGTTCGATCGTGGTCACCCCCAACGCAACCGCTTCCTGACACGCGGCGGCCAGCGTATCGAACGGCTTCGCACCCTCCGGGATGGCGTTACCTACGGGTCCGACGATGATCCTCGTGGACACGGACGGTTTCGCTCCAGACTCGCTAGTCCCGACCTCAGCCGTGGGCGTTGGATGTGACTCGCTGGCCGACGAGCCGTTTTTGGGCGGCGATTCTGCCGGCGTTCCAGGCGTACCACTGGGCGGCGTCACGGGGTTAGACGCAGAATCTGTGGCCGCTGGCGGAACAGTCGCCGGCGGGACTTCTCGCGCCACGCTCGGTGGATTCGGCGGGCTGCGACTGGCCAACGATTCCCCCGGACGGCCTGACGGAGTCGAACCTGACGGAGTCGAACCTGACGGAGTACCGTCGGTTTGGTCCGCAGAGTCCGGGACACGAGACGCGGGGGGAGCTGGGGAGGCTGGCTTGCCGAGCCTCTCGGGATCTGCCGCGTCTGGCTGGCGGGCCGCCGAGTTTCCCGCAGCATGTTCGCCCTGGGACTGATGTTTCTCCGTGTTTTCTGCGGGCGGCTCAGTCGGCTTGGGGGGCCGAGACTCTGCAGGCAGCGTTAAGATCGGTCGATGCGTATCGGCGAAGGTGGACGACGGCGAGGCGGGCCAGAACCTCTCCACCGCCAAGACCGCGGCCAGCAAGGCGGCCAGAGGCACAACCCAGGGCAGGCTTTTCTCGATCAGGGACAGCGTGGAGCGGGCCGGCGCGATCCACACGGTGCCGCCGCCGGTAACACTCGTTAGATTCAGACGCTCCGCCAATAACAGCAATTCGCCGACCAACTCGCTGGGCCGCTGATGCCGTTGAGCCGGTTGCTTGGCCAGCAACTTATGAATGATCCGGATCACTTCCTCGTCCAGCTCAGGACGAAACATGCGCGGGTCAGACGGCTCTTCGCTACTGTGGCTCAGGAGCTTCTGCAGCACCGTGCCGTTGGGAAACGGCGGTCTGCCCGTCAGCATAAAATACAGCGTGCAGCCCAACGAATACAGGTCGCTGCGCACGTCCGCTGCCCTCGGATCACGGGCCTGCTCCGGCGAGATATAATCGAACGTTCCGAGCGTCACCCCACTGGCGGTAAGTTCCTCCGCACCGGACTGATGCAGCCGGGCCAGGCCCATATCCACCAGCTTGGCGCGTCCATCGGCGAGGACCAAAATATTCGAAGGTTTGATGTCGCGGTGGACTACGCCCTGTTGTGAGGCATGCTCCAGCGCTTCGGCCACTTGAAGCGTGTAGTTGATGGCCTCGTCCAACGGCAAGGCTCCCTTCTGCTCCACCAATTGCCGGATGTTCTTGCCTTCGATGAACTCGAAGACAATGTAGTGCAGTCCCTTGTCTTCGCCATGGTAGTAGACACGCGCGATGTTGGCGTGGTCGAGTCGGGCCGCACTCTGGGCTTCGTTCTGGAATCGCCGCAGCGTCTCGGTGTCGGTCCTGTCTCGCGACAGCACTTTGACCGCCACCGTGCGTCCCAGCATCGTGTCCGCGGCGCGGAATACGGCGCCCATCCCGCCACCACCGACGAACTCCTCCAGGCGAAAGTGCCCCAGACTGGTCCCTTCCAGCAACTTGCCGAGTTCCTGCGAGGTTGAGCCAGGCGGGATCGTGTCCGTGGAAATCGGCAACTTCTCCACGGCCAGCGTTGGCTTGGAGATCACCGTCTCTTGCTGCAGGCAGACATAGCTAGCCGCTCCCGGCGCCGGCTGTTTGACGACTGGCCCGCCCGCCGCCTGAATCGGCAGTTCCCGGTCCACGGGGGCCGCCTTGGTGATATCGCTATCCCAAGACTCTCGGCCTGCCTCCTCCAGCGGATTCCCGTCCAACCGGTTCTCGTCCAACGGGTTCATGTCGTGCTGCGCGGTACTGTCGGCCATGTGCCTCTCGATCCGGCCAAAGCAGCCAGTCTTTTTCTTTCGTTCGACGACGGTTCGCGTCAGTGATTCAACGGGATCGGCCGACACGACCATGCTCGGCGACCGTCCCCTGGGGAACACCGCATTCCCGACCGCTATAACTTAGCCCGTCAACAGGCCATTGTCTTCTTGCGACGCGCCTAGGACGAACGTCCCGATCTAGAAACAGTCGATCACGGCGGCGGTATCCAGAGTACCGCCTTGATTCTACCGGTCGCCGAAGTTCCAATCAAGCCCTAACCATCGGCTGTTTCGTTACTTGCGTGGCGCATCCGACATCTACCCTGCGGGGGGGAGTTCCACCACAGCCGCGTTTTCGCGGACTCGCGGACGGTAGGACTAGCCCACTTTCTAAAGAGGCGTGCTTCCCGTAAAACAGGCGTGCTGAGCTTCGGACGACTGTTGGAGACTCCAAAAAGCGAAAGCTAAATCACTATGGAAATGGAAAAACTTGTCTCGCTGTGCAAACGCCGTGGCTTCCTGTTCCAGTCCAGCGAGATCTATGGCGGCTTGAACGGTTTTTGGGACTATGGGCCATTGGGCGTGGAGTTGAAACGCAATCTCAAGGAGGCTTGGTGGCGAGACATGGTCACCGGCCACGATGATTCTGCGGTCCCACCGGGCGCGCCGGAAGCTTACGAGATGACCGGCTTGGATTGTACCATCATCATGCACCCGCAGGTGTGGAAGTGCTCCGGTCACTACGACCTGTTCCACGACTTCATGGTCGATTGCCGTGAGTCGAAAAGTCGCTACCGTTACGATCAAGTCCGGGGACGCTGGGTCGCAGCCAAGGGCGAGCGAATCTTCGTGGCCACGGTGGCCGAGGTGAGCCAAGAAGAGGAGGACACGCTCAGCCGCGCACTCAAGTACTTCAAGCTTCGCGCCAAGGACGCGGAGGAGCTCAAGTGGGACGGCGGATTTGTCAGCTTACCCCAGGTCCAGAACCTGGCCCAGGTCCTCGGCCCGGCGGCCAAGACCTTGGGCACGCTGACCGAACCTCGCGAGTTCAACCTGATGTTCGAGACGTACACCGGCGCCCTTCGCGATGAGAACAGCAAGACGTTCCTGCGGCCGGAGACGGCCCAGGGCATCTTCGTGAATTATAAGAACGTTTTGGATAGCACCCGCGTGCGGGTCCCCTTCGGGATAGCCCAAATTGGCAAGAGTTTCCGCAACGAGATCACGCCGCGGAACTTCACCTTCCGCTCCCGCGAGTTCGAGCAGATGGAAATCGAGTTCTTCTGCCATCCCAACTCATCGCCACAGTGGTATCGGTACTGGCGCGACCGGCGGCTGCAGTGGTACACCTCGCTGGGATTGGCGAGCGACCGGCTGCAACTGCGCGAGCATGCGACGGAAGAATTGAGCCATTATTCCACCGGCACGGCGGACATCGAGTACGCTTTTCCGTTCTTGCCCCAAGGCGAATTCGGCGAGTTGGAGGGCATTGCCCACCGCGGCGACTTCGACTTGCGCAGCCACATGGAAGGCAAGCTGGACGAGAAGAGCCGGCCGCTACAACTGCAACTCGGACCGGACGGTAAGCCCAAGTGGAAGGGCAGCGGGCGGGACCTGAGCTATCGCGACGACCTGACCGGCGAGCGTTACCTGCCGCACGTGATCGAACCCTCGGCAGGCGCTGATCGCGGGGCCCTCGCCTTCCTGTGTGAAGCCTACACGGAAGACGAAGCACCGGACGAAAACGGCAAGTTGCAGACCCGCGTCGTGATGCGTTTCCACCCGCGTTTGGCGCCCATCAAAGCCGCCGTGTTCCCCCTGGTCAAGAAAGACGGCATGCCGGAAATCGCCCGCGAGATCTACCGCGCGCTCAAGCCGAACTTCAACGTCTTCTACGACGAAAAAGGAGCCGTCGGACGCCGTTATCGCCGCCAAGACGAAGCCGGCACGCCGTACTGCATCACGGTCGACAGTCAGACCCTCCAGGACCGCACCGTCACCTTCCGCAACCGCGATACGCTGGAACAATGGCGTGTGAAAGTGGACGACTGCGTCGACGAACTGCGCCAGCGGCTCAGGTAGAGACCGGGATCCGCGTCTCGGAGAGACGTGACCACGTGCAGGTGTCGTGGGGCACGTCTTCCAACGTACTTGGCACGCTGAAATCGTACCCCACATGCTTTCGACTCGGCCATTGTCTAACGTTTTTCGGCCAAGGCTTTGAGGTGCTGGCGGATCTCTGACATCTGCTGACGCAGTTCCTGGACTTGGCCACGCAGCTCCTGCACCGCGCGTTCGAGTTGCGGCGCAGCCGCGGGGACGTTGCGCGCGCCATCCAGCCGCTCGCCGCGCGCGAGTCGCTCGGCATCCCGCCCGAGGGCCTCCGCTTGATCATTCAGTCCGGCGGCGCGGAGATTCTCGATGGCCACACGGAGGTGCTGCATCCGACGCTGGGCGTCATCCCCCTCGGGGCGTCCGACCGGGCGATCGCCGGGACGCTGTTCCAGCATCCGCATCAATTCACGGGCCTCGCGTTCCAGACCTTCCGCCTCGTCCTCTTTGCCAGCTTCCTTGGCCCGGCGGTGGGCCGCTTTCAACTCCTCCAGCCGCGCTTGCCCGCGTTCGCGATCGGGTGCCGGCGACGGCAGTTCGCGCAGCTGCTTCTCAACACGTTCCAACGCCTCCCTTAACTCCCGCGCTGCGGCGTCCTGATCGGGCTTCAAGGCTTCCAGCTTGCCACGAATCTCCGCGGCCTGCTCCTGCAAATGGGCTCGACGCTGCGCAAGTTCTCGGGATCGGGCTTCAGATTTTTCGCCGCCTTCTCGGCCGCGTTCGCGCTCCCCACGAGCCTCCGGCTTCCGTTCCTCACGTTCCTTACGAGCCTCGCCTCGTTCGCCTTCCCGCTTTTCCTTCACCGCCTCCCGCTCGCCGCCTTCACGCTCGAGTTTGATGAGCGGCACCTCACGCTCCCCTTCTGCCGCGAGGGTCCGTGAAGTGTCTCCAGAGGCGGAACTTAGCACCGCCGCCAACGTGACTGCCGCCAACGATTGGCGCCAGTAATCCACAAATACCTTCATCGTCGTTGCTCCTTCTGCCGCAGGGGCCCAGACGCGTGCCCAGGCCGTACAAGAAACCACCACCAAAAGTAAAGCCACTAGAATCGTAGCTGTCGCCACACCCATCCACATCCACCGTCTTCATCGTCTGAACCCTGCTTGGCTTCATCCCGTGGTTTTAGCTCGACGCACTTTACCATCCTGCCAGTGGTTACAGTAGCGGGAGCATCAGAGTCCTGTCGCGACGTCCGGCCGATATCCGTATGAGCCTGAACAGCGATGCCCCAGAAATCGGGGACTGGGGCTTCGCCGAGGCTCAGCCACCAGCCACCTCGGCTATTCGCCAGCCCGGAGCAGGAATCGGTTGCTGATCACCTTGAACGACAGTCGGCCGTTCAGCGTCGGGCTGATCGACTCGTGACGCGGACGAACAACTAGGCCTTCGCGCTCGTTGTTCGTGCCGGGATACTTGCCTTCGGCCAAGGTCAGCAGCGATGCCTGCGTGTGCTGGAAACAGTCCCCCTCCTCGATCACGGCCACTGGCGGCAGGCCGATCTCGGCGAACACCGCCCGCGCGTCGTCATGGTCGAGGTATCGGGCCGCCGAGATGTCGAAGACGCTGAACGCGAACAACGAGGTCTCCTTCAATCCCAGGCGATTCTTCTGAATGCCGGGGCCGACGACTTCGCCCTGGATCGCTAGGCTCGGTCGCCGGCGCAGCGAGGCTTCCAGGTCGTACTTCCAGGCGACTCGCCAGTAGATGTTCTCGCCCGGCTTAATGCTCATGCTGCGGCCGCAGACATGAAACTCGCCGTCACGCGGATCGATGCAGAAGGTTGCGGAGGTGCCGTCAACCTTCTGCGTGATGACGTACGGACGCCCGCGTAGCTCGTCCAGCACTTGGGGCACGCTTTGCACTCGCATTTCGTCCGTTTTCGGAACCAGCGGCGGAAAACTCCCGCGACGGTCGCCCATGTCCGTCGGCGGCGGCGGTTCATACTTGCCCACCCCGATGCGTTCCGTGACGTCGTCCCCTTCTCGGACGTCGCTCAGTGAAAACGGCACCAGCGGAAGGAACAGCCCTTGCGACATCACGCCCCGCAACTTCATCGTGCGAATGCGGAACGTTTCCGGACGGGAGTCCGGCTGCGGTGACACCGTGGCCGAGGTTTCCGGCTGCGGCTTGGGCTGCCACAGGAAGCGGAATTCGTCTGTGTCCGGCGGAATGGCGTCGATCTCCAGAAACACGCCCAAGTCGCCCACGCGAAACTCACCTTTCCTCGTCACGCATTGCCAACCTTTGATGCGCACGAGTTCGATTGCGTCGGCGTTCTCGATCGGCCGTATCTCCAACGCGCGCTGGATGCTGGCAAGTTTACGTTCCATAATGGCTTTTTGCCCCCGAGGATGACGACACATCTGGCTGCGGCTGGTTCGGCGGGAACCGCGATTATCCGTAGTAGCGAAGCACTTCGTCAACAGCAGGACGCCGCCCCCCGTCAGGTCGTCCGCCGTCCGTCCGCGTTCCCACGTCGTCCGCAGCCTGCTAGAATAGCGAGAGAAGAACGTCGCACACGGGGAACCCCTTTCCCCGTCGTGGGCCTAAGAATTCGAGACGAAGGGTCGAATCGATGAATTTCCCTGTTTCGATTGAATCATCCGGTGGCCGGTTTACGGCCTCGTTGCTCGGTGCGCCAGAAGTTCGTGCGAGCGCTGCTACAAGAGATGTGGCGATGGCGGAACTCCAAAAGGTCGTCTCGGAACGGGTGACCCACGGACAAATCGCTTCCCTGGAGATTCGGCCGTGTTCCGTAATCGACTTTATCGGCATCTTTCATGATGATCCGACGCTGGATGAGATCTGCGAAGAAGCGTACCTGCAACGGGATGCGGAGTTGAACCTGTGATTGCGTACGACACGGATGTCCTGGTCGAATTACTCAAGGGGCATCCGGCGTATGCTGCGAAGGCCCGAGCGCTTGAGCGGGCTTACGAGCTGTACGAGCAAACCTTTGTCGCACTGCGCAGCATGCCGCTTCTTCCCTACACGAGGATCGCTGAAGCCCAATTCCAGGTCTGGCGGCAACTCAAAGTGCGCGGTTCGACGCATGATCTGCGGATCGCCGCCATCTCTATCGCTTCCTCTGCAAAACTGATCACCCGAAATCGCCGGGATTTCGAACAGATCCCCGGACTCATTGTGGAAATCTGGGAGTGATCGTTGGAAACACAGTACGGCGAACGGGGGAAGAAAGCGGACCGAAGAAAGCGGGACAGGTTCGCTTATTGACGGGGGCAGCCAAACGGGACAGGTCCAATTTCGAGCGAAGGCGGACTTGCCTGCTGTGGACGAGTCGGCGGCCAAGATCGCGGAGGTGGGGCAAGGGAATGTAGGGCAAGGGAATCGGAGAACCGGTGCCGGCTGCGTTCCAGCGTTCCTGATCCCCTACTCCCGCATTCCTTTGCCCACCATTCCCTTGCCCAAGAGGAAGCAAGCCGGACAGGTTCGCTTAGGGGGAAGAAAGCGGGACCGCTTATGTTTCGGCGGTTTCTGCCCGCGGAATCTTTCGGGGCCGGTGCGGCGCGCGAAGGGTTGATTCCAGCCCCAATTGGCTCGTGGTTCTCTCCACCCAAGACTGGCTGCCGAGTGGTTGCCCGCGCCGGATACAGCGTCGGATGGCCTCGATCTCGCACTCGTGTTGCGGCTGATTGACCAGCGATTTCCAGTTCCGAGGTTGCGGCAACGGCCAGCCACTCATCGTCAATATGCGAAACGGTCTTGCTTCGACGCCTCTCGCGGTAGATATGAGTCGATCCGGAAAACGGGACAGGTCCAATTTGCCGGAATGGGATTCATGATGACGAAGACTAAGCTCGCCAAGCAGGTCCGCCGCACTGCTTCTTGAATTATGGTTATCGATTCCAACGACGAATGCCGCTCAGATCACCGTTCATCCCACCACCTCATCCGAATATCACTGGATTATCTGCGCATTTCTTGCACAAGATCACTTCCCAGAATCCAAGGATGCGTTAAAATAATGCCAATTCATGGTAAAACCATGCGAAATCTGGTGTGCAGAGTTTGAACAAGGCAGAGACCAATGATGTCGGAAGCCCTTTCTCCAGACGTGGTTGTCTACCTGTGCACCAACTGCATTCCGCAGGGCACACGTCTGCCTCGGCAATGGAATCAGGAGGGCGCGAGAGTCCTCGTGCGGGAAGTCCCCTGCAGCGGAAAAATGGACGGACAGTATCTGTTGCACGCCTTGGAAGGCGGCGCCCGAGGCATTTGCGTCGTGGCGTGCCCCAAAGGCGAGTGCCATCTGGCGCAAGGTAACTATCGGGCGGAGGTCCGCATCCGCACCGTGCAGCGACTGCTGACCGAAATCGGACTTCCTCCCGAACATGCCCAATTAGTGCATTTCTCTCCTGACGATCCACCCCAGCAACTGGAGCAACTCGTCCGCGGCACGGTCGAGCGCATCTGTGCCTTGGGGGAGAGCCCACTTCGCGCAGCAAGGTAGGAACGCATGAGCACGCAGGCCATCAGCCTTCAGGAACGAGTCGCGTCGGGGAAAGACATCCTCTTGGCGGAGATCACGCCTCCGACGGGCGTTGATCCGGGACCCTTGCAGGCAGCATCCAAACGCTACGCCGGCAAGGTGCATGCGGTCGGTGTTAGCGACAACCGGGACCGCGTTGCGATGTCGGCGCTGGCTGCGGCTTCGCTGGTCAAGGCCGAGGGGTTAGAGCCGATCCTGCATGTGACCACGCGGGATCGGAACCGTATCGCCCTGGTCTCCGAGGCGTTGGGCGCCCAGGCCCTGGGGATTCGTAACTTGCTGTGCACCAGCGGTACCCACCAGACCCTGGGCCACTACCGGGCGGCTAAGAACGTCTACGACATCGATGCCGTGCAACTGCTGCAGGCGTACGCCAATCTGGCCGACGACTGCGGGCTGCTGGGGGAAAGCGGCTTGGCCGGGGCCGGCCCGTTCTGCTTGGGCGCCGTGGCTTCCCCGGATGCCGACCCGCGCGAGCTGCAACTTGTGAGGCTCGCCAAGAAGACACGCGCCGGAGCGAGATTCCTGATCACCCAGCCGGTCTATGACGTGGAACGTTTTGAAGCGTGGTGGCAAGAAGTAACCCGCCGCGGCTTGCCCGATCAGGTCGCCATTGTGGCTGGCATCCAACCCTTGACCAATGGTCAGTTGGCCCAAGCTGGCGAGCGGCCGCTGCCCAAGATCCCCGCCGCGGTGGTTGGCCGCGTCGTGTCGAAGACGGAGCCGGGCGCTCGGCGTGCGGCTGCCATCGAAATCGCGTTGGAGACCATCGGTCGACTGTCGAGTCTCCGCGGCTTGCGCGGCTTCAGCATCTCGGGCGACGGCGACCACGAGGCCGCGTTGGAGATTATCGAGAAATCCGGTTTGGGGAGCAACTGACCGTGCCTGCCAAGTATGCCATCCACACCACGCCGGCCAAGCCTCGTCTCCGCCCCGTAGGCAAACTGGGGATCGTAGATTGGCGTGAGGACTGCTCCAGTTGCCACAACTGTGTGAAGCGGGCCTGTGTCTACAAGCTGTATCGCGACGAAGCGGACACGCTGCGCGAGGCGGTCGGCTACCTGGACTACATCTACCAGTGCAAGGGCTGCCTGAGTTGCGTCCAGAATTGCACGAAGAACATTCTGACGCGAGTCGTCAATCCTGAGTATCGTCGGCTGGGGGACAGCTACTACACGCCGGATCTGATCCTGTCCACGTGGTTCCAGGCGGAGACAGGCCGGGTTCCGGTGTCCGGTTCGGGCTACGGCGGGCCGTTCAGCGGTCCCGGCTTCGATTCGATGTGGACGGACATGTCCGAGATCGTCCGTCCCACGCGCGACGGGATTCACGGTCGCGAGTACATCAGCACCAGCGTGGACATCGGCCGCAAGTTGCCGCATCTGGCGTTTGAGGACGGGCAGCTGAGCGTCGTGCCGCCGCCGTTGGTGGAAACGCCCCTGCCTGTGATTTTCGATTTGATTCCCCAACACTGGCATCGCGGAGCGGTGGTGGCCGCGGTTGCGGCTGCCGCGGCAGAGATCGGCACGCTAACGATTCTGAAAGCGGCGGATATTCAAGGGGCGACCGTCCGAGTGGAGCAGGCCCACGAAGAAGACGTCAGCGAGGAGGGCCTGCACGAGGCGGAACTCCGCGCGGCGGAACCCCCGGAGCACCCGGCCCCGGTTCTCGCTCACGTCATCCCGCTGCTGGACACACCACAAGCTGTCGCGGCGTGGTCCGGCCGGTCGGCACCGCTGGTGATGATCCAGGATGGCCCGGACGTGATGGCCGTCCAGGCGGCGCTGAAGCAGGAGCGGGCGACGCAGATCGTGGCGATTCGTGTGGTGGCCAACCCCGCGGTGGCCCAGCGCGTTGTCGAGTTGACTCGCGACGGAGCGGATGTCATCCATCTGGTCTTCGACAGCCACGGGCGGGAGCAAGCCGCGGCCGAGCCACGCCATGTACGCGATGTGCTGCGCGACGTCCACACAACACTGGTCAAGCAGGGCCTCCGCGACGAGGTCACGCTGATCGCCTCGGGCGGAATTGCGGCGGCGGAGCACGTGGCCAAGGCGATCCTCTGCGGTGCGGACTTGGTGGCCATTGACATCCCGTTGATCCTGGCGCTGGAATGCCGGCTCTGCGGGGAATGCGAGCGCGAGCAACTCTGCCCGATCGCCCTGGAGGAGATCGACGCCGGATTTGGTGTCCATCGCATTGTGAATCTGATGTCCGCTTGGCATTCGCAGTTGCTGGAAATGCTGGGCGCGATGGGTCTCCGCGAGGTCCGCCGTCTGCGTGGCGAGACGGGTCGTTGCATGTTCTTCGAGGACCTGGAGCGTGACACCTTCGGACGATTGTTTGGCAAACGCAAGCTGCGAGAAACCTGCCTGTGAGCACCATCCAAGCCGACCCGCTGCGAGCGGAACCCGAGTCCCTCGACGACTTCTTGTCGCGGCCCGATTATGCGGAAGTGAGCCGTGAGGTGCGGCCGGCGCTACCGCGGTATCGCAACGAGATCGGCAAGTACAGTATTCACCGCGCGTTCCAGTGTGCGGCGTGCGGCCGGTGTGTGGAGACCTGCCAGTCCGGCGTGCACGTCCAGCCCAAGGGCTACCATCAGGTCATGCGGCCGTTTGACTACCGCTGCGTGGGGCCTGACTGCCAAGCTACGGGGCGTTACTGCATCGACACGTGTCCCCAGGGAGCGTTGTCGCTGTCCGAGAATCCAGCCTTCGAGACGATGGGCGACCGGCGCTGGACGCCGGACCTATTGGTCAGCAACTGGGCGATGGCCGAAACCGGCCGGCCTCCGCCCCAGCACCTGGAGAGCGAAGTCGGAGACTCCGGCGGGGGCTTCGACCGCTTGCGGTTTCGCTTTCCCGAGTCACCGCCGACCGATCTGCGGCGGGAAGACATCTCGACCAAGCTGCTCCTGAACCGCCGACACGACGCGCGGCCGAAGATCACCATCGACGTGCCCTGGTACGGTGGCGGCATGTCGTTCGGCTCGACCAATCTCCGCGCCCTGTTGGGCAAGGCTCGCGTGGCGAAAGCCTTCCACGGTTTCACGTGTACGGGCGAAGGCGGCTATCCGCAACGTTTCATTCCGTACAAGGACCACGTCATCACCCAGGTGGCCACCGGCCTGTTCGGGGTCCGCGAGGAGACGATCCAGCGGGCGCGGATCGTCGAGTTCAAGTACGCTCAAGGGGCCAAGCCGGGCCTGGGCGGCCACCTGCTGGGCGACAAGAACACACCGAGCGTGGCGGCCATGCGGGAGACGGTGGTCGGCGTGTCGCTGTTCTCGCCCTTCCCCTTTCACAGCGTCTACTCCGTGGAAGATCACAAGAAGCACCTCGACTGGATCGCCCACGTCAATCCGCGGGCACTGCTCTCCGCAAAGGTCTCCACGCCCGTGGATGTGGACATGGTGGCTGTCGGGGTCTACTACGCCGGGGGCCACATTGTGCACCTGGACGGCAGCTACGGCGGCACGGGTGCCGCGCCGAACATCGCCAAGAAAAACATCGCCATGCCGATCGAGTATGCGATCGGCCGGGTGCACCAATTCCTGAAGGACGAGGGGATCCGCGATCAGGTCACGGTAATCGCCAGCGGCGGCGTACGGACGCCTGCCGATGTCGCGAAGGCCATCGCCTTGGGGGCGGACGGCTGCGTGATCGGCACGGCGGAACTGGTCGCTTTGGGCTGTATCCGCTGCAGCAGTTGCGAGAGCGGGCGGGGCTGTGCACGGGGTATCGCCACCACGGATAACGAACTGCTGGAACTGGTCACCGTCGACTGGTGCACGCAACGGCTGGTGAATTTGTACACCGCTTGGCAGCAGATGTTGATCGATCTGTTGTACCGCTTGGGACTCGACTCCGTGGCCGCCTTGCGCGGCCGCACGGACTTGCTGACCCATCTGGATTACGAAGATAAACGGGGGGCGTGAGCCCAATGCCACTTACTTTGCACTTGGACATGGTGAGCCGCCAGGCGCTAGCCGCGAGTCTTGGGCGAGAAGACGCGGCCAGTGTTCACCGGCGGCTAGAGCCGTTTCGCTCAAAGTAAGCGGCTGGAAAAGAACTGGAAAAGAACCAGTCCGTTGTTTGACCGTAAGACGGATTGGCACTTCGGCCCGATGTTTCGGGGCCGAAGTGCCAATCCGTCCTACCACCGATTTGCCAGGTTATTTCCTTACAGCCACTAAGGATCGCGAAATGAATTAGTGTCGGGTCTTCAAAGTAGCCATCACGCTCCGCGTGATGGCATGTCATCTTGCGGAGCGAGATGACCACATTCTTGATTCTTGCGACAGTTATTTCTTTCGCGATCCTAAGCGGCATTGGGCGTCAGCCCCGCTGCTGTGAACATTTTTGCATCGTCCCAACTCCGTAGATCGCTCTGGTTACGAGACTCTGCCGCGCAACCCACTGGAAACGAGGCTCTGCCTCACAAGCAGGCCGGCAGAGCCGGCAAGGCAATGCGTTCCCAGGCAAAACCTGGGAACGAGGGGTTCCAAACCATGCCCTATTCGATGACAGTCAGCGACTCGCAGCGAATGAGCGACTCCGCGGCCGACGGACGGGGGTCCCTGGACGTGCGCCGGGTGGAAGCCCTGCTGCGGGCCCGCGCCCACCTGCGCCCCGCCGAACCTTGGTGCGCCCGTTCGCCGGAAGCTGAGGGCGGTTGTGGCGTGACGGGATTCGCCTGCACGATCCCTGTGGGTGGGAAGCACATTTTTGAGCCTTCGATCCAGATGCGGAATCGGGGCAACGGCAAGGGCGGCGGGATCGCTGCTTGCGGTCTGGTGCCGGAAGAACTGGGCGTCTCGCGCAAGGTGCTCGACGAGGACTACATCCTGCAGGTGGCCCTCTTGGATCCGCACGCCCGAGGCGAAGTGGAGCAGGCTTTCATCGAGCCGTACTTCGACATCGAGCAGGGCGGTCTGATTCCGACCGTCGACGATTTCCGCGACGTGCCGTTGTTGGAGGTTCGTCCGCCCGACGTGGCACGCTACTTCGTCCGCCTGAAGCCGGCCGTGCTCGCCCGGTTTGCCGAAGAGCGGAAGCTGGGCGACGCCGGGCTTTCCGAGCGGGATGTGGAAGACGAGTTTGTCTATCAGAACTCGATTTCGCTGAACAGTCGGTTCTATGCCTCGCTGGGCGACAAGCGGGCGTTTGTGATGTCCCACGCCCGCAACCTGATCATCCTCAAGATCGTTGGCTTCGCCGAGGCCGCCGTCCAGTACTACCGCATGCCGGACACGCGGGCGCACGTCTGGATCGCCCATCAGCGCTATCCGACGAAAGGTCGCGTGTGGCATCCGGGGGGGGCGCATCCGTTCATTGGGCTGAACGAGGCTCTGGTGCACAATGGCGATTTCGCCAATTACCATTCCGTCTCCGAGTATCTGGCCGGACGCGGTATCTTCCCGCAGTTCCTGACCGACACGGAGGTCGCCGTCCTGCTGTTCGATCTCTGGAACCGGACGTATCGCTACCCGATGGAGTACATCATCGAGGCTCTGGCGCCCACGACGGAGCTGGACTTCGACCGTCTCCCGGCGAAGAAGCAGCGGATCTATCGCCAGATCCAGGCCGCCCATATCCACGCTTCGCCCGACGGTCCTTGGTTCTTCATCATCGCCCGCAGTCTGGTCGAGACCAAGTCGTTCCAACTGATGGGGATCACCGATACGGCCATGCTGCGGCCGCAGGTTTTCGCGCTGCAGGAGGGCGAAGTCTCCATCGGTCTGATTTGCTCGGAGAAGCAGGCGATCGATGCGACCCTGGCGAGTTTGGCCAGCGAAGACCCCCGGTTCACGCCCGTCGCCGACACGTACTGGAATGCTCGTGGCGGCAGTTGTACCGACGGCGGGGCCTTCCTGCTGACAGTCTCTCCTACCAACGGCAAAGAAACTCCCACGGCCCGGTATTCCGGGGAGAGGGGCGGAGAGGCAAATGCCGCAGGCATTTCTCAGCCGTTCCCCAGTCCCGCCGGACCTACGGGACCTACGGGACCTACGACGGTCAGCCGAAACGGCCACTATCGCATCCGCGTGACCAATAAGTTCGGCGCGCCGGTCTCGACCTTGGCCAACCAATTGCACTGCGACCTATCTGTTCCTCCGGTCACGCCCAAGCAGACCGACGACGATCTGGCGGCCATCGCCCGGTGGGTGCAAGCGGCGGATCCTGAGGGGCTGTTCACGCATTTGCTCAAGCGATTACCGGACCTGGACTTCGACGCCTTCCGCTGGTTTGTCGACCAGTGGGCCTGCCAGACGGCCGAGCAGGCACCCGCGTTGGGCCTCGCAGCCCTGACGTTGGGCATTGATCGCCGGTATCCGACCGGTGGCAAGAAACGCAGTTCCCTACTGACGATCCTGCGCGGCGGCTTGGAGCAGATTTTCCAGCGTCAACCGCTGTGTGACGACGAGCGGGCCAGCACCTATGTCCGCATTACCTGGGACACCCGGCAGCGGCTGCGCGGCCCGCGCCCCAACGAGACGACGCTCCTGATTGACTCCCGCGGTTTCCAACCCGAAGGAGAGGACTGCGACGCGACGCTGGCGGTCAAAGCCTATCACCTCGGCTGGCGACATTTGATCCATTACAACACGCGGGGCACGCGATTCCACGGCGCGGGGCTCGGTCCCGATACCAGGGGACTGCGTATCGATTGCTACGACAACCCCGGTGACTATCTCGGCTCCGGAATGGACGGCTTGGAAATCTACGTTCACGGCAACGCCCAGGATCAGCTCTGCCAAATCAGCAAACAGGGTAAGCTGGTCGTCTACGGCGATGTGGGGCAGACGTTCCTGTATGGTGCTAAGGGCGGCGAAGTGTACGTGCTGGGGAACGCCGCGGGACGGCCGATGATCAACGCCGTCGGCTCGCCGCGAGTGGTGATCAATGGCACCGCGCTGGACTATCTGGCCGAGTCGTTTATGGCCGGCGATCCGCACAACGGCGGCGGTTTCGCGATTGTCAACGGCCTGCAATACGATCAGTACGGAAGACTGCACCCGTTGGAACTGCCCTACCCCGGCGGCAACCTGCTGTCGCTGGCCTCCGGCGGGGCGATCTACATCCGCGATCCGCACCATACGCTGGTCGACGAGCAGCTGAACGGCGGGGCGTACCGACCGCTGTCGCCCGCCGATTGGCGACTGATTCTGCCGTACCTACAAGAGAATGAGCGGCTGTTCGGCATCCGCATCGATCGTGATCTGTTGACCGTCGATGGAATCCTGAGTTCGCCGCAAGTGGTCTACCGCAAAGTAATGCCTCGCAAAGATGCCGAAGCCGAGGCCGAGATGGAAGCCATAAGTGAGTAAGTAGGTCAGGCTTTCCAGCCTGACGCGAAAGTAGGTCAGGCTTTCCAGCTTGACGCGCGCCAGCATGGAAAAGCCGCACCTACGTCAGGCTGGAAAGCCTGACCTACATCAACGAGCGAGATGAATGACGATGGCCAATCCGATTCAGTGGAACGACAACGGCTTGTTGGACGAGGTCCAGCAGCGGAGCGGCACGCCGGTCAGCGCGTGCTTCCAGTGCCACAAGTGCAGCACGGGTTGCCCGATTGGCCCGGATATGGATTTCTTGCCCAGCCAGATCATGCGACTGGTGCATCTGGGAGCGGACGCGGAAGTGCTCAGCTCACAGGCGATTTGGCTCTGCGCCTCGTGCGAGGCGTGTACCACGCGCTGCCCCATGGAGATCGACATCGCCGGCGTGATGGATACCCTGCGGATCCTGGCCATCGACCGGCAAACAGACCTGCCGGACGCACACGGCAAGCAGTTCAACCGCAGTTTTTTGGGGAGCGTCCGCCATCATGGCCGGGTCTACGAGATGGGCATGATGGCGGCCTACAAACTGCGCACCT
Organism: Planctomycetota bacterium; assembly: GCA_026692885.1. The sequence continues at coordinate 22,871 of JAPLNJ010000961.1, read as the reverse complement.
TCGACCTCTTTTCCGACATGGACAAGGTCCCGCAGATGTTGGCCCAAGGCCAGCTCGCGCTATTGCCGAACCGCAGCGGCAGTGCCAAGCAGGTGCGAGAAATCTTCCGGCGGGCGGAAGAGGAGGACCGCAAACAGTGAAATACGCGTACTTCCCCGGTTGTAGTCTCGAATCCACGGCGTGGGCCTTCGACCGCTCCGCACGGGCGATCTGCCGCGCGCTGGAGATCGAGCTGGAGGAGATCCCGGACTGGGTCTGCTGCGGTTCGACGCCGGCGCACGCCAGCAGCGATTCGCTGGCCGTCGCGCTGCCGGTGCTCAATCTGCAGAAGGCGCAGGTCGCGGGCCTCCCCGTGATGACCGCGTGTGCTTCTTGCTACGCCCGGCTTCGGACCGCCAATCACCGGGTCTGCCACGAACCCGAAGACCGCCAGCGTGCCGAGCGGATTACCGGTCAGCCGTATGACGGCGGAGTCGAGGTGCGGCACGTGCTGGACGTGCTCGTGAATCAGTTCGGCGTGGACGCCCTCCGTGCGAAGGTCAACCGGCCGTTGGTCGGGCTGCGGGTGGCCTGCTACTACGGCTGTCTGCTGACGCGCCCGCCGGAGATCGTCGCCTTTGATGATGTCGAGCACCCGACGTGCATGGACCAGCTGGTGGCTGCCGCAGGGGCGGAGCCGGTGGAGTGGCCCTTCAAGACGGAGTGCTGCGGGGCGAGCCTGTCCATGACCCACTCCGAGGTAGTGACTCGATTGGCACACAAACTCCTGACCATGGCGCGCCGGGCCGGGGCCGACTGCCTGGTGGTGGCCTGCCCTTTATGCCAGGTGAACCTGGACCTGCGTCAGGCCGACGCGGCCAAGGCCCACGGCCCACTGCCGCCCACGCCGATTCTTTACGTCACGCAATTGCTCGGCCTCGCCTTGGGGCTTTCCTTCAAGGAACTGGGACTCGAGGCTTTGACGGTGAGTGCCAAGTCGCTGTTGGCGGCCAAGACAGTCCAAGCGGTTGGCGCCGCGGGAGGGAGAACATGACTCTACTGGACAGCCAAACCGGGGCGGCGCCGGCCAATGGCAATGGCAATGGCAATGGTAACAGCAATGTCCCTTGCGGAGCGGTGTTGGTCTGCGGAGGTGGCATCGCCGGCATCCAGGCGTCGCTGGATCTTTCGGCGGCCGGCTTTCGAGTCTATCTAGTCGAGGAGAGTCCGACCATCGGCGGCGGGATGGCACGTCTGGACAAAACCTTCCCCACCGGCGACTGTGCCACCTGCATCATTTCGCCGAAGCTGGTGCAATGCATCCGGGATTACAACATCGATATCCTGACGATGGCCGATGTGACCGCGTTGGAGGGCGAGGCGGGTCACTTTACCGTCGAGGTGCACAAACGGCCACGCGGAGTGAATGCTGCGAAGTGTACCGGTTGCGGAGACTGCTGGACGATCTGCCCGGTGCGCAATACGGCCGAGCCGCCCCCGCCGTTTCAGCCGAGCGAGCCGTTGGCGGAAGCCGACGCAGCCCAGCTGAGCAGGATTCTCGCCCGACACGAAGGTCAGCTGGGCAATCTGCTGCCCGTGCTGCAGGAGATTAACCAGACGTACGGCTACTTGCCACGCGTCATGCTGGAGCACTTGGCTTGCCTCTGGGGTCTGCGGCTGGCGGAAGTGTTGCGCGTGGCGAGCTTCTACGACCGGTTCCACCTGGAACCCACCGGCCGTCACGTCGTCGAGGTTTGTGCGGGTACCTCGTGCCACGCTCGCAGTTCGAGAAGCCTGCTGGAAAAGCTGGAGGCGGAGATTGGCGTCGAGGCCGGCCAGACCGACAGCTCGGGACGCTTCACGCTGCGGACTGTGCGTTGCCTCGGTTTGTGCGCGTTGTCGCCGGCGCTGAAGATCGATGGCCAGGCGTTTGGTCGTGTCAACCTGGACCGGGTTCCGGAAATCCTGGAGCAATTCGCATGAGCGGAACCATACGCAATACTGCTGACCTCGATCAGGCTGCGGCCGCCGGGTTGGCGACGCTCTATCCCAAGCAGTTGAAAATTGTCGTCGGCTCGGCCAGTTGCGGCGTGGCCATGGGAGCGCCGGCTATTGAAGCGGCCGCCCGTCGTGCCGTCGAGGAACTCCAGCTGGACGCCGTGGTCTGCCGGACCGGCTGCATCGGGTTCTGCTCGCAGGAGCCTCTGTTGGACCTCGTGCTCCCGAACGGGCCGCGGGTCAGCTACGCCCAGATGACTCCGCGGAAGACCCGCGATTTGCTCGAAGCCTATTCGAAAGGGGACCTTAGACCGGAGTCGGCCCTGGGCCGCTTCGCCAGCGAAGAGATCGTTTCGACTGGGGAAGTCCACTCGTATCCGTCTTGTTCCGGTCCGCTCCAACAGGTCCCGGAATGGTCCCAGTTGGATTTCTATCGTCGTCAGAAGAAGGTCATCCTGCGCAACTGCGGCGCGATCGACCCTCGAGCGTTGGACGAGACAATCGCCCGCGGCACCTATCGTGGGGCCTTGCGTGCGATGACCGACATGACGCCCGAGAGGGTGATCGAAGAGGTGATCAAAGCGGGCCTGCGCGGCCGAGGCGGGGCAGCCTTTCCGACCGGGCAGAAGTGGCAGCTGGCCCGAGCGACGCCGGCGGACGTCAAGTATGTGGTCTGCAATGCCGACGAGGGCGAACCCGGTGCGTACATGGATCGGACGGTCCTGGAAGGAGATCCCCATGCCATCCTCGAAGGGCTGCTCATCGGCTCCTTTGCGATCGGTGCCAGCGAGGGTTTCATCTATGTTCGTAGCGAGTATCCGTTAGCCATCGAAATCCTGGAGCAGGCGATCGTTCAGGCAGAAGCACGCGGACTGTTGGGCCACGATATCCTCGGCACCGGGTGGTCGTTCCACGTCACGGTGCGCCGCGGTGCAGGGGCCTACATCTGTGGTGAAGAAACCGCCTTGATCGAGTCCCTGGAAGGGCATTCCGGCGAACCTCGCACGCGTCCGCCGTATCCCGTCACCGCCGGCCTGTGGGGCAAACCGACCGTGGTCAACAATGTGAAGACCTGGGCGAGCGTGGCCCCGATCATCACGCGGGGCGCCGCCTGGTACTCCGGAATGGGCACGCAACGCACGCCGGGTACCACCATTTTCTCGTTGGAGGGCGCGGTCAAGAATGCGGGGCTGGTGGAGGTTCCCTTCGGGATCACGGTCCGCGAGCTGATCTACGAGATTGGCGGCGGACTTATCGGTGATCGGCCTCTCAAGGGACTCCAGGCCGGCGGCGCGGCGCGCGGCTGCCTCCCGCCTTCTGTGTTGGATTTGGCCATCGACACGGAAGATCGCGACGGGGCGACGATCCTGATGGGGACGGGCGGGGTCATCGTGCTGGACGACACCGCCTGTATGGTCGACATGGCCCGCTTCCTGGTCGGCTTCTTCCTGGAAGAATCGTGCGGCAAGTGCGTGCCCTGCCGGGAGGGAACCAAGCAACTGTCACGCATCCTGACGGGGATTTGTGAGGGCCGCGCGACGCTGGCGGACCTGGCGCTGCTGGAGCGGCTGGCCAAGACGGTAAAATCGGCGGCGGTGTGCGGCATGGGTGGGATGGCGCCCAGCGCGGTGCTGACCACGCTGACACACTTCCGTAAGGAGTTCGAGGCCCACATTCGCGACCGGCACTGCGCCGCCGGTGTGTGCCGCGGACTGGTGGCGCCCCGGCGGGAGCCGGTGCTCGTTTAAAGGACTGCTGATGGACGCAACCGCAACGAATCGAGTTCGAGTGAACGTAGACGGCCGCACGGCGGAAGTGCCTCGCGGTACGACGATTCTGCAAGCCGCGAGGCAGATGGGCGTCACCATTCCGACGCTGTGCAACTACCGCGGGCTGTCACCCTATGGTGCCTGCCGGGTCTGCCTGGTAGAAATCGAAACACCGCGCGGTGGACAACTGGTGGCATCCTGCAGCCACCCCATCGAGAGCAGCCTGGTTGTGCACACGGAGACCGAGAACGTCAAGGAATCACGGGGGATGGTGCTGGAACTGCTGCTGGCCCAGGCGCCCGATTCGCGCGAGCTGGCCGAGTTCGCCGCCCAACTGGGCGTCAAGTCCACTTCGTTTCAACCCGCAGCCGAGGGGAAGTGCATTCTGTGCGGCCTGTGCGCGCGGGTGTGCAGCGAGATGATGGGCCGCGGCGCCGTGAATCTGTACGGCCGAGGCACGTCGCGGGAAGTGCGGACGGCGTTCGACGAACAGTCCAACCAGTGCCAGGCGTGCGGGGCCTGCGCCTTCGTCTGTCCCACGGGGGCCGTCGACCTGACCACGATCACCGCGCGCCGGATGCAGCCCCATATCACCGGCTTTGACAAGTACCTCAGTGCCCGACCGTGCATCGATCTGGCGCATCCCCAGGCCTCGCCGCGCGTGCCTGTGATTGACCGTGACAACTGTATCCACTTCCAGACGGGCCAATGCGGGTTGTGCGCGAAGGTCTGCCAGGCAGGCGCCATCGATTACGACCAACCGGCGGAAACGGTCAAGCTCGACGTCGGTGCGGTGGTGCTGACGCCCGGATTCGAGGCTTTCGATGCCAAACGCCGTGGTGAATTTGGCTTCGGTTTTGCCCCCAACGTGCTGACGAATGTGCAGTTCGAGCGTTTGCTCTCCGCCTCCGGTCCGACCCAAGGTCATGTCGTACGCCCCAGCGACGGGCAGCCGCCCAAACGGTTGGCGTTCATCCAATGCGTGGGTTCGCGCGACACCGGCTGCGACAACGATTATTGCTCATCCGTCTGCTGCATGGCTGCGACCAAGGAAGCCATCCTGGCCAAGGAGCACGTCCCGGGCTTGGAGGTGACCGTGTTCTTCCTCGATCTCCGGGCCTTCGGCAAGGATTTCGACCGTTACTGCGAGCGGGCGCAGAAGCAGCTGGGAGTGCGGTATCTACGCTCGTTCATCTCGCGGACTTACGAACTGCCAGGCACGAAGAATCTGCGCGTCGTCTACGCCAGCGAAACGTTGAAACAGACCGAAGCCGAATTCGACATGATCGTACTCTCGCTGGGCCTGGAGCCCAGTGCGACGCTCCAGCAACAGGCCGCGCGGATGCAGGTCGTGCTGAACCGCTGGGGCTTTGCCCAGACCAGCGAACTGCAGCCGCTGGATACCTCCCGGCCCGGACAAAAACCTATCCGCCGCAACGCGACATCGCCGACGAGCCGCCGCGGATCGGCGTCTTCATTTGCCACTGCGGCAGCAACATCGCCTCGGTGGTCGACGTCGAACGCGTGGTCAAGCGGACGCGGGAATTGCCCTATGTGGTCGTCGCCGAGAACAATACCTACACCTGTGCTGACGACACGCAAAGTCACATGAAGCAGCGGATTGAAGAGTTCCGCTTGAACCGCGTGGTCGTGGCTTCGTGTACCCCGCGGACGCACGAGCCGATCTTCCGCGATACGCTGCGGGATGCCGGGCTGAATCCGTACCTGCTGGAAATGGCCAACATCCGCGACCAATGCTCCTGGGTTCACTCCGGGCAGCCGGGGAAGGCGACGGATAAGGCGGTCGACCTGGTCCGCATGGCCGTGGCCCGCGCGTCGCAATTGCAGCCGTTGGACGAGGACTCGGTGCCGGTGAACAACGGGGCGCTGGTGGTCGGTGGCGGCATGGCGGGGATGACGGCCGCCTTGGCCCTGGCCGACCAAGGGTTCCCGGTGCATCTGGTCGAGAAGAGCGGCGCACTCGGCGGCACCGTCCGCCAGCTCCACCACACACTCGACGGGCAGGACGTGCAAGCCTTTCTCGCGGACACGATCGAGCGGGTGCGTCGGCACAAACGCATCAGTGTCTACCTGGACGCCCACGTCTCCAAGGTCGGGGGGCACGTGGGCGGGTTCACATCGTCGGTGGCGACCGAACGCGGCCCGGTCAGCGTCAAGCACGGCGTGGTGGTGGTGGCCACCGGCGCTACCGAGCAGAAACCGCAAACCTATGGCTACGGCAAACACAGCCAGATCCTGACGCAATTGGAGCTTACGGATCGCTTGGGACGCGGGGATCTCGCTCTGCCGGAGCAGGCCACGGTCGCGATGATCCAGTGCGTGGAGCAGCGCAGCGCCGAGCGGCCTTACTGCAGCCGCGTGTGTTGCACCAGCGCCGTGAAGAACGCCTTGAGTCTGAAGGCTCGTTATCCCCAGGCGCGGATCATCGTGCTGTATCGTGACATGCGGACCTACGGTTTCCGCGAGGCCGCCTACCGGGAAGCCCGCGAGAAGGGGGTTCTGTTCGTCCGTTACGAGCCGGAACAACCGCCGCAGTTGGAAGTCAACGGGCGTCTGCAACTGCGGGTTCGCGAACCGGCGTTGGGACGCGACCTGGAATTGACGCCGGATCTGGTGGTCTTGGCCGCTCCCATGATCCCCCGCGCGGACCGGCAGGAGCTGTCCGAATTGTTGCGTGTGCCGCTGAATGCCGACGGCTTCTTCCTGGAAGCCCACATGAAACTCCGCCCCGTGGATTTCGCCAGCGAAGGGCTGTTCCTGTGCGGCACGGCCCACGCGCCGAAGTTCCTCAGCGAAGCGATTGCCCAGGCCCACGCGGTGGCGGCCCGGGCGGCATCGATTCTGACGCGTAAGAAGATGGCGGTGGGTGGCCAGACGGCTTGGGTCGATCCGGACAAATGCATTTCCTGCCTGACGTGCGTGCACCTCTGTCCGTACATGGCCCCGCAGGTCAACGAGTTCAACAAGGCCGAGGTGCAAGGCGCGACCTGTATGGGCTGCGGCAGTTGCACCTCGGAGTGCCCGGCCATGGCGATCACGCTGCGGCACTACGCCAACAGCCAGATTCTGGCTGCGGTGAATGGATTGTTCGGCGAGGAACCCGCGTTGGTGACCTTGGAGCCGTTCTATCCGGAGCAAGTGGGGGTGGCCCAGCCGCGCTGGCATAAGGGGTGAAAAGTAGGTCAGGCTTTCCAGCCTGACGCAGATCGGGTTGGAGTCAGGCTGGAAAGCCTGTCCTACGCAAGAGGTACACGATGGACGACGAACCGCTGATCCTGGCATTCTGCTGCCACTACTGTGCCTACGCCGCGGCGGACTTGGCGGGGTCGATGCGTCTGCAGTATCCGGGTAACGTCCGGGTGCTGCGACTACCCTGCACGGGCAAGCTGGAGGTGAACTACCTGCTGGCGGCGTTCGAGCGGGGCGTCGACGGTGTGATCGTGGCTGGCTGTCTGGAGGGTGGCTGCCATTTCCTGGAAGGAAATCTGCGGGCGCGACGGCGGGTGGAACGGGCGCAGCGATTCCTGGCCGAGATCGGCCTGGAGCCCGAACGCCTGGAAATGTTCAATCTGTCTTCCGCCGAGGGCCCTCGGTTCGCGGAAATCGTCACAACCATGGTGGATCGCATCAAACGGTTGGGCCGAAGTCCCTTGCGGCCCGATGCAAAACGCGTCGAACAGGGAGTTCAAGAGCTGAGCCGGCAGGCGGAAGCGATGCTGGCAGGAGAAACACGATGATTGTTGCCGATCGCAAGAAAGTCTCGGAAATCCGCGACATGGTCAAGCATCACCACCGCGTGCTGCTGGTGGGCTGTGGCACGTGTGTCACCGTCTGTCTGGCGGGCGGCGAACGTGAGGTAGGTATTCTCGGTTCCGCCGTGCGCATGGCGTTGCGACTCCAAGACCACGGCGACGTGGTCGTCGACGAGTGCACCATTGAGCGGCAGTGCGAGGATGCTTTTATCGACCTCCTCGCTCCCCGCGTTCCCGGCTATGACGCGGTCTGTTCGTTGGGCTGTGGCGCTGGCGTCCAGGCTTTGGCGGAGCGGTTCCCCGAACTGCCGGTCTACCCCGGCCTGAATACGCAATTCATGGGCATCCTCGAGTCCCAGGGCGTGTGGACGGAGAAATGCGCCGGCTGCGGCAACTGCCGTCTCGGTGAGTTTGCGGGGATCTGCCCCATCACTCGCTGTGCCAAGCACCTGCTGAACGGCCCTTGCGGCGGATCGCAGGACGGGAAGTGCGAGGTGCATCGCGACCTCGATTGCGGCTGGCAACTGATCTACCAGCGGGCCGGCGCGCTGGGGACGCTGGACACCTTCGAGCAGATCGTGCCTCCGCACGATTGGTCGACCGGCCTGGACGGCGGTCCCCGCAAAGTCGTCCGCGAGGACCAATGCATCGTCGGCCTGGGCCCTCACGCCTGAGATTGTGAAAGAATCGTAGGGTGGGCTGTGCCCACCATAACTGCTTGTGCCCTTACCCAACTCAATGTAGGATGGTCTTCCCAGACCGTCCCGATTGGCCCCGGGAAGACCGACCTGCGGGTAAGTTATTTCCTGCCGCTCGCCTTAGGACCTGCGCATCAATAACTGTCGGAAGTATCGTAGTTGGACAGCGCCACTTCGCTTCGAAGGAACGATGGTACACGATGTTGGACAAGGGCTTCCGCCCCCGCCGCAGTCCCTTACGCCTCATCTGTAACACAAAGTGGCGATGTCCAAGTAGTCGTCACGCTCCAGTGTGCGCGACATGTCATCACGGCGGAGCGTGATGACCACTTTGAAAACCCGACAGTTATTGATGCGCCGGTCCTTACCCTCCACGATTCTTGCAGGGTTCAGACTGGGGTCTACGCCGCGCCGGGGAGTTGCCGTACAATTGCGGTCATGTTCTTCAGTATTGATGGCATCGACGGCGCGGGGAAATCCACTCAGATGCAGTTGTTCGTCGAGTGGTTGCGCGAGCTGGGGCACGACGTGCTGACGTGTCGGGATCCGGGCAGTACGCCGCTGGGCGAGCAACTGCGTGAGATCCTGTTGCATAAGTCGGACACCGCTATCGGTCGGCGAAGTGAAATGCTGCTGTACATGGCCGCTCGTGCACAGTTGGTCGAACAGGTGATTCGCCCGGCACTCGACTCCGGCCAGACCGTCGTCTCGGATCGATTCCTGTTGGCCAATGTTGTCTATCAGGGCCACGCGGGAGGCTTGGACGTCGAGACGCTCTGGCAGGTCGGTGAGGTGGCTGTCGCGGGTGTGCGACCGACCCTGACGCTGCTCTTGGACATGAGCGTCCAGGATGCCGCGCGACGCATGAACCGAGAGCCCGATCGCATGGAGTCGCAGGGGCTGGATTACATGCAACGGGTGCGGGACGGGTTCCTGACAGAAGCAGCTCACCGTTCGGACATCACGGTGATCGACGCGTCGCACAACGTGGCAGCGGTGCAGGCGGACCTGCGCGCTGCGGCCGAGCGGGTATTATTTCCAAGGTAAAAGGTTCGGGTGTTCAGAAATTCATTTTTCGCGGTCAGACGCCGTTGCCATAGAAAGAGGCCCTTGGCCGCGAAAAATGAATTTCTGAACACCCGACCCCGTAGTCAGCCCTGAAGAGGTGAACATGACGTGGGCGGGCATTGAGGGACACGACGGCGTCGTCGAGCGATTTCGGCACGCCTTGCGCAGCGACCGGATGGCTTCCACATTCCTGTTTGTGGGACCGGCCGGCATCGGCAAACGAACGTTCGCCTTGAAATTGGCTCAGGCGCTGCTGTGCGAGACCAACCCAGAGCAGGACTTAAACCCCTGCGGCCACTGCCCCGCTTGTCAACAAGTGGACGCCTTGTCGCACCCCGATCTGGAGATTGTGAGGAAGCCGCCGGACAAGAGCTTCATCCCGCTCGAACTGTTCATCGGCGACAAAGAGCATCGGATGCGTGAGGGGCTCTGCCACAACTTGTCGCTCAAACCCTTTCGCGGTGGGCGCAGAATCGCGTTGATCGACGATGCCGATTTCCTGAACCAGGAAGGTGCCAACTGCCTGCTCAAGACCCTTGAGGAACCGCCGCCGAAGTCGGTCCTGATCCTGTTAGGGACCAGCGAGCAAAAGCAGATGCCCACGATTCGTTCGCGCAGCCAGGTCATCCGGTTTCAGCCGCTCGCGGAGGAAACGGTGGCACAGTTGCTGATCTCCACGGGGCGGATCAGCGATGCGGACCAGGCGCGGCGACTGGCAGCGCTGTCCGGAGGCAGTCTGGCGCAAGCCGCGGAACTGGCCGAAGAGCCGATTGGGGAATTTCGGCAAACACTGCTCGCCGAGTTAAGCCAACCGGACTGGAATTCGGTGGAATTCTCCAAGACTGTCGGCCAGTTCGTGGAGGAAGCCGGCAAGGAGGCGCCGCCGCGACGCGCCCGCATGATCCAGTTGATGGAGTTCACGATCGAATTCTATCGCCAATTGCTGCGTTCTCTGAGCGGTGCGTCCGTGACGGGGGACGACGCCTTGCGGCGGGCCGTCGCCACCGCACACCGCTCTTGGCGAGGCGGCACCGAAACCGTCGCCTGCTGCTTGGACCGCTGCGTCGACGCCCTCGGCCATGTCCAGGCGAATGCGAACCAGGCCACGCTGCTGGACTGCTGGCTGGATGATCTGGCCGCCATGACGCAATCGGGACGGCCCGTTGGCGCGTCAGCCTAGCCCGCAGTCATGGAACTTCGTAGGTTCATAAGCGAGTGGCGTTATGCGGGAAAGTCTCCTTAGACGGAGGTTCTTCCCTGGAAATGGCAGGGGTTCGACGGATCGAACTATTTCCGGAAAATTTGACATGTGTTAAAATGGGAAACTTGACAGCCGGAAACTTTCGGGAATAATACGTTACTTTAATAAACGGAGCGTCTCCCCGCCTTGCGGTCGGAGCGTTGGTTCCAACCACTTTCCTTTTCCCTCGGCAACGACTCGCAAACGCTCTGGAATGTCAACCGACACTTTTACCTTCGGCTGAGTCCCTGTTGGGATGTACGGCTGAGATCAGTTAGCTGAGCGACCCGTTCGCAGTACATTAGCCAGGCAGAGTCGACTTAGACGAGAATTTCCCCCCCCTGTTTCAACAATTTGGAGGCACGCAGTACAATGTCCAACGTGCGAAATGTATTCGAGGCGATCCTAAAATATGGTCACGACGAGGATTTCAATCCGGAGCCTGTTGACGGCTTCAAGCCGACCGACGCGCCTGCCGGCTCCCCGGAAAAGATCGAAGCCCTGCGGAATCGCGTCGAGTTAGGTCTGCCGTTGTGGCACGACGAGGACCGGGTAGACTACAGCGGCTTGACAGGGGCTGTGCGTCCTCGCGAGTAGTCGGTGGTCAGTTCGCTGCTAAGTGTCTCCGCTACTAAGTGTCCAAGTACTATAGGCGTCCGCCAGGACGCCTTTTTTTGTTGCCGCGGGAACGGCGTCCCGTCCACGCCGCCAGCCGGATAGGCCCAATGCCACTTACTTTGAGCGGCAAGGCGCTAGCCGCCGGTGAAGACTGGCCGCGTTGTCTCGCTGAAGGCCCGCGGCTAGTTCTGCCACGGATTCCCCCAGAACAAGACCGCATCGTCCTGGCTGGTCGAGGCTTGGCTCAGATTTCCCTCCACATCCCCCGCCGCCCCGGCCACCGCCGCCGCCGTCACGGTGCCGTTGCCCGCCAGGCCGCTGACCGCCACGTCGTAGGTGCTCATGACCAGTGGCCGCGGGGTGCCCAACCGCGGTACAATCAGGGCGTTCATCCGCACGCCCAAGCCAGGAGACGCCGCACATGTCCGCCGTTCCGAAACCTTGCGTTACGCCCCTGGAATACCTGACCCGCGAGCGACGAGCCGAAACCAAGAGCGAATACTTCCGCGGCGAGGTGTTCGCCATGCCCGGAGCCAGCCGGGCCCACAATTTGATTGTCGGAAACCTGGTGACCGCCCTCAACCTGCGTCTGCGGGATCGCGAGTGCGAAGCCTATCCCAGCGATATGCGGGTCAAAGTCAGTCCCACGGGACTGTACACGTATCCGGACGTCACGGTTGTGTGCGGCGAGCCTGAGTTTGAGGACGCGGAAGTCGACACGCTGCTGAATCCGAAAGTCCTGGTGGAAGTGCTGTCGCCGTCCACGGCCGATTACGACCGGGGCGGGAAGTTTACCCACTATCGGCGTCTGCCGTCGCTGCACGAGTATGTCCTAATCAGCCAGGACCGCCCGCTGGTCGAACATTACGTACGCCAGGGACCAGACGAGTGGCTGCTGACGGAACAAAGCTCCCTGCAGGAGACCCTGGTCCTGCCCTCCATCCAGTGCCAACTGCCTTTGTCCGAGATCTATCTCAAGGTGCGATTCCCTGCGGCGGACGCTGGTCCTGCCCGTGGAACGTAAAGCTCGGCGCGCCTCCCGCCGGCGCAACGAGTGAGCCTCGCGTCGAACGGCCCGTTGTCTAAAGCCAAGTCGACGTCGAAGAGGAGCGGCATGGTCGCTTTGAAATCATCGGCGACCTGCTGGCCGATTTCGTAGCTGCGGCGGATGATGTTGACCGTGGTGCGAAGGCCGGTGGTGATCGCGGCTTGGCGCAGGAGGCGGACGACGGTCTCGCAACCCAGCATCGCAGGACGCGTGATCATTTTGGCCATTCATCCATGCTCTGGCTCTGCCATCCGTGCGAGGTAATTCCGATCTATTAGGCGAGCGGCAGGAAATATACGGCCCGCGGGCGGGTTTGTCCCTTCGTAGAGCGGAATTTATTCGGCTCTTCACTGAACGGATTGAAATCCGTTCTACGACAAAGCTGCCCGCGGGCAGTATAACGTACCCAATTTAATGTAGGATGGTCTTCCAAGACCGTCCCGATCGGCCTGGAAAGGCCGACCTACGGGTAAGTTATTTCCTGCCGCTCGCCTTACGGTCGGTATCCCGACAATTATTTCTTCGCCGGACGCTTAGGTATCGTGCCACGTGAGGTTGACGTCAGCGGCCAGATTCTGCAGGATGTCCTCCCACGGAGCCCACAGGCAATCCTCTGAACTCAGCACGTTGTCCAGCCCCACAGCGCGCCGCTTGCTCGCATCGATTTCCTCCGTCTGCGTCGGCATCGTGCGATCGGGGGCATCGCCAGCCTTCGGCACCCCTGCGCCCCATTGGCCGTTTGTCCGGCGGGTGCCTCTCGCCTCTTGCGTGGCCAGCGCCGACAAACTTCTGCCTTCGGCGACCAAGCCTGGGAAATCATCAGCCAGGCCATCGCTGGGTTTGCCATCGGCGACAAGGGCCGATCGCGGCTAGCCCCGATCAACGTGGCGTTCGTATCCTCGGTCCCAGCCACATGCCACATCGGAGGCGATGTCGCTCAGCACGTCATCCAACTCGGCGAGGGCCGCGTAGGCCAAGCCAGACGGTGAAGGCTGCTTCAAGGCGTGGCCTGGCGCTGACAGATGCACCCGGGCCTGCTCGGATGCAACTGGCGTGGCCAGTCCCCAGTCCGATTTACCCGACGGCCGTCCGCATCCATCCGGCGTCGCGAGCGATGCAAAGCTCGACAGGCCCGGTGGGGCGACAGGGCGACTGTACTCGCCGCTGGCACGTCCCGGTTCGGCCACACGCGTAGAAACGGGGTTCGCCGGGCACCGCCGCCGCGCGCGGCAGCGAACCTGGCCCATAAGTATTGATGCAATGGATGATCACCAGCACATCGAGCGCCGTCACCACATCGTCGCCAGCCGCATCGTAGACGACCGGGTAGTTCTGCCAGGGATTCCCCCAGAACAAGACCGTATCGTCCTGGCTGGTCGAGGCTTGACTCAGGTTTCCCGCCACATCCACCGCCGCCCCGGCTACCACTGCGGCCGTCACGGTCCCGTTGCCCGCCAGGCCGCTGACCGCCACGTCGTAAGTGGTCATGTCCACGGCGGTGACCGTCGCCGCCAGCGCACCTAGAACTGTGCCACTCAGCAGCACGTCCGCGGCAGTGAAACCGGTCACCGGCTCGCTGAAGACCACGGTGAAATGGACCGGAGCCGTAGACGCCGGGTCGGCTTGTCCCGCCGCTTGGTTGATCGTCACGCTCGGCGGGGTACCGTCCACGGTCGTTTCCGCATCGGCAGTCGTCGGGACGGCCTCGCGGTGTCCGACGTTGTCCAGGGCCACGCAGTAGAAGCGGTAGGTGTGCCCAGGCAGACCAGCATAAGTGGCCGAGAAGCTCGTGGTGTCCTGGAGCCAGCGGGTGGTGGCGTCACCGTTGTCCGAGACATACACGTCAAAGGCGTGAATCCCCGCCCCTTGCGCATCGTCCGCCCCGGACCAACTCACCTGAAACTGCGTGTTCTTACTCTCCGTGGGCAGTGGCTGCACTGAGCTAATGGGCGGCAGGCTGTCGATGATATTGGTGACCCACGGCGTGTCCATCGGATCGTTCCAGTCGAAGACGATCGTGGCCATGTTGGCGATCTGCGTCCCGCTGAACAGGCCGGCTTTCGGGCGGAGCGTGTAGCTGACGAAGCCCTCGCCGCTGTGCGTGGCCGGGTCGTTCGGCGGCAGGAAGCCGGCCGTGGCATCCTGACTCAGTTCTCCCGTCGCCGGATCGATGCCCGTCAGCGTCCACTGGACCAAGCCCTTGGCTTTGTCCAACCGCGCGTCGAGGTCCACCAGCAGGTTGTTGCCCAAAGGGCGAAGGTCAACGCGAGTCTGGTACGCAGTGAGCCCGGCGGGAACGGTAATCACGGAGTCCCCAAACTGGACGTTGCCCAGCTCGAAGGTGCTCCAGTCGAAGTTCGCGTCGAGTTGGTCCTGGATGCTGATCAGGACCGCTGCGGCGGTGGCGGTGGGGTCATTCTCGAAGCGGACGGTGTAGGGCAGCAGCGCGTCCTCGGCCAAGTAGCGGTCGGTGCCGAACCCCAGCGGCCCGAGCTTGTCATTCGGGTCATGGCTCCCGCCCGTGCTCTGGTCCTTGCCGTCCTTCGGGTCTTCTTTCTTCTCGGGGGGAGGCACCTTGCCGTCGATGATCAGACGGTAGTTGGGGTTGTAGTCGCCGCCCATTGCCTGGACCTCGCCGGTCTTGGGGTCAAGCACGCCGTAGCCGGCAACACAGACGTAGAAGTAGTTGTCTTCGTTGTTCCACAATCTGTTGAACGTCACCGTTGCCGAGTTACTGGAGCGATCGACGCGATACTCCGGCATCCCAATCCTGATCCCTTTTGCGTCTACCTTGCTCACCCACAGGTCCAGGTCGCCGTAGTCTCGTTCTTTGTTGAATTCGATCGTCACGTTGAGTTCGTAACTCTTACGATTGCTGGCGTCCGCATTCTCTGCCTTCGGCAGATTGAACTTGAACCAGTCGGCGTTGCCCTGGCCTTTCTCGGCCATGATTAGGCCGCCCTCGGACCACAGTTCCTTGATGGGCCCGAGATTAGAGGCACCGCCCTCGGTGTCATTATTGAAGAGACCGAAAAAGCTGGTTTCGTACTTGTCATCGATAACCGGGACACCCTGATCAATGAAGATGGCGTCAGCAGCGGAGCTGTGCGGATAATGCTCATAGAAGTCCGCGAGCGTCCCTTGACCAACAGCGGTGGCTCGGAGCGCGGTCCAAACGCCATGAAGATCGCTCAGCCCGTCCCCGTCCCCTCGGGTGGCAAGATGCCACAGGATAGTTTGCACGGCCCCCAGGACGTAATCGCCCGTGTTCCCGTTGTCGTTAACCCCGTCGAGCTTACCATCAACACCCATCCAGAAGTGGTTGTTGGGCTGGAACTGCCGATCCCCGTCGATTTGGTGCTTCTTAACAGTTGGCTCCGGAAAGACGAGGGCAGCGATAAACGAGGCCCATCCCTCCGCGAACGCGGTTGTGTCGTAGTTGCTCTCTTCGATGGTGCCATAATTGCCGCCGTCGTGCGGGAACGTCTTGTACCCATTGGCGACATACTCAAGTGCGTGGCCGTACTCATGGGCAATGACGCCCGGGTAAATGGCCATGTCTGTTCCCACATGGATTACGTCGTCGTTGCGGGCATTGCCGAAGCACGCGTTGTTCGGGTTATACTTGGGGTTGCAATAATCGTCTGGATAGAGCACTTCGATCCGACTATGCGGCGTCATGCCGAGATTCTTCACCACGCGCGCCGTGTGTTGAATCGCGGCCGAAATGTTGAACTCTTTGTCCGTTACCGTCTTGGACATGTCGACCCTACGTTCGCTGGGATCTCGTGTTGGAACCGCAGTCTTCGGGTGGTACAGCCGTCCTTCCTCAACCACGAAGGCGTCGTCATTCGCGGCGTAGACCACGAGATACAGTTGGCGCGGGATCCCGTCTGAATTCAGGTTGGCGATCAAAAGTCCCTTGATATCGTAAAGGAAAAGGAATTTGCCATCGTCAGTCGTCAGGCTGGTGTGGGTGCGTTCATTCGTCTTACTGACGAGCTCGTCGGCGGCGGTGTCTTTGGGACCCGGCTCTCCTGGATTATCATCCACCAGATCTCCCTTCTGTTCCCACAACTCGACGGTCACCTGCGCATCGTTGCCGAACTGTTGGAATTGCGCCGGATCGCCTTTTGCCGAGTCGCCCCCGTATGAAATCGTGCCGTAGACCACCAGCGTATCCGGCAGGATGCCGAACTCTCCGCTGTATTCGTCCGCAGACGTGCCGTTGACACCGTCGGCATTTTGGTCCATTTCGTTGCCGCTCAGGTCCTGGATGTGAGGCCCGACCAGAATGGCATAAGAACCGACGCCCGTCTGGTTGGCGAACGTGATGTCGAAAACCGTGGGCGACAGAGCGACGAGGGTTGGAGCGATCGCGCCCGCAGGCCCTTGGATCGAAACGTCTGCAACCGTGAAACTCGCAGCATCGATGGGTTCGTTGAACGTCAAACGAACATGGCTCACGGGACTATCGCCCCAATCGATCGGTGTTTGACCCACGATGCGTGGCCCTCGCCGGTCCACTATCTGGAAAGTTGCAGCGTACGCATCGTCAAGCTCACCTGGAACCCCGTTCAGGTTGCCATCCATCGGCTGAAAATCCAGGTCGAGAATGTTAGGCCCGACGGTTATGGTATAAACCCCGAGTTCGTTTTGCCGGAGGAAGGTGATCTCATACTGCGTCGCCGAAATACTATGGACTACAAGTCCGAAGATAGTAGCCCCGTTCGGACCGGTGAGGGTGACGTCACTGCTCATGAACGAATAGAAGAGGCATGGTTTCGAGAAGGTTACCGTCACCCGTTCGACCCCGGTCTCTGCACTAACTTCGCCGTGCGGACTATGGCCGGTGACGAAAAACGGAAAGTCCCAGGGACTCGCAGAAGTGCTGGCTGAACTCAACACGGCTTGCACCGCCCTCGTCGGCGCCGCTCCGCCCAATGCGAAGCTCGCGTGGTAGCGGTCGTCGGCCGTTTCGCCGCCGATCCCGTCGCGGTCCTGGTCCAGTTTCTGGCCGACTAGGTCCTCGATCTCCGGTCCGACCAGGACTTCGTACTTGCCGGCCAGTGTCTGCGCCGGGAACTCGATCCGATACGTCCGGGAGGAAATCGGCGTGATGTCGATTGGCGTAACCGCTCGGCCGAGCGGATCGGTCACGACCACGTCGTTGGCCGTGAAACTGGCCGGGTTGATGTCCTCGCTGAAGTCGAGGTCCACGCAGTCCACGCCGCCCAACGCGGTCTGGCCGGGGGTGTGCGTCATGATCCAAGGGGGCTCGTTGTCAGTCAAGCCGCCACCCCGGCTCATGGCCATGCGGAACTGTGCTTGCATCAGGTCCCCAGCCACGAGGCTTGCGACGTTGCCCTGACCCACTTCAGTCACATATTCGCCCAGGGTGGTAATCACTTCATCCCAAGTCGCGCCGATCTGTTGAGTGTAGATCCGCCAGACGGATTCCCACTGCTCATCGTTGGTCGCGAAGGGAGGGCGATACTCTTCGGCCATGGCCTTCCAGTCAATCAAGTCCTGCGTGGTGTACAGCGGATCGACGGTCTGCGAGGTCAGCGTGTAATGCGCGGTGACCGCGGTCGTGGCCGTGCTGTAGAGAGTGATCGTCTGCCGATCGCCTGGCCGCAGGATGCCGGCGGGGCCGGTGGCACTGGGGGCCAGGAACAGCACCTCGCCCAGCTGGTCCAAGTTGCTAGGCGTAAAGCCGAGCGGAAGACCCGCCGGCCCTTTGACCCGCAGCAGCGGCGCCACCATGTCCACGTCACCCGTATTGACATACTCCACGGTGATCGCAAAGGGCGCTCGCGGTCGGACCAGGGTCGGCATGTTCAGGGTCGCCTGGAGATTGGCGCCCGTGCCCGCCTCGACCGCGAAGGCGTCTGGGTCCACGGCCCAGGCGCCCGCCGCGTTGCCCACTTCCACGTCGTAGGCTCCAGTCTGCCGGCCGGTCAGATCGAAGGTGGCGTAGAAGCTCGCACCGTCGCCCGGATAGGTCCGGCTCGCATAGACCAAGTCACCTTGTGGAGACACGAGCCGGGCCAGCGGTTGCTCGGGCAGCTGGCCGCCGCGGATGAGCACTGTCACGTTCCCCACGTTGCCACCGTGGGCGGGAGTAACTCCGCTGACGCTGAAATCCAGCCGCCGTGCGGTCAGCTGATAGTCTTTCGGCAGCCCCGGTTGGTCGCGGTACACGAGCAGGTAATAGCTGCCGGCCTCTGCCACCGGTACGCGGAGCTGCTGCGTGCCACCGATGAGCGAAGATTTCACGCCGTAAGCGTTGCGCGCGGGAACAGCCTCGTAGCTCAGGTACATTTCCACGCCGGAAGCCGCGTCGCCAACCAGGGTCACGACCACGTCATCCCCGGGATTCGCCTGAACCCGGAAGTAGACGGCCTGCTGATCGGCGATCTGGCCCGATCTCGTCTGGTCGAACACCAGGTCGCGCCCCTCGATGCGGACCTGGTCCGCCGACACGGTCGTGTTGTTCGTTTCGTCCTTCTCGCGTACGTCGTTCAGGATATCGGTCCGCACAATCACGTAGTAATCACCGGGCGCAACGCCGGGCACGTTGGCGACGACGGTCTGCTCGTAATACCCAGCGTGCGGAACGTCGCCCTGGTGTTGGACGCGGCCAATACGGGGATCGTCCAGATCCCACTGCTGGTCGGCCGAGAGATACAGCGTGTCGTACCAGGCGCCATAAGCCGCGTCGGTATCGATATTGTCCACGCGGAACTGCCAGGACACGGGCTCGCCCAGGAAGCCCGAGGCCGGAGGCGTGATCTGCGTCACCTGCAGATCGCTGGGCGGTGTGAGGCTGACCTCCAGCAAGTCGGCTGCCGCCTGTGCGTTGTTGCCCTCGCCGCCGCGCTCGGCGACGCGATTGCTAGAGTCCGTGAGGACGAAGACATAATACGGTCCCGAAATACCGCGTGGGAGCCGGGCGCTGACGCTTTGCGTATAGGAACCGCCATCGGCCGCCAACGATCCCTCATGCGGGAACGACCCCAAGGCGAGATCGGTGTTCGTGTCCAGGTAGGCGTCGCGCGACAGGTAGACGCTGTCGTACCAGTCGCAAGCCCATGACTGAGCGACCGCGCCGCCCTGGTTGGTGACCGTCCACTGCACCTGAACTTCTTGTCCTGACCAGGCGGTGGCGGCCGACTGGACGGCGGTCACTTGGAGATCGGCCGGTGGGGCCAGGGCCAACTCGATGGCGGCCGTCGCCGTGTTGTTGTCTTCCCCCTGATACTCGTAGACATCGCCGCCGAGATGGGAGTCGGTCTGGAAGATCAGGAACCGTGGGCCGGTAAGGTTCACCGGCAGCGCGACGCTGCGGTTCTGCCAGTAGAAGCCGCCGGCCGCCACGGCGGCATTGTGCGGGAAGGTGGCCAGCATGGTGTCACCCGGATCCAGGACGGTATCGTCCGACAGATAGACCGTGTCGAACCACGAACTGGCCGGCGTGCCATCCGCGCCGGCATTGGTCACCTGCCAAGCGACGCGGATGCTGCCGCCCGCAACGCCGTTCGGCGATGCCTGGAGCGATGTTATTTGCAGGTCCGTACGGACGCCTTGGACGGTCAATGGCTGGGCGGCAACCGTGGTGTTGTTGTCCTCGGCAGCGTGCTCGAAGACCTGGTGCCGCACGTCGGCTACGGTGTACACGTAGTACGGCCCTTCGAGATCCTGCCGGATGGAAAACGGCTCCAGCCGGGAATAGCTTTCGCCGGGCCGTAGCGCGCCGCTGTGGCCGACCACGCCCAACTCGATATCGGAGGCGGGGATGAAGTCGGTGTCCCGCGAGAGATAGACGCCGTCCTGCCAAACCGTCTCGGCGGTCGCCTGGCCGCTGTCGTTGGTGACGGTCCAGCCGATGTTGATCGTGGTGCCCGCCTGGGCACCTAAGGGGCTTTCAACGGTGGTCACCTTCAAGTCGGGAGCTTCAAGGATGATCTCGATCGGCTGCGGGCTGAGCAGGACGTTATTCGCTTCAGCGTCTTTCTCGTAGATCGCGTTTCTGGAATCGGCGACGAGCAAGATGTAGTAGGTGCCCTCGATTCGGTCCGGCAATCGGGCGAAGACCGGTGTCGCGGCCTGCGGCCCGTAGTCCGCGTCCACGGCCAGCGGTCCGGTGGCGTCGAACTGGCCGAACAGCCGGTCGACGGCGGGATCGAACTGCGTGTCGGCCGACAGGTACACGGCGTCCTTCCAATGGCCGCCGACCGCCTCGGTCCCGTGGTTGACGACGCGGTAGTCGATGGCGATCAGTTCGCCGGCCACGCCTAACGCCGGCGTGGACACCATGGCCACCTGCAAGTCCGGGGCGCGATCGACGATGTTGACCACCTGCCTGGCGACGTTGTTCGCCAGGCGGTCTTTCTCGTACAGTAGCTTGGTGGAATCGGCCACGTAGAACAGGAAATACTGCCCTTCAATCTCGTCCGGCAGCATCCACGAGGACTGGCCGACAGCCGGCCCGTAGCTGTCGTTCAAGCCCAGCGGCGAGTTGTGTGGGAGGCTTCCGAGCAATTGGTCCTTGGTGATCTCCAGCGTCGCATCGGACGACAGGTAGACCGCGTCCTGCCAAGGCGGGGCCGCCACTTTCGACCCGACGTTCTGGACCGACCAAGCCAGCTGAATCGATTCGTCGGCCACGGCATTGATCGGTGCCGTGAAGGTCTGAACCGCCAGATCGGGCGCGTTGTCCGCGATCTCGATGGCCGCCCCCAGCGGCCGGACATTGTTGTCCTCACCGCCCAGCTCGAATACATCCTGGTTGACATCGAGGACCAGGAACAGGTGGAAGGTGCCTTCGGTCCGTTCCGGCAGCGCCACGAGTTCCGACCGGCTGTACGTCGTCCGTGAATCCAGGGCGCCGGAGTGTGCGAATTCTTTCAACAAGCTCGCGTTGGCGGGGTCGAACGTTGCCTGGGTCGAGAAGTAGATCGCATCCGACCAGTGGTCCGTCGCCGTCGTGTCCGCCCCGTCGTTGATGACCGTCCAATCGACCGTCATCGTGTCACCGGCCACGCCCGTGGCGGGCCCTTCGGCCGAGACCACCTGCAGGTCCGACACGACGTGTTTGACCTCGACGGTGGTCGACGAGACGAAGACGTTGTTCGTCTCGTCACTTTCGGGGACGTTCCCGCCCGCATCGGTCTTGATGATGACGTGGTACGTCCCGGCACTAAGACTGCCCGGCACAGTAAATTTGGTTCCGGCCAGATAGCCGGCGCCGGCGTTCAGCGATCCGCTGTGGGAGAGCGAACCAAGCCGCCAGTCCTGCGAGTCAAGGGTGCCGTCGAGGGAAAGGTAGACTTCGTCGGACCAACTGCTTGTGCGGGCCTGACCGGCGCCGCGGTTCTCGACCCGCCAATCGACGCGGAGCGGCTGGCCGGCAATCGCGGCGGGCGGCACAGTGACCGAGGCGGGCACCAGGTCAGGAACGACGTATTCCAGTCGCACCTGGGCCACGCCGTAGTCGCGGCCAATCGTGCTCTGGTTGGAGCCCGATCCTGCACCCCAATGCTGGTCCGGAATCACGATCAAATAGTAGATGCCAGGCTCCCACGCGGGCACCCCATTTTCGGCGGTGCCCGTCGAGGTGTAACTCTGCTCGGGCCGAAGGGGGAGACCGTGCCAGTACGTGTGTGAGCCGAGCCAGTAATCCTCTTTCTCCTGGTAGACCGGGTCTCGGGACAGTGCCAAGGCGTCGTCCCAGCCGTTGCCGTCGGACCAGCCATAGGAAATCGTCGTACCGCCAGTGTTTGTGACCGTCCAGGTGAAGGTCGGCGGCACACCGGGCTCCAGGGAACCGCCGACCCGCACGTCCGTCACGGTCAAGAACGCCGACGACGGCGTGATCACCTCACAGGTCTGGTTGCTGGGCGCCGTGTTATTGTTCTCCCGGTCGAATTCCTGGACCTGATTCTTCCGATCCGTCACGACCAGCAGGTAATAGGTACCGCGGGGTGTGGAGTCCGGAATGGCGACTTCTTTGGTTTGTCGGTAGGACTCGTGTGACCCAAGGAAATCCGGGTTGCGCACCTCGGCGAGTTGGATGTCCGCGGCGTCGAAGGATTGATCGGACGAGAGATAGATCGCATCGGACCAGGCACCGGCCGTTGTGGCCCCCGTCCCGTCGTTGACGACGGTCCAGGAAATCACGGCCGTTTCGCCGGCACTCAAGGTGCTCGGCGCGGTCACGTCCGTCACGCGGAGATCGGGATAGGCCCGCGTCGTCACCAGCAAGGGTGGCGTGCGCACACTGACGTTGTTCGCATCTCCCACCTCGTCCAACTGGTTCAGGCCGTCGGCCGCGATTACGATCCAGCGGCTGCCGTGGTCGTTGGCTGGGACTGTCACCGTAGCAATCCGCGTGTAGGACTCGCCCGGCCCTAGCGGTTGGCTGAATGGCAGCTGTTCCAACTCGGTCGCCCCGCTCCCCTGTGCGTTCGCCGACAGCGACACCACGTCAGTCCACAGCCCCGCGGCGATACCGCGGCCGACGTTGCTAACCGTCCACTGAACCTCGAGCTGCTGGCCCGGCACGCATTCCAGCGGATACACGCTGCCGGTCACCACCAGGTCTGGCAACTGCTGGACGAACTCGAACTGGTAGGGGGCAGCCAGCAGGTTTCCCGCTAAATCAGCCACCCCGGGCGC
>JAPLNJ010000960.1 GCA_026692885.1 Planctomycetota bacterium | reverse complement strand
GCTCCCACCGACTTACGTCGGGAGCTTCTCGGGGGCGATCACGACACGGCCAGTTTCCGCTAGCTCCGCCAATTTGCGTTGCTGCTCGCGTAGGCAAGCCTCGCGGGTATTTCGTCGCACGGTCGCCTGAGCTTCCGCCCAAGCGATCGTCTCTTGCAGCACTCGCCACCGCGTCCGGGCATCCCAGTGGCGTTCGCGTTTGGCCTCTTCGGCGTCTTTCAGGTTGTCGCTCATGAGGTGCCGCTCGGCTTCCCGATCGCGGCCTCCAGGACGCGGATGCGCTGTTGTTTTTGCTGCGGCTCGTCGAGTGCGTACTGACAACGTAACATGTCCGTATCGGACAGGCCCAGATAGCGGGTGCCTGCGGCCGTCGACTCATCACGAGCCTGGCTACGCGAGGTATTCCAGTCATCAAGGCCCTTGACCGACCGGAAGATGTCGATGGCCCCGTGGGGACTGTTCAGACAGAACACACCCTGGCGGTCCAGCCATCCCGGCCCCTTCTGCGCCACCGACCCCCAGTCGTCATCGGCGACGCCCCACTCGGCCGCGAGTTCCCCCAGCGCGAGTTCGCAACGTCTGCGGTTCTGTTCGCCGTCTTCGATCCAAAGATCGATATCGAAGGTCAACACGGGTGCGTGGCGGAGCAGGAAATTCACCCCGCCAAACAACAGATAGGCTACTTCGGTACGGTTCATCGTGTCGAGAATGTGATCGACGTTCATGGCGAGTCCGCCGTCGGCTGGGCTGCGTAAAATTGGGCGGACGTGTGGCTAGGGGTCGGGTGAACGAATTTCAGTTTTTGCGGCGACAGACCTTTCCCCAAGCATGGACTTCAGTCCGTGAAAACTGAAGTTTGTACACCCGACCCTCGCCTTCTCGCGACGCAGAAGCGGGAAGAACTCCGCTCAGTTTCCCTTTGTAGTCTTGCGCAATCCAGCCGCAGGTTGGGTGGGGTTTTCGTCAGCCTTGGCCGGTTTCTCGGACTTCGGAGTCGGCGACTTGATCTCGCCCACCGTCTGTTGCGGTGCGTCGGTTTCGACCTTGGCCACTGCCCCGGGCTTGTCCAACTGCGGGATCAGCACCAGCCTCACTTTGGTCTTCAGTGGCGGGATGTTTTCCGTGAAGGCGGTGAACATCAATTCGGCGTTGCTCTGGCTACTCTTGATGGGCAGGTCCAGCATCGCCTCGGGAAAATTCGAAACGCAGATAAAATCACCGCCATCCGCGAGGTAATACGTCTGCTTGGTGTCGGGGTCGGTCCAGACTCGGCTGCCGGCAAACACCCAAGTGTGGGTCATCGCCTTGCCCGTTCCCGCGTCCTTGATCCAGTCCTGAGCCCGCGCCGTGTGCTTCACGCCCTTTTCGTCCACCCACAGCAACGTGATCTCGACGGTCATTCCGCGGGCAGGCTGGTAGGGTTCCCACTGCACCGGAGCGCCTGGTTTTCCGCCGACCGCCAGCAGAGCGGCGTGGACGAACTGCGGCTTGCAATTGATCGCGATGATTGCTTCATGCTCTTTGGTTCCGCGGGGGCACGCGAACATCTCTAACTGTCCCTCACGCAGGCACACAGAGCCGTCGACGACAACCAGCTTGCGTTTCGGGTCGATCCACAGATCGTAGTCCTTGGCTAACCGGACCAGCCCCGGGGGGCTGGTCTTGTCGGCTTGGGACTCAGTTGTCTGCGAGTCGGTCGAGGCGGGTAGCTCGGCTGTGGCTTTCGTCGCTGAGGCCGGACTGGGCTTGGACTCAGCCGCTGGCGGGTCGGCCTGCTGACCGAACAACTGCGTCGCCAGGGCGAAGCCGCACGTAGATACGGCGAGGCCGCCTAGGAACACCGAGTGACAAACCAACGTCCGAGAAAGTCTCCCGCGCATGATCTTGGGCTCCTGCTGAAGCTGATACCCCTGGAAGATACTGAGGAATACGTTAACCTTTCGCTTCCAGCGTCTTAGCTTATTCCTGGCGGGCCAACTACGCCAGCCGTTGTATGCCGGATGTTTCGACTCGGATGGCGAAGCCGACGAATTGGTCCGCATTGAGTGCGATGCGCGACCTGGTGTGCGTTTCTAAGTCTTGGTTTGTAAATATCTTAGCTCGAACGCTAGCGTTTCTGGTGAAACCTGCGCAGACGCTGATACCGGCGGCTGATAAGATATTCGGTTTTGATTACTTGGGAATGGCAGACTTGGATTCATGGTTCGTCGAGCAAACGTAGGCAGGTTACGCGAGGCGGCCCCAGTTATCCTGCCTTCGCTGCTGCTCTGTGATTTTGGGAATCTTGAGCGGGAGGTGCGGCGACTGGAGGAGGCGGGCGTCCAGGCTCTGCACCTGGACGTTATGGACGGTTGCCTGGTGCCGAACTTCACGTACGGGCTGCCAATCGTGGCGGCCCTGCGGCGATTGACCGATCTGCCGTTGGACGTGCACTTGATGATCGTAAATCCCGAGAAGTACTTGGCGGCCTTCTACGAGGCGGGATCGGATGTGATGACGATCCATATCGAGGCGGTCGCTGATCCTCGTCCGGTGCTGCAGCGGATCCGGGAGTTGGGGGCGGGGGTGGGACTCGCCCTGAACCCGGCCACGCCCTTGTCCCGCATCGAAGACTGCTTGGACTTGTGCGACTTGGTGTTGACCATGAGCGTGCCGGCCGGGTTCGGCAAGCAGGTTTTCGACGTTAGCGTGCTGGACAAAGTCCGTCGTCTGCGGGCGCTGGTCGGCGACCGAGTGATGCTGGAAATTGATGGCGGAATCAATGCCTCCACGACCCGTCCGTGTGCCGAGGCGGGAGTCGAATACTTCGTGGTCGGGTCGGCGATCTTCGGCCAAGCGGAGTATGGCCCCGTCGTCCGCCAGTTACAGGAACTGGCGGCAATTCCTTGAAGTTGGCGAATAAATTATGTTACGCATGGTGTTGATTCGGCCCGGTTCGACGGATTTCGATGAGCAAGGGCGCATCCGGGGCACGCTGGATATTCCGCTCAACGAAGCTGGCCGCCAACAGGCAGCGCGGGCCGTGTTCGAATTGGGCAGCGTGAACCTGGAGATCCTCTACACCGCCCCCTGCCAGTCGGTCCGGGAAACGGCCGAGATCCTGTCACGGGGTCTGAACGTCAAAACCAAGTGCCTGGAACTGCTGCGAAATCTCAACCACGGATTGTGGCACGGCAAGCGGATCGAAGAGGTCAAACAGACACAACCCAAGGTCTACCGCCTGTGGCAGGACAGTCCGGATGCGGTTTGCCCTCCCGGCGGCGAGACCGTGGCGTCGGCCCGGCAGCGGGCCGGCGAAGCGCTTACGAAGTTGTGGAAGAAACACAAACAGGGAGTGATCGGCCTCGTGGTTTCTGAACCCATGGCCAGCATTCTGCGCAGCGTCGTCGAACAACAGGACTTGCATGACTTCTGGAAGGCCGAGTGCGACTCCGGCTGCTGGGAGTTCATCGGCGTCAAGGAACCTCGCGAGGCGGTCGTCTAGTCCGTGACCAGAAAGTTAAGAAGGCCCACATGAGCGACGCAGCAGGATCGGAGATGGTGCACAACCCACGCAAGAAACGGGGCGTTCCCGAGGGGCTGTGGCTGCGCTGTCCGGGCTGCCAGGCGACTCTGTTTACCAAGGCGGTGGAACAACGACTGGGGGTCTGTCCGGAGTGCAACCACCACTTCTACGTCTCCGCCAAGGAACGCATCCGCCAGGTGTTGGACGAAGGCACGTTCGAGGAATGGGACGCCGGAGTCAGGCCGACGGACCCGCTGCGGTTTGAGGACAAGAAACGGTATGCCGAACGTCTGCTCGACGAGCAGAAGCGGACGGGCCTGACCGACGCGGCGATCACCGGCTGCGGCATGATCCGCGCACGGCGAGTGGCGATCGGTGTTACCGATTCAGCGTTCATCATGGGCAGCATGGGGTCGGTCGTGGGGGAGCGGCTGTCGCGATTGATCGAGCGGGCGACCGAGCAGCACCTGCCGCTGATTATCGTCAGCGGCTCCGGCGGCGGGGCGCGCATGCACGAGGGGATCCTGTCGCTGATGCAGATGGCCAAGGTTTCGGCGGCGCTGGCCCGCTTTGACCAAGCGGGCGGCCTGTTTATCTCCGTGCTGACCAATCCCACCATGGGTGGTGTGGCCGCCAGTTTCGCCGCCCTGGGAGACGCAGTGTTCGCTGAACCGCGAGCCCTGATCGGCTTTGCCGGCCCCCGCACGATCAAGGCCACGATTCGCATCGAACTGCCGGAGGGCTTTCAAACCAGCGAATTCCTGCTCGAGCACGGTTACATCGACCGCATTGTGCCGCGTGATAAGCTGAAGAGCGAAATCGCCCGCACCATCGATTACTGCGGTAAGTGAGCCACGCGGGGGATCGGCATTATGAGCTTCTTGGACAAACTCCGTTCGCTGTTCAAGACCGAAAAGAAACTGGACGTCGGCGCGCAGTACGAACTATTGGGCGAAGGCTTTCTCGGGACGATGTCCCGGTTCCATAAGGCCCGGGATCGCCAGACCAACCGTATTGTCGGGCTAAAGATTTGCGATTCCGAAAAGATCGAGTTCTTCGAATCCCGCTTCCGGGGCATGAACAAGCCATCCGAAGGCGAAATCGCCATCTCGCTCAAGCACCCGCGGATCGTGAACACCTTCGAGTACGGTCTGACGACCAAGGACCAATTCTACATCGTGATGGAGTTCCTGCCTGGTTCCGGCTTGCATACCCTGATCAAACATAACGTATTGCGACTGGAAGGCATTCGCGTCGATCTGATTCGGCAGATGGCCGAGGCTTTGCTGTACGTTCACGACGCGGGTTACATCCACCGCGATGTCTGCCCGCGAAACTTCATCTGCTCGGAGGACGCGAGCTCGCTCAAATTGATTGATTTTGGGTTGACACTGCCGGATTTGCCCGCCTTTCGGCAACCGGGCAATCGCACCGGCACGCCGAACTACATGTCGCCGGAGATCGTGCGCCGCCGGTCCACCGACCGCCGCGTCGACATCTTTGCCTTTGGTGTCAGTGCGTATCAGTTGCTGACCTTTGAACACCCCTGGCCCAACACGGACTACACCACGGGCAAAGGCGCCCTGTCGCATGACACCGAACTGCCGGTCCCGCTGCTGAAACTGCGGCCGCGGCTGAATCAGGTCCTGGCGCGGGCCATCAGCGATTGCATGGACCCCAACCGTGAGAACCGGCCCGAGTCGCTGGAGATTCTTTTGAAGCGGATCCGCAAGGTGGAAGCCGAAGACGAGGTGTGAGGCAGCTCTGCAATACCGGATTCTACACCAACGCTTCCGAGTCGCGACGAATCCCCTTGTTTTTCCGTTGTGTCTGGGGTAACGTTCGAGTCTTGTTAAGGACAAGCCCGGATTCATCACGAGGGGTGGGCTGCGGGCGACGGACGGCTCACCTTGGAAACTGCGAACCACGAAGGCGCTCCTGCGGTGGTACATCCCGAAATCGTTTATCAGAAATGCATCTCTCCTGCCTGTGGAGCGACCTATAGCGTCGAGGATGTCCGCATTGCCTGCGGGCACTGCGGCGATCTGCTCGACGTGGCGTACGACTGGAACCGCGCGCAGCCGCCGGACAACCTCCGCGAATTCGAGCCCTTGTGGGGCCGGCGTCACGAACCGCTTTGTTTCAGCGGCGTCTGGCGGTTTCACAGGCTGCTGCCTTTCGTCCGGCCGGAACATGTCGTGACCGTAGGCGAAGGCCAGACGTTACTGCAGCAGGCCGATGGGGTGGCGTCCTACGTCGGCGTCAATCCCGGCCGGCTGTTTCTCCAGTACGAGGGCCTGAACCCGTCGGGCAGCTTCAAGGATAACGGCATGTCGGCGGCCTTCTCGCATGCCCGCCTGATCAATGCCAAACGGGCCGCCTGCGCCTCGACCGGCAACACCAGTGCCTCACTGGCCATGTACTGTGCCGTGACGCGGCTGATGAAAGCCGTCATCTTCATCGGTTCGGGGAAGATCTCGCACGGCAAGCTGTCGCAGGCGCTCGACTACGGCGCGCTGACCGTCCAGATCGCGGGCGACTTCGATGATGCCATGGCACGCGTCCAGGAAGTCTCCCGCGACTTGGGCATCTACCTGGTGAACAGCGTCAATCCGTTCCGGCTGGAAGGCCAGAAGACCATCATGTTCCGCGTCCTGGAATCTATGCGGTGGGAAACGCCGGACTGGATCGTCGTACCCGGCGGGAACCTCGGCAATTCCAGCGCTTTTGGCAAAGCGTTCGCCGAACTGGCAGAACTTGGCCTAATCAAACGCATCCCGCGTTTGGCCGTGATCAATGCCGCCGGCGCCGGCACCTTGCATGCGTTATACACGCAACGCGGCTTGCGTTGGAACGGTGGCCAAGCCGACATGACCATCGCCGAGGGGTACTATCGCGAGTTGAACGAACAGCAGCTCAAGGCGTCGACCATCGCCAGCGCGATCGAGATCAATCGCCCCGTGAATTTGCGGAAATGCCTGCGTGCGTTGGATGTCTGCGATGGCGTGGTGCGACAGGCGACCGACCAGGAAATCTTGGACGCGAAGGCCAAGGTCGGCGCCGCCGGATTGGGCTGCGAGCCGGCCAGTGCGGCCAGCGTGGCCGGTGCGAAGCTGCTGCGCAGCGAGGGCGTGATCGGCCCCGACGACCGCGTGGTCTGCATCCTGACCGGCCATCAGCTTAAAGATCCGACCGCGACCGTCGCGTACCACACGACGGACCAGGAGCAGTTCAACCAGGTGCTCGGCAGCCGCGGTGTGCGGCGGGCGGCGTTTGCCAACCGCGCGGTGGCCGTGCCGAACAATCTGGACGAGATCATCAAGGCTATCAAGCTGTACAGCTAATGGCGTGGCCCGGCCACGTGGGAGGGCGAGGCTCCTGCCGAGCCGGATGCCACGGCCGGCTCGGAGCCTCGCCCTCCCAGCTCACGTTCGATCAAGAGCACAGTACTCAATCAGGACAAAGACTTTAGAGGAGTGCCATGACCAAGACACGTTTGGCGATCAATGGCGCCGCAGGGCGCATGGGTAAGCGACTGGTGGCCTTGGGCAGTGTTGACCCCGATCTGCAGATTTCGGCAGCGCTGGATGTCGCTCAGCATCCCGCGCTGGGCCTGGACGCGGGTCTGTTGGCGGGCGTGTTGGGACTTGGTGTGCCGCTGTCGGACGAGTTGAGCGTTCCGGTCGACGTGGTCATCGATTTCTCTGTCCCGGCGGGAGCCGAAGCGGTGACCGAGCTCTGTCTCGCGCACGGCCTGCCGCTGGTTCTGGCGACAACCGGGCTGAACGCACAGCAGAAGCAGAAAGTTAACGAGGCGGCGAATAGGATCGCCGTCGTTTGGGCGCCCAGCATGAGCTTGGCGGTGAATCTGACGATGAAGCTGGCCGCTGTGGCTGCGGAAGCCTTGAAAAACAACTCCCACGGCGTCGATGTCGAGATCATCGAACGTCATCACCGCTTCAAGGAAGACGCTCCCAGCGGCACGGCCCTGCGGTTTGGTGAGATCATCGCCGGGGCGATGGGGCAGACGAAGCAGGCCCACGGCCGGCACGGCTCGATTGGTCAACGGCCCCACAACGAGATCGGCTACCACGCTGTCCGGACCGGAGACAATCCTGGCGAGCACACGATCGTATTCGGCTTCCTGGGCGAGACGATCGAGTTGACCGTCAAGGCGACCAACCGCGACTGTTATGCCCTCGGTGCGCTGGCGGCCGCGAAATTCGTGGCCGAACAAAGCCCCGGCCTGTACACCATGAACGATGTGCTGGGCCTGTGACCCGAACCAGTGGGCGAAGCCCCGCAGCGCACGCGGTACAATCCACGTCGCGGCATCACCGACCGGCCGACAATCGATCGCGAACGGAACCAGTAGGCTGGTCAGGTTTGGTGCTTTCGAGCGTCACAACGTCTCGCCCCGCCGGAGCAGCTCCCGGCGCACTTGAACACGTCGCGGTGTGTTCATGTGGAGCAGTCGGACAGTCGCGCGGCCGGTTGGCGTGAGGCCCACGACGGCCGGCCCCCGAAACGCAAAGTGCGCGGCCCACCTGTCCCGTCGCGGGTGGAAGAGAGCCACGGCGGTGCCCGTTTGCGGGTCGATGGAAGAGAGGTTCGGCCCTTTGTGCACGTTGCAGCGGTCGCAGGCCAGGGCGAGGTTGGTGGGAGCGTCGTCCGCGAGATGCTGCTTCGCCACGACATGCTCGACGTGGAACGGCACGTCACTGACGTCCTCCGGGAGCCGGCAGTACTCGCACCGCTCACCTGCCCGCCGCCGGACGAGCTGACGAGTCTTCGCGTCGATCATGAGGCGTTCTTCGCGAGCACCGCCCGCGCCTTGGCTTTCAAAATGGAGAACAGGTCGAGACCCTCCACCAGTTCTTCATACTCAGCCCGCTCTGCGTCGGACAGCGTGCCGAGGTTCGCCTTCGCGCGCAGGTCCTCAAGAATCGCCCTGGTCTGCTCATCGGTGCGGAGGTCAGCGATGCGTCGGGCCACCTCAGGTGTCAGGCAGTCCGCGACAGGATTCAGGAAACGGTCGAGTGCGAAAGTTATTTCTGCCATGCCGCGAATTATACCACCGACCTGCTTCGACAGACAGAGTGCCTGGTGGAATGAACACGCTCTTCATTCCAGGCATTGATCGGCATGTTGCGCAGAACACTAGCAGCGGTTCACACTAACCCCGAAGCGTCAGCGAGGAAACACCGCTCTTACTCGCTGACGCTTCGGGTCAAGATGCGATTGCCTAACCGCCGGGCGATGGATAAGATGGGACTGAAGTTGAGATGTAGTCTCATTTCACCCGCCCAGTAAATTCACCAAGTGTGCTGCTGTGTACGAACTGATACCGTTACGCTGTCTGTCTGTCGGCCAGAGGGGCGAAGTGGGCCAAATCGTTGGTGATCCACAGCAGATTCATCGCCTTGCGGAGATTGGCTTGCGCGACGGGACGACGGTCGAGATGGTGCGCCCCGGCAGTCCGTGCATCATTCGCATGTCAGGCCACAAGCTGTGCTTTCGCCACAACCATGGGTTGAACGTGCTGGTTCGCCCGGTAGAAATTTGACCCGCCTGAAAATGACGCCATCCATGTCGAGTCCCCGGGAACACGGTGCCGTCACCGTCGCGCTGCTCGGCAATCCGAATACCGGAAAATCGACGGTGTTTCAAGCCCTGTCCGGTGTGCGACAGCGGGTGGGAAACTACCCAGGTGTCACGGTCGAGAAGAAGATTGGCAAGGCGGATATCGACGGGCGGATGTTCTCGCTGGTGGATCTTCCCGGCACCTATAGCTTGGCTCCGCGTTCTCCGGACGAAATGGTGACGGTCGACGTGCTGCTGGGCCGGCGCGAGGAGGTTACAGGCCCGGATGTGATGCTGTGTATCGTCGACGCCAGCAATCTGGAACGCAACCTGTACCTGGTCAGTCAGGTGTTGGAGTTGGGTCGGCCCACCGTCGTGGCACTGAACATGGTGGATGTCGCCGCCGACAAGGGCGTCCGATTGGATGTCGAGCGTTTGTGTCGTCAACTCCATCTGCCCATCGTCGCCACGCAAGCCCATCGCGGGCAAGGTATCGCCGAGCTGAAACAAGCCTTGCGAGTTGCCGCCGACGCTGCGCGGCCAGCGCCGGAAAGTCCCTTTCCCCAAGCGTTCCAGCAGGAAGTCACCGATCTGGAACAGCAGCTGCGGCAGAGGTCCGATCAGCCCCTGCCACGCTACTTGGTCGAACGTCTGCTGTTGGATGTCGGTGGGTACTTACAGAAGGCCAAGCTGCCGGGCGTCGATGGCCCCTTCCTGGAATTGGTCGCCGCGGCCCGGCAACGCTTGCAGGCGGCCGGTATTCCCATACCTGCCATTGAGGCCCGGGCCCGCTACGCTTGGGTGTCCCAAGTGCTGGACGGCGTCGCAACGCATCCGGCCGAGCACCAAGTGACGGCCAGCGACCGCCTCGATCGAGTCCTGACGCATCCGGTCTGGGGCACGTGCGCGTTCGTCTTGGTGATGCTTGTGATGTTCCAGTCTATTTTTTCCTGGGCCAAACCGGCGATGAGCGGCTTGGAGCACGGGATTGCCTGGCTGGGTGAAGTGATTGGGGCCCTGTTGCCGATCGGCGCCCTGCGCTCGCTGCTGGTGGACGGCGTCATGGCCGGTGTCGGCGGTGTGCTGATGTTCCTACCGCAAATCCTGATCTTGTTCCTGTTCATCGCCGTCTTGGAAGACTGCGGGTACATGGCGCGCGCCGCCTACCTGATGGACAAGCTGATGTGCCGCATCGGACTGAGCGGCAAGTCGTTCATTCCGCTGTTGGCTTCTTTCGCCTGTGCCGTTCCCGGCATCATGGCGACGCGGGTGATCGAGAATCGCCGGGACCGGCTGGTGACGATTCTGGTGGCGCCGCTGATGAGTTGCAGCGCGCGTCTGCCGGTCTACACTTTGCTGATTGCCGCCTTTATCCCAGACCGGCCGTTCCTCGGCAGCTGGTTGGGCCTGCCGGGCATCACGATGTTCGCGCTGTACCTGCTGGGGATCATCGTCGCGGTGTGTATGACTTGGCTGCTCAAGACAACGCTGCTCCGTGGAGAAACACCACCGTTTCTGATGGAGTTGCCCAATTACAAGGTCCCGGCCGTCCGGACCGTGCTGGCTCGCATCACGGAACGCGGCTGGTTGTTTATTCGGGACGCTGGCACGTTAATTCTGGCGGTAACAGTGCTGATGTGGGCGGCGGCCTACTTCCCGCATTCGCCGGAAATCGAGGGGCAGGTTCGCGGCAGGTATCAACTTCGGCCGGAGCTGGCCGATCCCGTGCTCTCCCACGATATCGCGGCGTCCCGGCGAGCAGTGGGTGTTGGCCCCTTGATGATTGCATCGGAGGCCCAACTCACGCATGAAGTTGCGGCGGCGTACATGGAACAAAGCTACCTGGGCCGGGCCGGCAAATTGATCGAGCCGGTGGTGCGTCCGCTCGGCTGGGACTGGAAAATCGGCTGCGCGGTAATCGCCTCGTTTCCAGCACGCGAAGTGGTGATCAGCACGCTGGGTGTGATCTATCATGTGGGTGAAGAACCCGGCGTGGCGTCCGAGTCTTTGCAGGATACGCTCAAGGCGGCCACCTATCCGGGCACCCAGCGTCCCGTGTTTACTGTCCCCGTGGCGTTGTCAGTTATGGTTTTTTTCGCCTTGTGCGCGCAGTGCGTCGCCACCCTGGCCGTGATTCGCCGAGAGACCAACAGTTGGACCTGGCCCGCGTTCACCTTCGCCTATATGACGGTCTTGGCCTATGCTGCCGCCCTGGTAACCTACCAAGTGGGCACATGCTTGTTTTCGTAGGTCAGGCTTTCCAGCCTGACGCGGTCAACCCGAAAATGCTGACATCCAAGGCGGTGGCATCGATGCTTCTTGAATGGCAACAAATCGTAGTACTCGCCTGCGTGGCATTTTCTGCCGCCTATCTTGCCAATCGCATCCGCCTGGCCCTCCGGCGACGCAGCAGTGGAGCGTGTGCCGGTTGTGCCCGCTGCCCCAGTCTGACAGCAACGCAGCAAGCTGGCGATTCGCTGGAAGACTTGGAGGAGTCGGCCCGTTCGAGGCGAGAACCGAGCGCGTCCTAACCCGCACCGTGTGCGTCTCTTGTAGCTTGGCTCTCCAGAGCCGGGCAGCGTCAGGAGCGACTCGCCACGGAGGAGTCGCACCGGCGCGACTTTGGAGAATCAGGCTACTTGGCCGTCGTCCGCTTCGCTCCGCGATACCGTTCCAGTTCAGCCAGGACGTTTGTCAGTTCCTGCGGCAACGGGGCCTCGAACTCCAGAAGTTCGCCGGTTTCGGGATGCCGGAACTTTAGTCGTCGAGCGTGCAGTGCCTGGCGATCGAGGATTACGTCGCCACCCTCGCGACCCTCCCGGATTTCACCGAGCGTGATCTGGGACCGGCCTCCGTACAGTTTGTCACACAGGATTGGGCAGCCGACGTGGGCCAAGTGCAGTCGGATCTGGTGTGTGCGTCCCGTCTTCGGCAGGACTCGAATGGCGGCGAAGCCGACGAAGCGTCGTTGGACTTCGTAGAACGTGCTCGCCTCGCGGGAAGACGAATGCCCCGCGCGGATCGCCATCTTGTCACGCTGGTAGGGATGGATACCGATCGGTTGCTCGATCAGATCCCGGTCATGATTCGGCACCCCCGCCACGATTGCGTAATACTCCTTCTCGACCACGCGTTCCTGGAACTGGTCCGCCAGCACCAGGTGAGCGCGGTCGGTCTTGGCGACCACGATTACGCCGCTCGTGTCACGGTCCAGGCGGTGGACGATCCCCGGTCGCGCCGGGCCGCCCACACTGCTGAGTTGATCAAAGCGGTGGGTTAGGGCGGCAACCAGCGTTCCGTACAGATGTCCTTTGCCCGGGTGCACTACCATGCCGGGCGGCTTATTGATAACCACCAAACAGCCGTCTTCGTACAAAACGTCCAGGGGGATGTCCTCCCCGCGCGGGCCTTCCCGAGGAATTGGGGGCAGCGCCAGCGAAATTCGTTCGCCTTCGCGGAGATGGTGAGCGGCTTTGGTCCGCCGACCGTTGATCTGGACGCAGTCGGCGGCAATTGCCCTGCGCAACTGCATGCGGCTGTAACGCCTGAATGTATCGGCCAGAAAAGCATCCAGCCGCAGGCCCACCGCCGGCGCGTCGACGACGATTTCGATCGGCTGGTCAGGCAACGTGGGAATGTCTATTTGGCTTCCTTCTCGGCAGGTTGTTCGGGCGCGGCGGGAACTGCAGCGGGCTTGGCTGCGGGAGACGGCCCAGTGGCGGCGGGCCCGGTTGTGGCGGGTTGCTTCGACGCTGGCTGGGCGGATTTCTCTGACTTCGGATCCTCCTTGGCCGGCGCGTCTGACTTCGGCTGCTCCTGCGGCTTCTCGGCCGGTTTCGCGTCGCCCTGTTCAGGTGCTTCCAGTTCCATGGAGACTTCTTCGCTCGGGAGCTTCAGATCCGGCTTGTCCGGCAGCGATTCCAGGTCGCCGGGAACCTGCGGCCCTGCCTTACTAGGTGGAGCAGTGCGGCGGGCGACCGGCTTCTGGTTACCGAACCAGTTGTACCAACTTTCGGCCGACTTGTCGGCCAATTGCTCGGCCCGGTGTTGAGCGGCTTTGGCCAGTGCCGAACTGGGATGGGCCTTGGCGACCTTCTCGTAGTATTCCTGGGCCTTTTCCAGTCTAAAGAGACCTTCGTAGACTTGCGCCAGACCGAATCGAGCTCGCTCTACCAACAGTGGGTAAGCAGTGGCATCTTTTTCGATGCCGTCATAATTCTCTTTCGCTTCCAGTAGCGACTTCTCCGCCTCTTTGCGGTCGGTGAACAGTTCGCCGGAACCTTTGGCCAGTTTCAGATCCGCAGTGGCTTGGCGAGCCCAAAACCCGGCCACCGTGCCGCTGTGTTGTTCGGCTACCCCCTCCAGCTCTTTCACATCGCGATTGCCAATGGCCTTGAAGTAATTGGCCCACGCCTTTCCGGCACGAGCCCGTTGCTGTTGCGACAGGTAGACGTACCCGATCATCGCCACGAGGACGGCGATCACGCCGATCATGATCGTCTTGGAGTGTGGCCGTACCGTCTGGATCTGCTTGCCCAGGTAATCGGCCAAGACATTGGTCTGCAGTTCGTGGCGTCGTTGGGTTTTCATGTTCCGTTTTCGAATCCGTTTCGGTTCAGGGAGTAGCGTGGAGTGCAAGTATAGAGCTGGTCAGTGAATAGCGTCAAGAGCGACAGCACATTGTCAAGAGCGGCCCGCACCACAGGGGATTTGAAGGAGGTGGGCAAGAAGATTCTAGGGCAAGAACATTACGGGGCAGAATGGGGGGCGGTGAATCGAGAGACAACTCATCCCCGCTCCCATTTTCTTGCCCTCAAATCTTCTTGCCTTTCCCATCTCACACCTCCGGCCTCAAGGACGTTCCGGTGGCACGGTGCCAGGGACATGGAGCGCATTCAGTTCGCCCCTTTCGTCCTTGGCCCTGGCCCGCTAGGATCCGAAGCATGGCCGCCGACTTGAATCCGCCGCAACGAAAAGCTGTCAATACCCTGTCCGGACCGCTGTTGGTTTTGGCGGGAGCCGGGACCGGCAAGACCCGCGTGGTGATCTTTCGCATTGCCAACTTGATCAAACACGGCACGCGACCGAGCCGCATTCTCGGCGTGACATTCACCAACAAAGCCGCGGGTGAGATGCAGGAACGGATCGGCACACTGATGGGAAAACGGCTCTCGGAGACCCCCGTGCTCTCCACCTTCCACTCCTACTGCGTGCAGATCCTGCGGAGGCACATCCGGAAGCTGGGGTATCCAGATAAGTTCGCGATCTACGACCGAGGCGATCAGGAAAGTCTAGCCCGCGCGGCCCTGCGTGACATCCGCGTGCCGAGCGAGTCCCTGCGGCCCGGCGACCTGATCAGCCTGATCAGCGGTTGGAAATCCCGCTCGTTGAGCCCTGCCGAGGCTGGCCGGCTGGCGCGCACGGACAAAGAACATTTGGCGTCGATGGGATACCGCCGCTACCAGCAGTCGCTGAAGAACGCCGGCGCTGTCGATTTCGACGACCTATTGCTGTGCACCCAGGAACTGTTTGCCAAGTTTCCCGATGTTCAGCGCGAGGAAGCCGGCCGATTCGATCACCTCCTGGTCGACGAGTACCAGGACACCAACGGCACCCAGTACCGGATCGTCAAAGCCTTGGCATCCGACCACCGCAACCTGTGCGTGGTGGGCGACGACGATCAATCGATTTACGGCTGGCGCGGAGCCGAGGTCGAGCACATCTTGCATTTCGCGCGAGATTGGCCCGAAGCTACGGTCATCCGACTGGAGGACAACTATCGCTCGACGACCGAGATCCTGGAGTTGGCCAACCGGCTGATCGCGTTCAATAAAACGCGGCATGACAAGGTCCTGCGGGCGGCTCGTTGCGGCGGTGAGAAGCCGAAGGTACGACAGTGGCCAGACGAGAACGCCGAGGCCAAAGAGGTGGTGGACGAGATCCGGCGTTTTCTGGATCGTAAAGAGCTGGAACCTCGCGACTTTGCCATCCTGTTTCGCACCAACGAGCAGACGCGGGCCTTCGAGACCGAACTGCGGAAGGCCAAAGTGCCGTACGTGATGCTCGGCAGCATGTCGTTTTTCGACCGCAAGGAGGTCCGCGACATCCTGGCGTATTTGAAGGTCCTGGTGTCGCCTCAGGACGAGGTTTCGCTGCTGCGGATCATCAATCTGCCGCCGCGCGGCATCGGGTCGAAGACGGTCGAGACGCTGCTGCAGCAAGCGGTTGCCAAAGGCCAGAACCTCTGGCGGGTGCTAGGCGAGCCGACAGGGATACCGCCGAGCGTCCAGGAGCATGTCCGCAACTTCGTCCACCTCGTGCAGCAGTTTCAACACCGGCTCGATAGCGAACAGGAATCGGTGACCCAGTTGACTCGCGACTTGATCGCCCGGATCAAGTACGAAGGGGAACTCAAGCGGATCTATCCAGATCCGACCGAGCAGCAATCACGTTGGGACGCCGTGCAGGAAGTCGTCAACGCCGTGGGGGCCTACGAGACCAAGGCGAAACAGCCCACGCTGAGCGGGTTCCTGGACGAAGTGGCGTTAGGCGGCCGCGAATTTGACAACGAGAAAGAGAAACAGCTGCAACGCAACTCGCTCGTCCTGATGACACTGCACAGTGCGAAGGGCTTGGAATTCCCCCACGTGTACATGGTCGGCATGGAGGAGGGCATCCTGCCGCACTACCGGAGTCTGGGCGAAAATGGGGAAGACGTGGAAGAGGAACGCCGCCTGTGCTATGTCGGGGTGACGCGGGCTCGGGACCGTCTGACCCTGTCGTTCCCGCTGGCGCGGATGAAGTGGGGCAAGCCGCGAGAGACCATTCCCAGCCGCTTTCTCTATGAGTTAACCGGCCAGGCGGAGAATCCCCAGGCGATCGCCAAGCGTCAGCAGGCCAACCGTGAAGCGGCGTATCAGCGGCGTAAGAAAGCCCTCCGCGCCGCCGGTAAACCATCGTCACCCCCCCGCGTTACCAAAAACCCGCGTCCCAAGAAAAACCCGCCGTAGGGTGGGCCACAGCGCTGGCATTCCTTGGACGTTGCAGTTCGATCAACTCGCCAGCGCCATTCCGCACGGAAGAGTCACGGACCAAGCGACGCCCCACCAGGTTGTGCCCCAATACGCGTTTTCCGGAAATCGCGTCGCCAGCTCAATCTCGCGAACGCGGAACGGACGACGCGCGCCATTGAGAATGGAGAGACGATCTTGGTGGGCCGGCGCTGGCTGGCTCGACGATTGAGTGTGACAAACTGGTCGGCGAAGTGACGATCCACTGCTTCTCGCACCTGATTCGCTCTGGTCCACCCTACGTTCTTCCCAAGAACTCGCGGACCAACGGCACGATCTGCTCGTGAGCATCTTCAATCACGTAATGCCCCGCGTCTGCCAACCGATGGACCTCTGCCCGCGGAAAAATCCCGCGAAATCGTTCCAGAC
This sequence comes from Planctomycetota bacterium, assembly GCA_026692885.1. The sequence goes on along the minus strand of JAPLNJ010000960.1, from coordinate 45,132 downwards.
AGGTGGGAGTGAAGCACCAGTCGCGCATGCCCCAGAGCATTTGCACAGGCCGATCGGACAATGTCGGCAAGTTCCGCTCAAGATCGGCCAGCACCTGCCACGTCGGATGTCGCCGTGTCATCGGGATGTCGGTGACAAACCGATGGATCGCCACCCGATGCTCCCAGTTATCGTACGGCGCCAATAGCCCCGACCGGACAGGGTGCGTCATGCGTTCCCGTTTGTGGACGGCCATTGTCAACGCCGCACGGGCAAACAGGTTCCATCGTCGAATCGCCCAGCGGCCCAGGATCGGCGTGCGGCACACGCCAATCCGAAACGGGATGAACGGAGGTGGAAAGGCTCCGGTGTTGAACAGCACCAGCCGCGTCACTCGCTGCGGCACCCGCAGAGCCGCCCCCAGCCCGATTGCCCCACCCCAGTCATGCACCAATAACGTGATGCGCGACAGGTCGAGTTGCTCGATCAAGCGGACGAGGTTCTCGATGTGTTGCGACAGGCAATAGGAGTAAGCTTGGGGTTTATCGCTTAGTCCGCAACCGATATGATCGGGAACCACCGTTCGATAGCTGTCCCGCAGGGACGTCACGAGGTTGCGCCAGTAAAACGACCATGTCGGATTGCCGTGCACCATCACCAGCGGCTCTCCGTCGCCTTCGTCCAGATAGTGGTAACGCAGCGAATCCAGCCGCAGCTCGTGCGAGGCAAACGGGTACAAGTTGCGCCATTCCTCAGACGAACGATTTCCCATGCGATCTATTATGGTCAGGTGCCGAACGTGTTCGAATCAAGCTGGCGAGCGGGGAGCGTCAGGCCTCTGATACTCACCCGAGCGCCTTCTGCAATTCGCTCGCGATCGACTGCTCGATCTTCCCGCGGAAAAAGGCGGCGGCCAAGGGCAGCTGACCGGCCACGCGGGCAGCGGCTTCCTCCACCGTGAGCGTCCCTTTGACGGTCATCCCGAACGTGGTCAAGGAGAAGTCCATTACGTGGTCTTTCCATGCGCCGGAGATCTGGCTGACGTCGTCTCGGTACTGCTCTCGCGCCTGCTCCATAAGACTTTTCAAACGCGAGATGGCCTGAGCCTGACCCAACGCATGCAAAACTTCTGCCTTGAACGCGGGCATCGATCCGATCCTTTCCTGGTGTGCGGGACACGGGGTTGACCAATTCTACCAGACGCACCCTGTGTTGGGGAAGTTCTCACGCTCAGGCATATTCCCCAAACTCTTGGATGGCGTCAAACATCGCTAGCACATTCTCGACGGGCGTTTCCTCTAGAATAAATCCGCGTTACGGCTCGGACGACGCATCGGCGGGGAGAATCCGCAGCGTCGTCGCATCCAAACGATACGTGAGGCCAGCCGGAGAAAGTGCGGTCTCCAGGAGCTTCTCCAGCGTGACCTGGTTGACTTCGAAGGACACCCGTTGATTCAGCTTGCCGAGGAGCGCGGGGTCGCATGCGAGTTGGCACTCGAGACGCTTGGCAACGATCTTGACCACCGCCACGACGGTCTGGTTTTCGATGCGCAGCGTCCAACTCACTTCAGGTTTCGCTGTCGGCTTGGTCGACTTGGTCGGCTTAGCCGGCTTAGCCGGCTTGATACCGGGCGGCCGCCGACCGTGCAACAGTCCCTGCAGCAACTCGTGGGCCTCCAGCGGAGCCACGACGATCACATTTCCCGCTCGACGTGTTACACGGGTTTCGGGGAATCGCTGGGTGATTTCCTGGATGGCGGCAGTTTGCTGATTCGATACGGCGTAGCTACGTTCTACGGTCGCGGTGGCCGGCAGCGGGAGCAGACGAATGGCGTGGGCATCGGAATACTCGAAGGTCAGCTCCAAGCCGGCGAGCAGGAGGCTTAGACGCTGCGCAAAGTCGAGTGGCGGCAACGCGACGGCAGGCCACAGATCATGCGGGATCTGTTCCGGCCGCTCGATCTTCAGCTCGACTTCGGCGGCCAGTTGTTCGATCAGCTGCCGCGGCGAACTGCGTTCGGGCCACTGCAGAGGGACTGACGCAGCGGATTGGAAGGCCAAGTGATGGCGACCAGTGAGTCGAGTTGTCGTTCGAACTCGGTCCCCGTCTTCCACGAAACTGCCCGCGGCTCGCTGGCCTCCACGGGCGCGTCCCACGCGGCACACACGGTGAGGCAGAAACACCAGCCGAGCCACGGCACGTGACCAGCGAGTCCGCGTGGCGCCAAGTTTTCGGTGTTCGGTATGCTGCGCATTTCCGTCTCGGCAAGCCATGCTCGCCCAGTCTCCGTGAACATTCTGACCGAAACATGGCCGCGGATAAAGTCGGGGAATAGGTGTCCAAGACGCGCCAAACCGTTGTCGCGACTGCAGGACGCAACTAAACTCGTAGAAGCAATCGCCTGCATGCCCCCTCCGACGCCAATCCGAAAGGAGCGAGACCAGTGCCCGCGGACAAGCCTACTCCTCTGCTGAATCGATTCTACCTACGTTACCTGGACGACGAGGATTCGGCGGCCTTCATCCGCAATACATCCAAGCACTACCTGATTACGACCTTGGAGCGACTGGCGCTGTGTGGTACCCGCCTGACTCGCCGCGGGGCCGCCTTAGCACTCGGATTCTCGGCGGGCTACGACTCGACGCCGGTCTTAGGCCAAGTGCTGCGGGATCGCGATCGTGTCGTCCGCATTCTCGCGGAAAACACCCTCCGCGAGTTGTGGTGCCGGGATGGCAGCGACGTGCAACGCCAGCAGTTGGGGATCATTCTCCGTCTGAACAACTCCTTCCGCTATCTCGAAGCCCTGGATGCTGCTACGCAGTTGATTGACGAAGCCCCGCGTTTCGCGGAAGTCTGGAACCAGCGGGCGATCGCCCATTTTCAACTGCGTCACTATGAAGACGCCGCCAACGACTGTCAACAAACGCTTGAGCTGAACGCCTACCATTTCGGTGCGGCGGTGGGCATGGCTCACTGTTATCTGGAGACGGGAGAAGCCTTCGCCGCGTTGGAGTGTTTTCGCCGGGCCGTGGAACTGAATCCCAATCTGGAATCGGTGCGCGGCCAGATCGAGTTTCTCGAACGGGCGCTGGAAGAAACCTGACATGGCAGCGCTGGGCGTTTGACGTCGGCGCAGGGCTGCCTTCGCCAAAGGAGAACGGCTGCGTCTGGTCTGCCCCGCGGCCCCCGACGCAGCCGTCCCGTGTACTTCGCGCCGATTGCTCGGCGGGGCTATGCTCGTAATCTTGCGAAATGCTAGCAGCAGGGTGGCTGGTGGCTGAGCCTAAGCGAAGCCCCAGCAACAGTGGACTGGGGCTTCGCTTAGACTCAGCCACCAGCCACCCACATTGTTGCCAGCAATGACAGCAGTTCGCCGCCTTATGATCAAGGCCCTCAACGGTTCGCTCTGCCTACTGTTGCTGCTGAATCCTCAACCGCTTGTTGATATCGGTTTCCAGCACGCCGAACACAGCTTCGTGCCGTTGCACGGACATCGACAACGCAGCCAACAAACGCTTGGCCGTGTAGAAGTTGACGATGATCCGTTGCACGACCTTGACCGGCTGATCGGGAATCCCCACGGGTTGCGGGTTGAAGCCGAAGTCGATGCTCAGCTCCTCAGGCGAGCCCGTCACGCGGCAGAAATTCGAGTAGCTCGCGAGGATGTTGGAGTCATCGACTCGCAACTGCTGCGGCCGGGCCGGCTGTGCATCCGTCGGGGGGGTTACTTCGGCGGCTTCATTTTCTTTTGCCATGCTTCTCTCTCCATTACTAAAGACAAAACACAAACTGCCGGACTCACAAGAGTCCTTAACGACCAAAACTATTTCTCAGACAATGATCTCGCATTTCCCGCAACCTGTTCTGCGTGCGACAATCACAGACGAACTATCGTAGCAGAATCCCTTCGCACGGCGACGGGGGGGGCCGGAGGCTCGCGGCCTACATCTTGAAGTGGAAAGTCCTGACCACATAGCGATAAGCCCGGTTTCCCAAAGACTGCCAGTCGGTGTGGATTTTCGCTCGCCCCCGCTGACCGGGACTGAGCAGACCGCGCAGATTTCCCTGGTTATCGAGAGGCGCGAGCGCTTGATAGGAAGTGCTCATCGGCCGTTGCCTCCCGTAAGTGTCTGTCTTGGTGTTCAATTCACCGCCCGCCTTGGCGGACAAGCTGTCCGGCGTCGATTTCAATTCCACCTTCGCGACCTGCACGATCTCACTGACCAAGGTCTGGCTGGGATCGGCGTCCAAACGAATGCTGACGGCCGGCGGAGAGGCTTTGGCCCGCGCTGCGTTTTGCCGTGCTGTGTCGACGAGTTCGATGTCTTCCTGGTCGATGATCAAGACGGCTTCCAGGTCCTGGGGATCGCCGATTTGGCAGATCATGTCGGTTTCCTTGAACTTGGCCCCGATGTTCTTCGGGCTCAAGGGTGAACCAGACCACTCGGGCAGACGATCACCGGGATTGCGGTTGGGGCGGGGAGTGGCGGGGATGACGACGCCCGCTTTGGGGGCCTTCAAGGTCAAGTGCCGGATGTCGCCTTCTTTTTCTTTGAGTTGCTGCTCCACCGTCGCCAAGATTTCTCGCACTTGCTTAATCTGCAGACTCGCTCGTTCGTCGTAAATACGTTCTTGATCAAGACTTCGCAGTTGGGCTATCGATTTGTCGCGTTTCCCCTGCAGTTTCGTCACTTCGAGTTGCAGATCGAGATTATCTAACAGGATAATCTCCCGGCCCTCTTTGACTTCTTCGCCCTCTTTGACGGAGATCTTCGCCAGGCGTCCAGGAACCCGAGGCCAGATGGCCGCGGCGTCCCGCGGTTGGAGTTCGAGCGTGCAGTCCACGGAGTAGGGTAGGGGCACGAACAGCAAGGCGGCCACCACGATTCCCACCACGGACACCGAAGCGATGAGACGGTGTCGCTTCACTTTATGCATCCTCCCAGGCATGTAAAAGAACCGGCAGAGCTGCCAGAGCGGCTGGACGACCAGACCGAAAAACCCCATCGCTCCAATGAATTGGCCAATGATCTTCAAGCCATAGGGTTCAAACACTCTGTTCAGGAAGAACATAATGGAAAACACGACGACCCAGCGGTAACAGACGGACGCAACCGTGAACAGGCCAAAGAGAAAACGATGGCGTTGGGGCAGAAACGGACTGTCCGGCTGCTCGATTCCCAAACACATATCCACCATAAACCGTTTCAGAACCTCAGTTGCCTTCTGCCGCAGATTGGGGATCTCCAAGGCATCCATGAGCATGTAGTAGCCGTCGTACCTCAGCAGCGGGTTGCCGTTGAACATCACCGTGCTGACCGAACAGATGAACATGACGCTCAGGCAGATGTGGTTCAGCATCCCGGGCGAACCCGGCGCACTGTACCACCACACGAAGGTGGCGATCGCAGCCAGTAAACCTTCGATGTACATCCCGGCAGCACCGATGAACACGCGATGCCATTTGTTGGGCAGCATCCAGGAGTCGGACACGTTGCAGTACAGGCAGGGAGTAAACACCAAGAACATCAGGCCCATTTCGTGGCATTCGCCGCCATAGTACTTACACGACAAGCCGTGGCCAAATTCGTGCAAGACCTTCACGACCGCCATCGTCGCGCCCATGTAGAGCCAGTTCTCAAAGCCACCGAAAAACTCGTGAAACGAAGGCAGACGCGACTGAAAGAGATCGTATTGGACAAGCACCAGACTCACCGCGCTGAGGACCAGCAAGCACCAGCAGATCTGGAGCACCGGGTTGAAGAGCCAGCCTAAGTACGGCAGCATGCGGGTCAGCAGCCATTCCGGATCGATGCCGCGAAACCGCAAGGCGAACACGTTGGTCAGTTTGCCGAGCCACTCCTTGCGTCGCTTCTCGGTGCCACGCTTGCGGAGTTGCCGCCCTTGCCCGGCCGCATCCGAGATCACCAAGCCGCTGCGGTGCAGCATCCCGACAAACTGCTGCAGATCCTGGTAGGTGATCTTTTGCGGCGTGTACTCGGACTCAAATTGCTCCTTGATTTCCTCCAGGCTGGTCTGGCCATCCAGCATTTCGAGGATCGCAAACTCCTCCTCGTGGAAGCGAAAGTAGTTCAGGCCTACCGGCTCTTTGACCACCCAGTAACTGTCGCCCTGATAGCGTTGTCGTCGCGAGGTCAAGTCCGGACGCATGCGCAGCCGCACCGGCCGCGTCGTACTGCTAACCAAGCTGTCCGCCAAGGTTGCCATGGGAAGTCCGCGGGGGCCAAGAACCAACACGCCAGCTGGCCCACACAGGAGCCGAACTCGCCACGGTGGGGCAGGCGACTCGTACGCCGGTCTGCTATTGCTCGCGCAAGGCCCGTGTGGCTGGGGCCTCGGGCTGCTGCAACTTCAACGTAATGGTCATCTCGACGTCCGATCCCGGACGCACGAGCCAGGGATAGCCGCCCCGGCCAAGCTTGTTCTTGATTTCGGCAAAGACCCGGTAGTCACCACTGGCTTCGACCAATGGACTGACGTAGTCCACCGTGCAGGGCAGCGGTTCCGGTTCCCAGTCGGCCACACGTACCTTGACGGTGGCCCTGGCGCCGAGCACCTGTTCCGGGGCATAATCCTTCGCAGGTAGGAAACCCTCCACCCGCAAGTGATCCATATTCACGACCCGCAATAGCGGCTCGCCATCCTTGACCCATTCGCTTTGTTGACGCAACAATTCGACGACGACGCCGTCAAACGGCGACCGGATCTCCCGCTGCTTCAGCTCCGTCCGGACGTTCAAGACCTCGACTTCGGCAACTTTCTGCTCCAATTTGGCGACTTCGCATTTCAGCTCTTCCGTCGCCGTTTCCAGCTTTCCTTTTTCCCACTGGACCACTTGCGTTCGTAGTGTGGCTTCGGCGATTGAATTGGGACTGCGTTTGTTGATGGCCACGGATTCCTCGTACACCGCCAAATAATACTCCACGAGCTTCTTGGACAACTTCACCGGAGAGTCATCTTCCGCTTTCTTCTGGGCGACGGTCAGCTTGGCCTCGACGGACTTCAAACGCACTTGCGCCATCGTGTCATCGATGCGTCCCAGAAGCTGGTCCTTGCGGACCAGCATGCCCTTCTTGGCCGTCACCTCGATCAACACACCAGACAACTGAGCGGGTAACTCGACTTGATCGATCAGCGAGACCACACAGTGTGGCAACGTCACACGATCGCGTGTCTTGGGACGGGCTTCTCCAGTCGGTTGGGCCGCCAGAACCACGGTCGCCACGAGCCACGCAGCCGTGTGCATCGATTGTGTCTCCCCTCTACTTAGGAAAAAAAAAATTCGTGGCAGGCAGCGGCGCGTCCCTCAAGAGAACCACTTGAAGAAGATGTGCAGTTCCACCCACTCCCAGGCTTCGTGGAACCACACGTAACCGCAGGGGCGACGTCCGCAGTAGACCTGCGCTGTCACGGTGGTGCCGGGTCTCGGATTGTCGATCTTTTCCTTTTCCAACGGATCGACGTCGACTTTGATATCGACCACGTTCAATTTCTCTTCTTCCAGAACTTCGGTGCCGCTCTTGATCTCTCGAATCTTGCCAATGTGATTTGTCCCCGGATCGGTCGCCAGCACATACGTGACGGTTTCGCCGACGACTGAATCTTGCTCCGCCAAGGTGGGATCTTGCTGGACTCGTTAGCGGGCGCTGCGGACGTGACCACAACGGCTCTCACGCATGTGCACTTCCAGTTCCCAGTCGCCCCGGGGGTCGACAACGGTCATCAGGTTCTGGCCGATGGTCACGGGGCGGCCAACGAGGGTCTTGCGTGTGTCCCAGGACATCATGACTTCGCCGTCGATCGGACTCACAATCTTCAGCTTCCCAAGCTTCTCTTCCAGCAATGCACGTTGCTGTTCCAACGTCTTCAACTCCTGGCCCAGTTCCAGCATCTCCCCCGACAGTTTCACCCGCTCGGCATCCGTCACCATCTTCTGGTGATTCAGCAAGGAGTACGTCACCGAGGACAAACGCTCTGCCTTGGCCAGCTGTTGTCCCAGCACATCCTGGTACTGAACCTTCAGGTCCGTGTTGCGAAGTTCTACTAGCAGATCGCCTTTCTTGACCGGCGATTGGTCGCTGACCGGGCAGTCGACGACCTCCCCGTCCACAGGCACGAAAATGTCGTACTTCGTTTTCGGCTGAAGCGAGCCACTGGCCTGCAGACCGAAATCCTTGGGAAAGACGCACAGGAGCAGCACCACCAACAGGATCGCCACCGCCACCGCCACGGTCTTCGGCAAAGTCCGGGCGCGGACCAGCCAACGCATCTTGCCGATCGCCCTCCAGACGGGCATCAGGAACAGACTGTTGTAGTCGATGGCGTTGGTGAGGGCTCGGGAACTATGCTCGTAAATGAGGTCCGTGCGGGAGCGGAGAACCTCTCTCGGCAAGTCGCTCTCGATTTGTTCGACGATCAGGGCCCCGATGATCTCGTTGGCCTCATTGCTCTCGTCATCCGCCTCGCCCGTCACTGTCTGCCGCACGTCGTCCGTACGTTTGGGCCGCCGCAACGGCAATACCGCCATCATCTTAGTGTGTGATTCGTCGATGTAGTCGTGCAGCGATTCTTCAAGCTGCGGTGGAAGGTTCTCCGTCGAACCCTCGTACCACAACGACTCACCCGTCGCCACGACTCGCGTCGCCAGCTTGCCGAGGAAGTTGGCAATATTCGACCGATTCTCGATGGTGTCCTGACCGCTGACCGCTTCCACCTTGCATACGCCGTGCCGCGTGACAACCACACTCACCCGATCGCAGCCGATGATTCGCCGGCCTTCGTTGACGACCGTGTAGGCGGTCTCCTTAAGATCGAGATTCTCGTGAACCATCCGAGAGAACTGGTCCGCCTCCGCCCACAGCGAATGACGGTCGCTGATTTGGCGCAGCTTGCGAGTCTTCACCCACTCGCTGGCCAGTTCACACATTTGGACCAAGAATTTCAAGTAGCCCCGCTGCGTCACAGGCTGAGCGTCGGGCCGCTGGAAGATCTCAATCACGCCTTCCACTTGGTTGTCGCCGTTCAGCGGCGCCAAGACCAGCAGATAGCGAGTGGGATTGCCTGCTGCCGTCTGATCGGCCGGCCCGGACTGCGGCGGAACCAGTTTCGGCTCGGCACTTGCCACCACTTGATTCAACAGGGCAAAGTGCCTTGCCGCTTCTTCGGATTCGCTGCTCAGCAAGGTTTCGCTCATCTTGATCTGGTAAGCCAGATCCAAACGGCGACCTTCCTTAATTACCCAAACAGCCCCACCGGCCGCGGCCAGCGCGCCCACGATTCGCTCGAGAAAAGCTGGGTAGTACTCCTCCGCCTCCAACTCACTCTTGGATAGCCGGGCGATCTCGCTCACCAAACCGCGGATCTGCTGTTTGGTTTGCTCAATGGTGTCGGAATTCACACTTTGGTCAGCGGACATTGGCGATACCGAGCGGGGTGAGATGTTACTTCAACAAACCGTCCCTAACCACTGAGATTTCAAGACGCATGTATTGAGATTTCAAGACGCATGTATGATGTCGTCACGCTGAATAAGTTCCACACCTGCCGTTCGCATTCCTCGCAGCTCCGGCATGCAGAACCGGGCTGAGATGGTTCCAGGTCAGCAGAGAGAGCAGCAGAAATTCGTAGGAATCGAGTCGCCTCGTCGCAGGTCGATGCCAGAAAGTCAAGGCCCACCGATCGTCTTCTGGGATGTGTCAAACTACCAATTGAAGGGCGTTTCAACAAGTAGATACCGAGTGATTATCGGGTATTCGCTCATTGAAAATCAAGGTTCAGTAGCTTGACTGGTGATCGACGTGGCAGATACGGTTACGCCGAGCCAAGGCATAAGGTCGGTGGATTCACCCAGGCTAGCCTATCTCTCCTAGATGATGTTTGACTAGTCCGTCGTATCCAGGTACGGGTCTTGTCCCATCTCGCGCTGCATCTTCTTACGTTGCTTCTCGTGGTGCAGCAGGATCGTGCGATCTCGGAAGTGCCGGCGCTCGACCTTGCGCTGGGCTTTGCGGAACAGCCGTGCATACCCCTCGACTGAACCAGGTGTCCGGGTTCCCACGGCCTCGTATTTCTTGGCGGCCTTGGGGCCGAAGCCGACACCCAGGATGTCATCTTCAAGTGACACGAACGTGCGACAAGTTCCCGGATCGCCCTGTCGGCCGCAGCGGCCCATCAACTGGCGATCGATGCGCGCGGCATCGTGCATCTCGGTTACGATCACATGCAAGCCGCCGACATCTGCAACGCCTTGCCCCAGCTTAATATCAGTACCGCGCCCTGCCATGTTGGTGGCTACCGTCACCTTGCCCGTCTGCCCCGCTGCGGCCACGATCTGCGCCTCTTTGGCGATTTCACGGGCATTCAGCACCCGATGTTCGATGCCGGCGGCGGAGAGCAAGCTGGAGAGATGTTCGGACTTGTCGATGGAACGCGTACCGATCAGCACCGGGCGGCCTGCGAGGTGCATGGCTCGGACTTCCTCGACAATCGCGGCCCACTTGGCTGCGGCCGTGCCGAAGATCCGCGGAGCCAGCCGTTTGCGCCGCACCGGCCTGTTGGTGGGAATGGGGATGACCCGCTTCTTGTAGATCTTGCGAAACTCCCTCGCTGACGTTTTACCGGTGCCCGTCATACCTGCCAGATACCGGTAACGCAGGAACAGATCTTGGACCGTGATTCGCGCCGCCTGGCCGGTCGGCACTGTGACTTCGATGCGTTCTTTGGCCTCAATGGCTTGGTGGATACCGTCACGCCACTTGCGCCCTTCCGCCAAGCGTCCCGTGTACTCGTCGACGATGACGATCTCCCCCTCGCGGACCACGTACTCGCGATCCAAAATGAAGTCGCGCCGCACTTTGATGGCCCGCTCGGTGTACTGGTACAGGTCGATCAAACCAACGCCACGCAGAATTTCGGACTGAGGAAGCGAACGCAGGAACTGGCGGCCGGCGGCGGTCAATTCCACTTTCTTGTCCTCGTGGTCGTACTCGTAGTGTTCGTCTTCCTCGTACTTGTCGGCGTGCTCCGCTGCCCACTGGAAGGTGGCCATGATGCGCTCCCGCGCTTTGTCGCCCAGGGTTCCAATGATCAGCGGGGTGCGTGCCTCGTCGATCAATACGCTGTCGGCTTCGTCGACCAACGCAAAGTGGGCGCCTCGCTGAACCGGTTGCTCGCCGGACGCGTCCCAACGTTCCGTGCTGCCCTCGCCGAGAAAATCTGTCTGCTGACGCCCCATTCGCCGCAGGAGGAGTCGGTCCCGCTCGAAATCGAAGCCGAATTCCTTGGACGTCCCGTAGGTGATGTCGCAAGCGTAGGCCTTGCGACGCTTGTCCTGCGAGTCCTGGGTCTCGATGATACCGACCGTCATTCCCAAGAGGCCATAGATGGGCGTCATCCACTCCGCGTCTCGCGACGCCAAATAGTCGTTGACGGTGGCCAGATGCGCGCCTTTTCCAACCAAAGCGTGCAGGTACAGCGGCAGCGTGGCTGTGAGCGTCTTGCCTTCCCCCGTGTCCATTTCGGCGATACAGCCTCGGAACAGGGCGATGCCGCCGATGATCTGCACGTCAAAGTGCCTCATTTTGGTGGCTCGGACGGCGGCCTCTCGTACCAGGGCATAGGCTTCGGGAAGCAAACGTTCCAGCTTCTCTCCGGCCTTCGCTCGAAACCGAAGGGACAAACTTCGCTTGCGGAGACCCTGGTCAGTCTCATTTTGCAGCACAGGTTCCAAGGCGTTGACTTGATCCAGCAACTCACCCCAGCGAGCGAATCGCCGACTGATCGGCCCGCCCATCCACTTCAGAATTCGGGCTGTGATCCCCCGTGGAATTCCCTGGATTGTATTCATAGTGCCCACTATCGCGATGTTTCCCGTGGCGTTTGTTGATGATCGCATGATAGCAATTTCAGCGAACCGCAACAGGACCGACCCGCGGACTTTGCTGCAGGGCCTTGATCGCAAGGTTGCACATTACTGTCAGTGCTGGCAATGCCCCGGGTGGCTGGTGGCTGAGCCTAAGCGAAGCCCCAGTACCCGGTTTCTGGGGCATCGCTGCACTCTGCCACCACCACCCTGCCCGACTGCTGCTAGCGTTTCGTGCAACGTTCTGACCAAGGACGACTGAGCCCAGGCGAAGCCCTAGGCACCGATAAACCACCAAACCTCCAAGCCCTTGAATGGTCCGCGTCAGGTCAAAAACGAATTATGTGTTACATTCGACTCAATCCGCAAAGGCGTTACACCCGACATAATCGTGAGTCAGCCGGTGTTACAGGCCGAGGCTGGATGGCTGGGGTAAATACATAGACTGTTCTGGGCTTGCGGGTTTTTCTGCAAATTCTGCTTTTTCCGGTCGATCTAGTTGTACGCATGACCCAAGAAACTCATTCAAGGCGAGTTGTCACCATGAAACCACTCAGGACGACCTTCATTATCGTAAGCCTTGTGCTCGTGCACTCTGGAATGGAGGCGTCCGCCGATCAGTATCGGAGGTCTGCATCGGGCGCAAGTCCCGCGGCCAGGGCGGAGTACACGGCATCTGAGTCGTTCCACAACTTCATCGGCGACGAACCGACGGGACTGCCGACGAGCTACCAGCCGGATGCGGTGGTAGAGGGAACGCCCGCGTGCTCGGGTGGTTGCACAAACTCCGCTGCCTGCGACTCCGCTGCCTGCGGCTCCGCTGCCTGCGGCCGCAGCCTCATCTGGGATCCCTGGGTTACGTTCGAGTACATGCACGCTTGGCGCAAGGGACGCTCGCTGCCCGCGCTGGTGACCAGCAGTCCGCCTGGCACCAACGGCATACTCCCGGGCTCCGACATCCTCTTTGGTAATGGTGAAATTGGGGGCGACCTGAAGTCAGCCGGACGCTTGTCGTTTGGCGCTTGGCTCGACGAGGATCGGGTCCTGGGCGTCGGCGGCAAGTTCTTCGCCACGGCACGGGACTCGACGAGCTACAGTCGCCAGTCAGACGGATCGCAACTCCTGGCGCGACCCTACTTTGACAGCGACCCTTTTAATCCCACCCCGTCCGCGTGGAATGTCGCTAACGCTAGTTTTGGGGTACAAGGCGACGTCCAGGCCAGGGCCTCCAACGACTTGCTGACCGCCGAAGCTTACGGCAGTTACCTCCTGTACGCCTGTCGCGGTCGCCGCCTGGACTTCATCGCCGGCTATCAGTTTGCGCGCATCGACGACAGCCTGGTGATCAACAGTCGCAGCACGGACAGAAACTCGGTCACCGTCGAATTGGAAGACGCGTTCTCTGTAAAGAACACTTTTAACGGTGGGGAGCTAGGACTCTTGGGTCAGTATGACGCTGGTCCGATCACCTTCTCGGCGTTAGGCAAATTGGGCCTCGGCAACATGCATCAGGTGGTCACGATCGACGGTAGATACAACGTGAATCCCTTAGGCGCGTCGGGGCCAGGCGGCCTACTCACCCAGCCGACCAACATCAACCCCAGCCCCTACACCTCCAACAAGTTCTGCGTGGTGCCCGAGGCCGACCTGAAAATGATCTATCACATGACCCGGCGTTTCGACTTCTCCCTGGGCTATTCGCTGATTTATTGGGACAAGGTAGCCCTGGCCGGCGATCAAATCGACACATCAAGGGAGGGCATGCCCACGGTGAATTCATCGCAACTGCTGGGAGGGCCGTTTTTTGTGCCGCCCAACAACCCCGAGCTGAAAGGCATCCGCGACACCAGCTTCTGGGTCCAAGGCATCACCATTGGTCTGACGTTCAAGCTGTGAGTGGAAGCACCTACTGCCAGCCAACCAAGAACCCAGGTTTCCACAGGAAGCCGGGGTTTCTCGTTTCTTGCTCACGGCCCGTCGCGTCCACGTGGTCGCGTTTCTCCGAGACGCGAAACCCGGTCTCGGAGGGATCGGTTCGCGTGGTCGCGATGCCGCCGAGTCATCCCGGGGGCTGACACCCAAGGCCGCTTGCTTTGAGCGGAACGGCGCTAGCCGCCGGTGAAGACTGGCCGCGTCTTTTCGCCCAAGGCCCGCGGCTAGCGCCTTGCGGCTCACCATGTCGGGGTGCAAAGTAAGTGGCATTGGGCTAACGCCAACTGCCGCACTGTTCGGCTGCGGCCGAGCGTTGCGTGGAGCAACGCAACGGAGCATCGCGGAAGTTGGGCCTTGATCATGACGTTGCGCAAAACGCTAGCAGCAGGAGGTCGGGGTGGCTGGGGCAGAGTGCAGCGATGCCCCAGAAACCGGGTACTGGGGCTTCGCTTAGGCTCAGTCATCAGCCACCCGGATCATTGCCAGCGCCGACAGCAGTGCGCAACCTTCCGATCAAGGCCCGGAAGTTGGTTCCAGGCAGAGTTCGAAAACAAGAAAACGCGTGAGCGAGACTCTCTCACTCACGCGTTGGGCAAATCTTAGCAGCGGGTATTTCGGCGGGTCGCTGGCGTTAGGCCAACGGGTTGCCGCTATCCGCGAAGATGGCATCGACCGCTTGGGCAAACGACGAACCGGTATCGGAATTGGCTAGCAGCTGCAACTGCTGATCTCCCACCGTCGCCCCACCCTCGCCCTCACCAGCCACGACTGTCTGGGTGTGAGACGGTAGATGAAAGACCTCGGGTGAGCCAAAAATTCTGGTGACCCTCGTGACACTGGTGCGCACCGTTTGCTTCGCCGGATCGTTCAGTATGCTGGATACCTTAGGCAGCTGCGTGGCGTCATAAACGTCCGTGACCTGAAGAGGGGTATCGTTGGTGTAGGTGAGAGGAACTTGATAGCGGCCGTCAACCCCTGTCTTGACACCCGGTTGATAGCCCTCCCATTTACCAAGATTGATGGACCACAGCACGATCCCGTTCTCGTCGGTGCCGAACATGAGTCCGGTCGAGGAACTGCTTCCTGTATTCTGCGGAGAAGCCAACAGACTCTGCAACACCAAGGCGACGTATGCATCGGTCATGGCCGGTTGACCCGATTCACTCGTTGTCGTGCCCGACTCACCGAAGTTATTGCCTTTACCAAGGGTGCCACCGTTGGCGTAGTTCAGCAACGGTACGGGAATCGAGAGTTGATCGTTGGCCGCGACACTGCCGCCCTGATCCCCCACCGTCTCCCGGCCGTCGGCAAAGGCGCCGGGTTGGGTTTCGGTCACCGTGTAATTGGTGCCCGTTTCGCTCGGCAACAAATCTTTGAATTCGTACTTGCCGTCAAATCCGGTAACGACCGTACGAGCCGAATCGCCAGTCAAGACGCGGCCGCCAATCTCCGTACCGGTCAACGTCACCGTCACCCCGCCAATGCCCGGCTCCCCGCTTCCCTTCACGCCGTCGCCGTTCATGTCCACATAGACGAAGCCCGACAGGATCTTGGGAATCACATCCCGAATTGTGACGGTGGCGGTGGAAGTCTTCCGTTCGAGAGTGCCGTTGGTCGTCCCGTTGTCTTCGATTTTGTACGTGAACGTCGCCACATGGTTGAACACGGTGAGGTCACTTGGCAGTGTGTAGGTGATCACGCCATCCGCGCGGCGAACGGTCCCGGAGGAGGCTGTGCCTAAGTTCAGGACGGAAATGGTCTGAGAGCCTTCGTTGGCGCCCATCGGGCCGGCTTGGTCCTTGGCCAGAGTAGTCAGCAAGTCGCTTTCGTTGATCGTGAAAGGCTGGCCGCCAGTCGGATTGGCCTGGATGATCCAGAGATAATCGTTGGCGATCGGCGGATTATTGACCTCCGTGACGGTGATGGTGACCGTTGCGGGCGTGGAACTCTTTGCATCGGCCTTGAATCCAGCGATCGCATCGTCCCACGAAAAGCCATTGTCCTCGACCGTATAGGTAAACTTTTCGGGTCCGCCCAACGTGTTGAAGTACTGACTCGGCGGCGTGTACGTGAACGAACCGGTGGCGGCAGTGTAGGTGAGGGTACCCTGCAGGCCAGTCGTGTCGACCGCGAGGACGTGGATCGTCTGGGAGTCCGTTCCCGCCTGATTGCCGGGCGAATCGGGCAACGGGGTGCCCGTCGCCAAATCGACGCCACCCACCGCATCGACGCCGTTTCCGTGGTTCTCGAACACATTGAATGTCACGGGCGGCGATCCCTCCGACGTCGTGATGCTGTCGTTTTTGGCGGTCGGCGTCTGATTCACGGGGGCCACCGAGATGGTGACGGTCTTCTCTGCCGTTTGGCCAGCCAACAGGAGGCCGGTGAATCCCTGATCGTTGACATCGATCTTCAGCGACGCACTCCCCGTGTAACCCGTGGACGGAGTGTATGTCAGGCCGTCTAGCGCGGTCTTGATTTGCGTCAACGTGCCGGAGAACGTCAGGGTTCCATCAGCACCGTTGCTATCGGTGAAATTCACGCCGCTGCCGCTGCCGACCGCAATCGCGCCGTTCGTGGCGGCGAGCTTGACGACCAACGCCCCGCTCCCAGCGTCCTGATCCGTTACCGCTACCGCATTGAGGCCGGTAAAGGGATACGCCCGGTTTTGGCCGGTGGTGATGCTCGCTGGGGCGGCGATGGCCGGCGGATCGTTAACCGGGTTGATGGTAATTGCTAGGCTGGCGCTGGCGGATTTGGCCCCGCCACTCCCGAAGTTCCCGCTGTCGTTCACCACCACCTGGATCACATCGGTCTGTTCAAAATTCACGGTCGGCGTGTACTTCAGGCCGTTCAGGGCCTCGTTCACTTTGGCGACGAGTCCAGATAGGACCAAATTCGTTTCGCTGCCCGTCACCGTAACACCGGTTGTCGGGACGGCAACCAACGTTCCATGACTTACGGAAAGGGTGACGGTGACCCCAGGATTCGTCGGGGCGGCGTCCGCGTCGATGTCGGCCACAACGATATCGTTGTAGTCCGTCGCTCTGAAGAGGAGAGACGAGGAGACTGTCGGCGTGTTCTCGTTTACCGACAGCCGCGCTGACATGAAGTTGACGGTCGGCGCATTATTCACCGGGCGGACCGTGATTGTGAAGGTCTTGGGCGACGACGTGTTGACGTCATTGGCGGCGGTTGGTCCGCTGTCCTGGGCCGTGACCGTGAAGGTCGACGAGCCGAAGGCGTTCGTTGCGGGGGTGAACGTCAGGGTCCCATTGTTGGCCACGGCAGGTGCTACGGAGAACAGGGCCGTATTGCTCACGCCAGCTACGGTGTATTGCACCAGCGTCTGGTCCGACTCGTTGGTCGGTCCTGGGCTGAACACCGCCCAGCCGGGCACGGTTTGCGTCCCGGAGCTCTCGTTTACCGCAACTGGGTCACTCGCAGTCACGCTGGGAGCATCGTTGACCGGACTGACGCTGATGGTCAGCGTCGCTGTCGCCGTCAACGGTCCCGGCTTGCCCGTGTTCCCCTGATCATCGACAACAATTACGATCGTCCCATCGCCGTTGAAGTCCGTGGTAGGCGTGAACTTGGCCCCAGTGACCGAATCGTTGAGTTGCTGGAGCGTACCGGTGAACACCATCTGCGCATCGTTCGTTCCCGTGCCCGTGGTAAAAAGCAGGCCGTTCGTCGCCCCCAAAGTCACCGTCCCGTCAGCCACGGTGACCGTCGCTTTCATTTGGCCGGTGCCCACGTCCGGGTCGGTGATGGTGATGAAGCCTTGGGGAAGCGGGTTCGCTTGGTGGTCTTCCAGGGTATCCAACTTGGACGCCCCCAGAGTGATCACAGGCGAGTTGTTGACCGCGTCGACCGTCACGGTCACCGTGCCGGTGCTGGCACCGTCGCCGTTCGTCGGATCCGTTGCGTCGGCAGCCACATAGGTGAATGTGTCGGTGCCGTTGAAGAGGCCGTTCCGCGTATATGTCACCGTACTGCCGTTTGTGGTCACGGTGCCGCCGTTATGCACGCCGCTAGGGTCGACGCTCATAATCCGCAGGTTCGCCCCGTCGGCCTGACCCGAGACGAAACTAATGTCGTTTGTGAGCACGTTGAAAACATGCACGCCGGAGTTCTCATCGACCGCGAACTGGTCATTCACGGCGAAGGGCTTCTTGGGAGGTACGATCGAGAGCGTGTTCGTAGCGGTAAGCGATCCCGGGCCGCCAACATTACCAAGGTCGTCCGTAATCACCGTCAACGTGTGAGCGCCAAGTGTCCCTTCGTACTTCAGACCGCCAGCCAGCGCGGCGTTGATCAAGCCGATCTTGTCCTGGATTTGAAGCGTGCTCGCGGTCCCGTTTCCGGGGACGCTCAGGCCCGTGGGAACGCTCAGCAACGTCAACTTGTCCTGGGCCGTGCCCTGGTCGATCCGCAGGGTGACGTTTACGATCTCGTCATTCGGCACAGCCAGCCAGGGGGCGTCCAGCGGGTCGGCCACGGAGATCCCGTTGATGATTACGGGTTGGCCGGAAACCATTTGGAACGACCCCGTGGGCATGGTATTCACAGGAGTATCGTTAATGGCATTGATCGTGATGGTGAAAGTCTGCGGGGCGCTGGTGTTCTGGCCCTGGTTGTCCGTACTGCCGTTGTCGTGTAGTCGCACCGTCACCGTAGCAGTTCCGTTGGCATTGGGGGCCGGCGTGAAGGTCAGCGTACCGTCCGGCGAGACCGCGGGTGCTGCCGAGAACAAGGCGCCATTACTGTTCGTGACCAGGAAGTCAACCGTCTGGTTTGCTTGTTCGTTCGAAGGGCCGGCGAGAATGCTCGTCGCCCAACCGGCAAAAGTCCGCGCCCCAACATCCTCATCCACCGTCTTGTTCCCACCCTGGACGAACGACGGAGCATCGTTGACCGGCGTCACGGTGATGGTCGCCGTCCCGATGTCGGAGTGAGCCGTGGGTGTTGCGCTGTCGTTCACGGTATAGGCAAACGTTACCGTCCCGTTATAGTTGGGGGTGGGTGTGAAAGTGGCCTTGCCGGTAGCGCCGGTCGAGAATGAAATCGTTCCCGCGTTGGCATCGCTGAGCGCACCAACGCCAGCGAGCACCTTGGGGACTACGCCGTTCGCAGCTGCATTCACCGTGCTGTTTGCGAGTACATCCAAGGCGTTATTGACCGAGTCCTCCGCGACGGTGAACTGCGATGTTCCGGCCACCACCGGAGCCGTAATCTTCAAGCGGAGCAACGACGAGGGAATCTTTGCATCTTGCACGAACCCGATAAGCGATGGATCCACCGTGAACTTGGCTGCGCCACTGGACGGGAAGACCAGCGTTTCATGTCCCGTTGGCGTCGACGGCAAAGCGCCTGAGAAATCAACCTCACCCGGCAGCTGCGCCTGGATGTCCACGGTAAAGAACTCTTTCTCGCCGCCGGGGATTTCCACACTGAACCCACTCAAGAACGAGCCGACTTCGGCGAGCGGAGCGCCACCCGAGGCGGGAACTGCTGAATCCGCCGAGGGTGACGGGCCATTGATGTAGGGGCTCACGTGAACGAAGGAACTGGCAAACGTTCCCGGATTGCTGAGGCTGGCCGTGTAAAAATTGTCTGTGACGGTGGTGCCAGATTGGACCGGCCCTGTGACAGTATTGTTGCGCTTGCAGACTAGCGAGGTGAAGTTGCCGAGCATGCCGGGCAGGTCGCGTTCCCCCAAATCATTAACGAACCGAATGTTAAATGCATTGTCATTGGTCAGTGACTTCGTAACTTCTACGTTGCCTGCTCCGATGTTTGGCAAAGCCGCGAGGGCGTCCTGGATCAACTGAGCTCGCGACTTCAGCACGGCACCCGTCTTGGGGTCAATGCTGGCCTGAGCGTTGATCGGCTGCGTCGTCTGTGTTTGGAACGTCAGCGTGAAGGTGCCGGTGATGGTGTCCGGCACTTGCACCGGCTTGGCCGGATCTGTGTTATCTGTGTGGGTCGTCGGGACCAACAGCAACTGCTGTGTCTCACCGTACCGCAGGGAAATCAGGCTGCTATTGGCCGCCACAATGTTGATATAGCCGGCGAACACGCCCGTGGATCCCTCCCCCATCACGATGTTCCGCACGTCTTGGAGCGAGCCATGGAGCCGGAACGTTTGTCCCTTCGTCACCGCAAAAGATCCGTCCGCATTCGTGGGCAAGGCGACATTCGAGGTGTCCGTCACCGTCAAGTTGTAACGTACCAAGTCCGTCGTCGCAGTCTCGCCTTCACCACCGTTCAAGGCGTTGATGACCCCCAACGCGTCGGTCGGCGTCAGCAGGCCATCTCCGTTCACGTCGATATACCCGCTTATGGCTGCCTCACTACTGGTAGTTCCTGCCTCGCCGCTCGCCGCCGCCGCGGAGGCCAGTTGCCGCGATCCGCCGTTGTTCAATGCGTTGACAACGTATAACGCGTCCTGCGGGGTTACCTTGAGGCTGTTATCAACGTCGGCGGGCCAGAACGCGTTGTGGAACGCCAGGGAATCGCCGGACAGCAGGTTTCTGTCTTCAAGGCGTTCAAACAACCTGACAGAACGGCGCGTGCGTCGCTCGGCGTTGCGTCGTTGGCTCGAAGTCCGTGAAGAGCGAAGCGAGGTAAGACGTGTGTGAGTCATTGACTTTTTCCTAATTCGCGAAAGTGCTGTTCGTGATCCCTGTTCGATGCAGATCGCCGACGGGGCAGACCGAAACTCGGCAGAGAAGGCTCGACTCAGCCTACCTGTCTTCCGCCACATACTCAATTATTTCGCCACCGGAGCCGCGAGGTCCAACGGAACGCCGCAAGTCACCCCGACTTCATCTCACGGAGAGTCGCACCCACCATGGATGCAATGCTGCCGCAACCTAGCAGACGAAAAATTCGGCAAGAAGTTCCACAAAACTGTTGCACTGCCGCTTCTTCCGAATACTTTACGCATCAATCCCATGCTATGCAGGCACCTCATGCTACCCATCTTCATCGGCGACTTAGGCAGATAAGTTTTGTCAAGTCCGGTGGCAAATCTCAATATGATATCCTGCCAACCCCTGTTGAATAGAAAAAACCGCAGGATCGGCACACACCGGAGGGGTCTTGATCGGAATGTTCTGAAAAATGTTAGTACCTGTCCAAGAACAATTTCGTAGGGCGGAATTCATTCCGCCTGAGTGGACTAAAGTCCGCTCACCATCGAAAACACGGAGTTATTCTTGGACCGGTACCTTTACAATCTCGACCTTGGCTTGGACGGCATCCCGAACGGGATAAGTTCTAAATTCTGCGCAGTTTACGCATCCTAGTGGTCACGCGATTGGTCGGCGATGGCTGCTTGAAGGCGTAGAGAGTCGCTGCCGTTGGTGGGAAATAACCATGGATCGGAATCAACAGCTCCTGCTCTACCGAGCGATGCTTACCGCCCGGCAGGTAGACCAATTGGAGCAGGAGATCACCAATCGGGGCGAGGCTTTCTTCAACGTCGCCGGCAGTGGTCACGAGGCCCTGGCCGCGTTGGCGTTGCATCTGACCCCGGATGACTGGCTGCACTGCCACTACCGCGATAAAGCCCTGTTGCTGGCGCGAGGTTTGCCTACCCAAGCCTTTTTCGACACCTTGCTGTGCAAGGACAACTCCAGCTCGCGCGGCCGGCAGATGACCGGCTTCTTTAGCGATCCGAGCCGGAATGTGTTGTGCATGGTTACCCCGGTAGCCAACAACGCCTTGCAGTCTGTCGGCGTGGCGGCGGCTGTCAAAGATCACGTCAATTCGCCACTGGTGTACTGCGGTGTCGGCGACGGGACGACTCAGCAGGGCGAGTTTCTGGAAGCCTGCGCAGAAGCCGTCCGGTGTGCGCTGCCGGTCTTGTTTGTCGTGCAGAACAACCGTTGGGCGATTTCCACACCGACGGAGGGCCGCACCTTCTATTCTGTGCCAGCAGGACGCGCCGACCAGTTGTTTGGGATGCCGATCCACTTCGTCGATGGCCGCAGCGCCGTCTTGGCCTACGAAGAATTCGGCCGGCTGGTCGCCGAGATCCGTCATTCTCGCGGGCCGGGTATGGTCGTGTTCAACGTCGAGCGGTTGACCAGCCACACGAACGCGGACGACCAGTCGATTTATCGCGAGCGGGAGGAACTCGAACTTTCTCGCAGGACGGGCGATCCAATTCCGATTTTCGAAGACTGGCTCCTCGCGCAGGGTTGGTCGCGGGGGCAGTTGGACCAGGTACGTGGCGAGGTGGATCAGGACGTCTCAGCGGCGGAAGAAGCGGCGGCGTTAGGGCCCGAGCCGGAATCCGTGTTCCACGCCAAACGACCGCTCACGGTCGAACTGACGCACCCTTCTCGCGAACGCCGGGGCAGCGGCGAGGGACTGCAGTTGATCATGCGGGATGCGATTCGCGAGGTGTTGCGGGACCACTTACGCAGCGATTCTCGCGTCGTGTTGTTCGGCGAGGACATTGAGGATCCCAAGGGCGACGTGTTTGGCGTGACCAAAGGCTTGAGTACCGAGTTTCCGGGCCGCGTCCTGAACTCACCGCTCAGCGAATCGACCATCGTTGGCAGTTGTGTCGGTCGGGCTTTGGCGGGTCAACGGCCGGTAGCGTTCATCCAGTTCGCCGATTTTCTGCCGTTGGCCCACAACCAGTTGACCAACGAGTTGGCGACGCTGCATTGGCGCAGCGGGGGGCAGTGGAATGCCCCTGTCATTGTCATGCTGGCGTGCGGCGCCTATCGTCCGGGGCTCGGCCCGTACCACGCCCAAACTTTGGAATCGCTGGCCATCCACGCGCCGGGTCTGGATGTGTTCATGCCGTCGACCGCCACCGATGCGGCGGGCTTGCTGAACGCGGCCTTCGAGTCCGAGCGCCCGACGGTCTTCTTTTACCCAAAGAGCCTCCTGAACAATCCCGATCTGGCGACTTCGGCGGATGTGGATCGGCAGTTCGTGCCCGTCGGCACGGCGCGCAAGGCCCGTGCTGGCCGCGATATCACGCTGGTCGGCTGGGGTAATACGGTGTCGCTGTGCCTGCGGGCGGCGGAGGCTTTGGAAAAAGCCGGAGTGGAAGCGGAGGTGCTCGATCTGCGTTGCCTATCGCCGTGGGACGAACACACGGTGTTGACGTCGGCGGAGAAGACCGCCCGCCTGATCGTCGTCCACGAAGACAATCAGACCTGTGGTTTTGGGGGCGAAGTTCTGGCTGTCGTGGCGCAACGGACGCGCGTTCCCGTGGCCATGCGCCGGATCGCCCGGCCCGATACGCACATCCCGTGCAATTTCGCCAACCAGATTCAGGTGATGCCCTCCTTTGAGCGTGTCTTGGCGACGGCGGCCGAGTTGTTGAATCTGGATCTGGTGTGGATTCCTCCCAAACCAGTGGAGGAAGGCATCCACTATGTCGAGGCGATCGGCTCCGGCCCGTCGGACGATACTGTGGTGGTGGTAGAGTTACTGGTCCGGCCAGGAGCCCACATCGAGCGGGGTCAACCCCTGGCGTCCCTCGAAGCCACCAAGAGTGTCTTTGAGATCAGCTCTCCCGTGTCCGGCGTGGTGGAAAAACTTCTGGTAGCAGAGGGCGATGTGGTGCCCGTGGGGGCGCCGATGATGCGGATCAACATGGGGCGTTTGTCGGCCCGCAAGAAACCCGTCACGCAAGAGCAGTGCGGAACCCCGGTGCTGACGCGCAAGACCACCACCGGGACCTTGTACATCCCGCACCAGTATCGCGAACGCCGTCCGTTTGATGTGGGGATTTCGCAGGTGGCCATCGTCACCGGCAGTCGTTTGGTGACCAATGCGGAGCTGTTGGATCGCGGCGTCTTTCGCAGCCAGAACGGGATGTCGGTCGATGACATCATCCGCCGCACAGGCATCAACAGCCGCATGTGGGTCGGCGAGGGCGAGAGTTCGATCAACATGGCGGCCCAAGCCTGTCGGAAGGTCCTGGACCAGGAGCACCTGATTCTCGACGATTTGGACGTCGTCATTTGCAGCACGACGAGTCCGACGTCGGTCACGCCGTCGATGGCGTGCCAGGTGCTCAACGCCTTGTGCCGGGGGAAAAACGAATCCGTGCTCCAGGCGTATGACATCAATGCGGCCTGTTCGGGCTACTTGTACGCGTTGCAGGCTGGCTACGACTTCCTTCAGAGCACGCCCAATGGACGCGTGCTGCTGGTCACAGCTGAGGTGCTTTCGCCCCTGCTCGACCCGGCCGACTTCGACACGGCGATTCTGTTCGGCGATGCGACGTCCGCCACCGTGCTGTACGGAGAAGCCCATTTCGAGCGGGCCAAGGGACGCCTCCACCGTCCGGAATTGGCAGCCAAGGGGGAAGACGGCAGCACGCTCTCGGTGCCGCTGCTGCATGACGGCTACATTCACATGAAGGGCCGCAAGGTATTTAGCGAGGCGGTTCGGTCGATGGTCGCCAGCCTGAACCGCATCTGCGAGCGGGTGGGGATTCGCGTCGACGATTTGAGTCTGGTCGTGCCGCATCAGGCCAACCAGCGGATCATCGACGCGATCCAAAGCCGCATCAACGTCCGCGTCTTCAGCAATATTTACAAGTACGGCAATACGTCTTCGTCCAGTATTCCGCTGTGCTTGTACGATGTGCTACCCACCAGTAAGAAAGGCGACCGCGTGGGCCTCTGCGCTTTCGGGGGTGGCTTCACCTTCGGGGCCAGCATCCTGGAGATGTGAGCCTCGCGCTATGGCTAGCAAGGACCCGCCAGTCAGGCCCGCGACGCCTCACCCGATTTTCGCGCGCACTTGCTGGGCCGTGTCGCCTTCGTCGAATCGGTGAACCCCGCTCGCGGTCAGCGTCTATGGTCCTTGTTCAACCGTATTGAATGGGTGACCGCGGTCACTTGAAGCGGGTGGGAGAGACGGGTTCCGGGGCGACAGCCTGCACGAAGCCCCAGTCCGCGATGCTCAGGGCGTTGAGACTGTGGGACGTCGCTGACCGCAGTCGTTGACCGCAGGCACCTTGTTGAATGGCAGGGCGGCGGGTACGCTGACGGCCTTCAGCCGTGGTTGTGGGGCGAGCATTCGATTATCCAGACCCCCGGATAACGATTCAGGTTCTCGTGTTTCGGTAGCCGAAAACAAACCAACCTTGGGCTGGCAAACGGCGATCCAGATGACGTGGCAGGGGGGGCGTGGATTGCCTGAACATAAACCTAAACGCAATCGCAATAAGTACTTCCCGCCATCACGCAACGGACTATCCTACCCTGGTCAGGAGTCACCTTCCGAGATAAGGCTCGGTCCCGTCAAGGTAGGCTAACCATTAGTTTCGGAACGGTCGGTTCAAACGATTCGTCCCCCAAAAGCCATAGAATCGGCAGCACATGTCACAGAACGTAGCCGGGAGATCTTCGACGTGAATCTGTTTCCTCTGCCGCTGGTGCCGTTCGAAGAGTACATGTTGCTGGACGATCAGCCAGCGCATCCCATGAATTTTCACATGCGGTTGCGATTTCGCGGAAGCCTGGACCGCTCGGTTTTGATGGCCGCCGCGGAGCAAGCTGCTCGGCGCCATCCGTTGCTGACGGCGGTAGTCGGGGAAGCGGATCGGGGCGGGCTGCAATGGGTGCCGGGAACCCAAGACGCGGTGTCGGTGAAGTGGCTGGGCGAGGCGACGGGCGAGAATCCGCCTCACACGCCGCCGTTTGACCTGCGCCGCGAGCCGGGCCTGCGTTTTTGGGTGACCGAACGAGCCACTGGCACGGACCTCCTGATCCAATTCCATCATGCCTGCTGCGACGGACTGGGCTCGCTGGGGTTTGCCCGAGATTTGTTGTTGGAGTGTGCCCGGGGCCTGCTGCCCGCCCGGCACCGCTCGGCCCTCCGCTTGCCGCCGCTCGATGCGAATTTGCTCCGGGGTCGCGGCGATTTCGGCCTGACCCCGCAGGAGGCGGAGGACTGGATGCAGCAGAAATCGCGAACCGCCGTGGCAGCGAGGGATTTCCTGACCCGGCCGGTGGCTTCCCTGACCTCGCCGTCGCCGGCAGAAGACGTACCTTTGTCCGCAAGCTATCCGGCCGTTTGCTCCACGACTCTCTCGGCACAGGAAACGGCGAGCCTGCGACGGTTGAGTCGCGAGCAGGAAGTCACCGTGAACGATCTGTTGTTGCGCGATCTGCTGCTGACGATCGGCAATTGGCGTGAACGACAGGGCCTTGAGGACGACCCTTCCTGGTTGCGGCTGATGGTGCCGGTGAACCTTCGCTCTGCCTTGGATCAGGCGCTACCGGCGGCCAACGTCGTGAGCATGGCGTTTCTGGATCGCCGCCCCGGCGACTTGGCACGACCCCAGCGGCTGCTGCGCGGGATCCATCACGAGATGCAGATCATCAGACAGGAGCGTCTGGCGTTGGCCTTCGTCCTGTGGCTGGCGGCCCTGAAGAACCAGTTGGGCGAGATTGTCCGCGGCGACTCGCGGGCCACTTGCGTGCTGACGAACTTGGGTACGGTGCTGGACGAGCTGCCGCTACCGCGCGACCGGGGCCGCCTGGTCGTCGGCAACACGGTGCTGGACCGCGTGGAGTTGTTTGCGCCCTGGCGTCTGCGGACCAGCATCGCCTTGGCGGTCTTGCAGTACGCCGGCCGGCTGAACCTCACGCTGCACTACGATCCGCGGATCCTGGAAGCCGAGGACGCTGAGGAACTGCTGGACGAGTTCGTGGCCCAGGTCCGGAGTTCTTCTCAAAGCGTGTTCCCTGCGCATCAGCGGCCCTTGGTCCTCGTGCCCGTCGGCGCCGCGGCCGGGGCGGCTGCGGAGGTCTAAGGACCGCGCAAGCAATCCATGTCGGATCGGCCGGAGAGTGTCGCACCACTCTGCCGCGAAGCGGCGTCTTCTTCCGGGCGCAAATCCGACCCGTATCGCTGCGGTCTTCGGCTACGATCTTTGTCCTCGGCGACATTTCTATTGGCGCACGACAGTTCTCGGCGACGGCCTACTTGTACATTGCCACTTAGCCGATTCCAATGAGCAGAAACTATCCGCGTAGAGACAAGTTAGGCCCCCGTCGAGCCTGCGGCCTGTTGATTCAATCGGCGACGATACCACCCTACATTGAATCAACAGGCCGCTGCTCTCGGTGGACTCGGTGATTTTGCACTAGCGACGCCCCAGCAAGCGGCCCACCACCGCTTTCTCTGCCGCCGCTGGTTGAGTTTGGTTTTGTAAGGAGGTTGCCCCGTGAAGAGTGTCCCCCGGCTGTTGTGCGGAACGGCCATCCTGGCCGTCGTGTTCGGGACGATCGCCAAGTCGATGGCGGAGCAGGAGACCGGCGACGAGCTGGTCCAACTGGTCGTCAATCTGCTGAACGACAAAGACAAAGACGTGCGTGCCTTGGGCCTTGAACAGGTGCGCACCGAGGCTAAAGGACAGGCGGCCACCAGACAATTCGCGGCACAATTGTCCAAGTTGCCGCCCGAGGCCCAAGTGGGCTTGCTCAGCGCCTTGGCCAGCCGTGGAGACACCGCGGCTCGGCCTGCTGTGCTGAGCGTACTTGCCGCCGGCCGCGACGAGCCGGTGCGGGTGGCGGCGATCGCGGCTGTGGGTTTCCTGGGGGAACCGGCCGACTTGCGGACGTTGGTGCCCTTGCTGACGGCCGGGTCGCAGGCCGAGCAGGCGGCTGCACGGACTAGCTTGATTCGCTTGCCCGGCCAGTCCGTCCCCGCGGCGATTGCGGCCGAGATGAAACAGGCGTCCCAGTCCCTACGCGTGATTTTGATTGGTATCCTGGCCACCCGCCGCGCTCTCGACTCGCTTCCGGACATCCTGCCCGCCGCCGTGGCTGCGGAACCTTCCGTGCGTGCTGCAGCGATGGCCGCGCTCGGGCAACTGGCCGGCCCAGAACATCTACCCGGCATGGTTCAGGGAGTCCTCCTCGCCGAGAAAGGGCGAGAGCGAGAAGCGGCAGAGAAGGCCGTGATGCTGGTCTGTAGCCGGATTACGGATGCCGCAAGACAGGCCGAGCCATTGCTGGCAGCCATGGACAGGTTGAAGCGAGCCGACCGGACGACCATCCTGCCTGCGCTGGGACGCGTCGGCGGACCCGCTGCGCTGAAGATCGTGACGGCGGCGATCACGGACACGGATCCGCTGCTGCACGAGACCGGCCTGCGTGCCTTGTGCAATTGGCCGGATGCGTCGATCGCCTCACGGCTCACGGCACTGGTGCAGACGGACGAGCATCCCGAGCATCGGACAATGGCCCTCCGGGCGCTGATTCGCATCGCTCCGTTACCCGATGGCCGGATCGACGGTGAGAAGCTGGAATTATTGCAGCAAGCCTTGACCCTGTGCACGCGCAACGCCGAACGGAATCTGGTGCTGCAGCGAGCCTCGGCGATCCGTATCCCCGAGACACTGCGATTCCTGACGCCCTACCTGGACCAGCGTCCGTATGCCCAGCAGGCCTGCGAATCTATCGTTGAACTTGCGCACCATCGCGACCTTCGCGAGCCGAACAAAGCCGAGTTCGAACGAGCCTTGGACAAGGTTATTCAAACCAGCCAGGACGCCACCGTGCTTGACCGCGCGAATCGTTACAAAAAGGGGCAGACCTGGGCCCGACCCACCGTGCCGGAACAGCCTTGATGACCAGGTTGAATGACGAGCGTGGCTTTGCTGGGCGAATCTGGTGTGTTGCGGCTGGCCAGCGAGTGACGGGATGCGTAGGATTAAAGACGGAAAAGGAGTAACAATCATGCCCTATCACTTTCCTCCAGACATCAAAGAACGTGTGCGGACTCAGCTGGAAAGCGGACAGTTTGAGACGGAAGACGACGTGCTTCGTGAGGCGATCGATACCTTGGAGAAGCGGCAGCATGGACTGCGTGAGTTGCAAAGCATGGTCCGCGAAGCCGACGAGGATCTCGCTGCCGGCCGCGTCGGCCCGTTCGATGCGGACGAAACCAAGGGCGCGGTCCGGAAGCGACTGGAAGCCGCTGGAATTGGCAACTGATGCACATCGCCCGACGAACCGAAGCCGCGGAACGTGACCTGCAGGACATTGCGTTTCACATCGCTTTCACGCACCGTCGTCCATTAGCGGCGGAACGCAGCATTGATGCGTTGATTGCCCAGGCGGAAAAGATTGCCCAGCTTTCGACGACCACCGTGTTGGGAACGGCGGCCCCCGAAATCGGCGATGGTGTCAGACTCTTCCGCTGTAAGCGGTGGGTGGTTGTTTTCCGCTACGAGCAACACGGCATTGATGTGCTGAGATTCGCTGACGGCAGCCAAGACTACTTGTCTTGGAAGCTCCGTTGATGCAGCGGGCACTGCGTGGGTCGAGTGGCTCTGCTTGCTTGCAAGACCCGCACGCCGCTGCAAGGTGAAATGATCGGAAGGAACTGGACCCTGGACCCTGAACTCGAACCTCGGGAGTCAACGCTATGAAACGACGCCAATTCCTCCAAGACGCCGCGTTTGCTTTCGGCGGGCTGGTCTGCCTGCCTGCGGCGCTGCGGGCCGCGGAAGCGGTCGAGATCGCCCAGCAGAAGCCGAAGCGGGTTGGATTGATCGGCACCGGCTGGTATGGCAAAAGCGATTTGTTCCGCCTGATCCAGGTCGCACCGGTCGAGGTCATTTCGTTGTGCGATCCCGACCGGAAGTTGCTCGCCGAAGCCGCAGAGTTGGTCAGTCAGCGACAGAAGTCCAAGAAAGTTCCCCGTACCTACGGCGACTACCGCCAGCTGCTCAAGGAAAAGGACCTGGACATCGTGCTCATCGGCAGCCCGGACCATTGGCACGCGCTGCACATGATCGCCGCCGTCGAGAGCGGGGCCGACGTGTACGTGCAGAAGCCGATCAGCGTCGACGTGGCGGAGGGCGAGGCTATGTTGGCCGCAGCCCGCCAGCACCAGCGCGTGGTGCAGGTCGGTACGCAACGCAAGAGCACACCGCACTTGATTGACGCGAAGCAGAACATCGTCGAAGCCGGCCTGCTGGGAACCATCGGGCAAGTGGACCTCTGCTGTTACTACCCCATGCGCGCCAACGGCAATCCGCCGGTGCAACCGGTGCCAGACTACTTCGACTACGGCCTGTGGACCGGCCCGGCGCCGCTGCGGCCCTACGACGGGTTGCCACACATCCGCTGGTGGCGGACGTTCATGGAATACGGCAACGGCATCATGGGCGACATGTGCGTCCACATGTTCGACACCGCGCGTTGGATGCTGGGCCTGGGCTGGCCGAAGCGGATCAGTTCGGCCGGTGGGATCTTCGTCCAGAAGGAGGGCAAGTCCAATATCTCGGACACGCAGACCGCCGTGTTCGAGTACGACGGGCTGAACGTCACGTGGCAACACCGTACCTGGGGTGCGTCGCCCGACCCGAAGTACCCGTGGGCGCTGACTCTCTACGGCGACAAGGGGACCCTCAAAGCCAGCACCATGACTTACGACTTCACTCCGCAAGGCAAGGGCGAGGCGGTCCACAAGGAGTGCGTCTATGAGCGTGAGCAATACCCGGAAGACGTCACCGAAAAGGGTATCGAGTTGAATGCGGCGCCAGCCACGCGCCTGCACATGCGCGACTTCCTGGCCGCCATCGAAAATCGCAGCCGGCCGGTGGCGGACATTGAGGAGGGCCACATCTCGACCGCCAGTTGTATTCTGGCCAACGTCGCGATGCAGCTCGGCCGCCCGTTGGTTTACGATCCCAAGACGCGTCAGGTGGCCGGTGATGCCGAAGCCACTCGGCTTCTGCGGCGTCCCTACCGCGCGCCGTGGTTGCGTCCCGAGTCGCCGGCGTGAGCAGACGAGTTGCGAGGCCGTTTTCGAATTGCCCATCCGGCATTAGGGCGAATTCGGCAGCCGTGCGATGGTTAGGATCGGCGCATCAATAACTGCCAGGTTTACTGAGGTGTCGCGACGTAGTTTTTCAGCCTGCCGACGTTGGCGAGATTCTGAGGGTCCTGTTGGAACAGGAAGCGTCGGACGACGTGTGCCTATTTGGGCCTTCATCCGTGCTCTGGCTCTGCCATCCGTGCGGGGCAAAAAATCGTAGGGTGGGCTGTGCCCAACACAACTGCTTGTGCTTGGTGACGCTCGGTTCGCGTCAGGCCGAAAAGCCTGACCGACTTGGTTGCAGCGAGGCCACGTTAAGAACATGAGCAGGAGCGGCCTGCCTGTCGGCTTGACTTCCCCGGTCTGCCACTTCAGACTTACGGCCGCAACCAAGGTGGGCCGAATTTTCAATCCGGCCAGGACGGTTTGAAGAACCGTCCCACAAGATGCGCGCACCGGGTGCGCATGATACAGCCTCAGACTCTAAGGACCAACGCTCATGAAACGGCTGGTAACTGCAACGTGGACCTGTTTGTGCTTTGTCGCCGCCTTGTCGGCCGCCGTCGCCGCCGAGGAAAAGCAGCTCGATTCTGCCGCAGCCCGGAAGATTTTCACAGCCCCGCCCCGCCAGTACGCTACGGCGCCGCTGTGGGTCTGGAACGACATGCTCACCGACGAGCAGATCCGCGGCACGATGCGCGATCTGGCCGGCCAGAAAGTCATGCAGGTTTTCGTCCACCCGCGTCCCGGCTTGATGACGCCCTATCTCAGCGACGAATGGTTTCGCCTCTGGAAGGTCGCGTTGGACGAGGCCGAGAAGCTCGACATGAACGTGTGGATCTACGACGAGACCTCGTATCCCTCCGGGTTTGCCGGCGGGCATGTGCCCGAACTCATGCCGGAATCGCGCGGCCGCGGCTTGACCTTCCGCGATGAGAAGCAGCCGCCGAAGATCGGTCCCGATACGGTCGCGGTCTATCGTGTCACCGCCAACACCTCGGAGAATATCACCG
The DNA here is from genome assembly GCA_026692885.1 of Planctomycetota bacterium. Next base: position 13,502 of record JAPLNJ010000960.1, on the reverse strand, counting down.
AGAAGCTGCGCGGCGGCGAATCGCTGGCCGAGGGACAATACGTGGTGGCGTCGGTCGTGCGGGCCACCAACTCGCCTTGGCACGGCGACCGCAGCTACGTGGACCTGATGTACCCCGGCGTTACCGAGAAGTTTCTCGAAGTAACACTGGACGCCTACAAGAAAAACATCGGCGATCAGTTCGGTAAACGCGTGCTGGGCTCGTTTACCGACGAGCCGAACGTGCGGCCCGCCGGAGGATTGCCCTGGACCGATCATCTGCCCGCCGAGTTCCAGAAGCGGTGGGGTTACAGTCTGCTGGATTGCCTGCCCAGCCTCAACCGGCCGGTGGGGAACTGGAAACAAGTCCGCCACGACTATTTCCAGGTGGTCCTGGAACAGTACATCGAACACTGGGCGAAGCCGTATTACGCCTGGTGCGAAAAGAACGGCATTGCCTTCACCGGTCACTATTGGGACCACGAATGGCCCCATTGCCTCGGCGTGACCGACAACATGGCGATGAGCGCCTGGCAGCACATCCCCGGCATCGATTGCCTGATGAATCAGTATCGCGAGGACACGCACGCCCAGTTCGGCAACGTGCGGTTCGTCCGGGAAGTGCAGAGCCTGTGCAATCAACTCGGCCGCGAGCGTTATCTCTGCGAAATCTACGGAGCCGGCGGCTGGGACCTGCGGTTTGAAGACATGAAGCGGATCGCCGACTGGCTGGGCGTGCTGGGCGTAAACCTGTTCGACGAGCACCTGTCCTACGTCACGCTCCGCGGCGCCCGCAAAGCCGACCACCCGCAGTCGTTTTCCTACCACGAGCCGTGGTGGGATTCGTACCACGTGATGGCTCAGTATACCACGCGGCTCTCGGCGGCGATGTCCATGGGCGACCAGCGGAACCGCGTGCTGGTGCTCCAGCCGACGACTACCGCGTGGATGTACCAGCCCGATGCGACCCATGCCGGCCAGCTCGGCGAGATCGGCAAGACGTTCTTCGACCTGCTCATGGGATTCGAACGGGCGCAAGTGGAATACGACATCGGCTGCGAGGACGTGATCGCGCGGCACGGGACAGTCTCCAAACCCGGTGGTCAACAGATCGGCCAACCTGTGCAGTTTGTCGTCGGAAAGCGAGCGTATACGACCGTCGTCCTGCCGCCGATGACCGAGACGCTTCGCAGCGAAACGATGAAACTGTTTGAGGAAGCGGCCAAGAGCGGCTTGCAGATCCTGTCCTGCGGCCCACCGCCGGCGCTGGTCGACGGTCGGCCGTCAGATCGCGGCGAGAAACTGGCGAAGAACCCCGGTTGGCAGCCAGTCGATCCGGCCCGCGTCACCGAAATGCTTGTGCCGGTGCTGGGCCTGGATCGCTGCGCGATCCGCCGTGCCGCCGACGACAAGGGCCTCCTCTTCCACCAGCGTCGGCAATTGGCCGACGGTGACCTGCTGCTGTTGGTCAACACCAGCATTGATGCCCCGTCACGGGGTTTCGTCGAGGCCCAGGCCAAGGGCGTCCAGAAGTGGGATCTGTTCACCGGGGCGGTCACCGCCTATCCGTTCGCCATGGAAAACGGGGCGGCGAAGCTCGCCTTCGAGCTTCCCCCCTGCGGCAGCCTGTTGCTATTCCTCGCCAAGGAACCCGGCGAGCCGGGGAAGGTTGTGGCGGAGAAGGCCACGCCGATTGCGCCGCGCGGAGAGCTGCAGATCCGCCGGATCGGGCCGAACGTGCTGACGCTCGACCATGTCGACGTCACCGCCGGCGACGAGACCCGCAAGAACGTCTATTACTACCGCGCCAACCAGCTGGCGTGGCAGAAGAACGGCCTGCCACGCGATCCGTGGGACAGTGCCGTGCAGTACAAAGACGAGTTGATCTCCAAGAAATTCCCACCGGAAAGCGGGTTCGAGGTCACGTACCGCTTCACGATCGAGGGCGCGGTGCCCCAGCCGCTGTGGATCGTCATCGAACGGCCCGACCTGTATGCGATTACTTGCAACGGGGCGCCGATCACGGCGGCCAAGGATTCCTGGTGGCTTGATAAGGCGTTCGGTAAGATCGACATCACCGCGGCGGCCAAGCCAGGCGAGAACGCGGTGACGCTCAAGGCCCAGCCGTTCACAATGTATCACGAGATCGCCGCGGCGTTCGTTCTGGGCGAGTTCTCGCTGCGGCCCGCCGCCGCCGGCTTTGTGATCGTGCCGCCGCAGGGGCCGTCGCTCGCCAAGGGCCTGGCCCACGCGACCGACATCGAAGGCGTCGCGTGGATGAGCTCGGGCATCGGCTATCAACGCGACCCGGCCGCCAAGGAAGGTAATGACGGAGCGCCGATGGTGGCCTTTGATCTCGGACGGCCAGTCGATCTGGCGGCGATCGAGGTCTGGAACTACAACGAGGCCGCGATTCCCGGTCGGGGCGTGAAGAAGATGCAGGTCATCGGCTCCGCCACGCCCGAGTTTTCCGACGCCTCGTCGATCCCCTTGGGGACGTTCGAACTGGCCCGTGCCCCCGGCGGGCCGATCGGAGCCAAGACGGCCTTCGCGCAGCAGCTGCCCGTGTCGGGCAAGACCGTCCGTTACGTGAAGTTCACGATCCTGTCGAATCACGACGGCGTCAGCTTCCCGACTAAGGACGGACGCAAGGGCAACGCTTTTGCCGGACTGGGCGAAGTGCGATTCCACGCTGCTGGCCAGGACGGGCAGGCAGCTCCGATTGCGGGCGTGAAGATCCATTCCGTCTCCAGCGAGCTGACATCGCCTAACGCACACGACCGCCGGGCGGTCCACCTGGTCGACGGCAGCGGGCTGGGCGAAGCGGCGATCGGTTGGAATCGGCAAGGGATGCCGTTCTACTCGGCCGGCGTCGCTTACCGGCAGTCCTTCGCGGTCGACAAAATCGGCGGGCGCTACAAGGTGTGGGTGCCGAGTTGGTACGGCAGCGTGGCCAAGGTGATGGTCAACGGCAAGCTTTGTGGACAGCTTGTTTCGCAGCCGTGGTTAGTCGACGTAACCGACGCGGTGAGCAGCGGCGAAAACGCCGTCGAAGTCCTCGTGATCGGCACGCTGAAGAACACGCTCGGCCCGCACCACGCCGGAGCGCAGGTGGGCAGCGCCTGGCCCGGAATGTTCCAGCAGGGTCCCGCAAACGGCCTGCCGCCAGGCAGCGCGTACCACACGCTGGGCTACGGCCTGTTCGAGCCGTTTTCGCTGCTGAACGTGGCCCCGTGAGTGATCAGGACTGGCGAGTCAATAGCTGTCGGGTTTTCAAAGTGGTCATCACGCTCCGCCGTGATGACATGTCGTCACGGCGGAGCGTGACGACTACGATACTTGCGACACGAATTGATGCGCTGGTCCTAAGTGACGCAGGTCTTCATCGGCCGTTCCCAAGGCAAATAGGAGTGTCCTGGCATGATTCAGTCCAAGCACGGCCCGCAGGTCACGGTGCTGGAAGTCATCGATCCTCAGAGGATTGCGCGTCATCGGAAGCAGGACGAGCGACACGTGCGCAACCTCAATTGGCTGCAAGCTCACTGGGCGGATCTGCCGCACTCACGGGGACGATACGTCGCGGTAGCGGATCAGCAGTATTTCGTTGCCGACGCCGCCGAAATCGCCTGGGACTGGGCGCGATCGCAGCACCCCGACGACGACGGCGCGGTCGTGATGTTCGTTCCCCGGGAAAAGGGCTGGAGAATCTATGCGCATCGTCGGTGACTGGTTTCTGTTCGAAGACGGAGAAAGCCGTCCCATCCTCCGCGCCAAGCTCCAGACCGGCCACGGGACGACCGTCACCGAGCAGTTCCTGGTGGACACGGGCGCTGACCGCACGGTGTTCAGCGCAGCTTTGCTACAGCAACTGGCCTTGAGCGTGGCCACAGTCTGAGCAGGATGTCTCATTGGACAATGGGTTTCCAACCCGTCCGTTTTTCGCGACGGACTGGGAAGTCCGTCCTACGAAATTGACCAACTTATTTCTGCGCGGACGCTTACTTCAGAATCGGAAGCTGAGGACTGTACATGAGCGAGTATCAGTACTACGAGTTTCGAACGGTGGATCGGTCGCTGACGGCGGGGGAGATCGCTGAGCTGGAGAAGCTTTCCAGTCGCGCGGAGGTCACGGCGACGAGCTTCACCAACACGTACTCCTACGGGGACTTTCGCGGCGATCCCGACCGTTTGATGGAGCGGTACTTCGACGTCTTCGTCTATGTCGCCAACTGGGGCACGCGGCACTTCATGGTTCGGCTGCCGGTGCGGGGCGTCGACCTGCCGACGGTAGAGGCTTACGCTGGCGGCGGGCTGTCTTTCTGGATCAAAGGCGAGTTCGTGATCCTCTCGTTCTTGTACGAGGACGAAGGCGGCGGCGAGTGGGAGGCAGGTGAGGAGTACATGCCGGGGCTGATCTCGCTGCGAGAGGAATTGCTCAATGGCGATGTCCGCTCGCTGTACCTCGGCTGGCTGAGCGGAATCTATTTTCGACCAAGCAGACGAACCAGTACGTCCTGGCGGTCCAGGGACTTACCGACCTGCGCGACCTTGCGACACGAGATCGGCAGGTCGAGCAGTTCGAGGCCCGCCTGCTTGACTTCGTCCGGCGGCACGCCAAGAAGTCCGCTTTTCTCGAACGACTCAGGCAGGCCTGTTTGACTTTGTGTCCAAGCGAACGGCGGGTATAATGCGTCAGCAACACCGTCCCCGTCGTCCGAGCGAGGCCCTTGCATGATTCGCCGCGTCTATCAACCCGTGTACGAAATGGAAATCGTGACCTTGCGAAATGCTAGCAGGGTGGCTGGTGGCTGAGCCTAAGCGAAGCCCCAGCAACAGTGGACTGGGCAAGCGGACGGAAATAATCTACCCATCGCGGGGCGGCGTCGCGTCCACGTGGTCGCGTCTCTCCGAGACGCGAAACCCGGTCTCGGAGAGACCGGGCCACGTAAAGCGGGTACATTATTTCCGTCCGCTTGTCCTGGAGCTATCTTGACGGCCACCACCGTTAGGGTAGCTTGGCGGCATGAACATCCGGCAATTCATCGACAAGTGGAAGGGCGTTACGCTGTCGGAGCGCAGCGCGTGCCAACAGCATTTCCTGGACATCTGCGATTTACTCCAGCAGCCCAAGCCCGCAGACGTCGACCCGCAAGGCGAGTGGTACACGTTTGAACGCGGCGTCCAAAAAACGGACGGCGGGCAGGGCTGGGCGGACGTGTGGATGCGCGACCATTTCGGCTGGGAGTACAAGGGTAAGCACAAGAATCTAGTTGCCGCCTACCGGCAATTGCTCCAGTATCGCGAAGACCTGGAGAACCCGCCACTCCTGGTCGTCTGCGATCTGGACCGGTTCGAGATCCACACAAACTTCACGGGCACGGTCAAGGCGGTCTACGCCTTCGACCTCGCAGGTCTGGCCGAGCCCAAGAATCTGGACGTCCTTCGAAAAGTCTTCGCAAACCCAGACGCGCTAAAGCCGGGCCAGACGCCAGAAACTGTCACCAAGCAGGCGGCCGAGTTGATCGGCCAGTTGGCGGATGGGATGCGGGTCCGCAACATTGCCGCACCGCAAGCGGCCCACTTCCTGATGCGCGTGATGTTCTGCATGTTCGCCGAGGACATCGACCTGTTACCAGGCAAGCTGTTCTCCAAACTGCTGGAGAAATCCAAGAACGATCCTGCGCGATTAGCGAAGGGCATGGCGGAACTGTTCCAGGCGATGGGCTCGGGTGGCGAGTTCTGGGGCGAAGACATTCTGTACTTCAACGGCGGACTGTTTGCGGACCCAGACGTGGAGGCCCTCACGGCCGGCGAGATCGCAAAACTGCGCGACGTTGCACGGCTGGACTGGAGTTGCCTAGAGCCATCGATTTTCGGCACCCTGTTTGAACGCACGCTAGACCCGGAGAAGCGTTCCCAGATCGGTGCCCACTACACCAGCCGCGAGGACATCAAGACGCTCTTGGACCCGGTCGTCATGTGCCCGTTGCGTCGCGAGTGGACGGATGCCCAGTCCAAGTGCGACAAATTGACGGCGGACCTCGCCGTGGCCAAGTCGCCTGCAGCCAAGCGGAAAAAGATCCAGCAGCGAGATCGAGCGTTACGTGACTTCGTGGAACGGCTGGCACACGTCACGATTCTTGACCCGGCTTGTGGCTCCGGGAACTTCCTGTACGTGGCCCTGCACCTGCTCTTGGACCTAGAGAAGGAAGTGATCAGCTACGCCGCGCGGCATAGTTTGGGGCTATTGCCGCAAGTTCGTCCGACGCAACTGGCGGGCATCGAGGTCAACGCCTACGCCCAGGAATTGGCCTCTGTCGTGATCTGGATTGGCTACTTGCAGTGGATGCACCACAACGGCTTCAATCCGCCGAACAACCCGGTCTTGGAGCCGATTCAGTCGATCTATCGCATGGATGCCATCTTGGACCTGAGCGACCCGGACAACCCGCGCGAGCCGGAATGGCCAGCGGTGGACTTTATCGTCGGCAATCCTCCGTTCTTGGGCGACAAGATGATGCGTGGCGGACTTGGCGACGACTATGTGGACAAGCTGCGGTCGCGCTACGAAGGGCGCGTTCCGGGTCAAGCCGATCTTTGCTGCTACTGGTTTGAAAAAGCAAGGGCCAACATCAAGGCCGGAAAAGTTCGGCGTGCTGGACTCCTCGCGACCCAAGGGATTCGGGGTGGTGCGAATCGTGCAGTTCTTCGGCGGATCTGCGAATCCGGAGGGATCTTCTTCGCTGTAAGCGATCGTGAGTGGGTGCTTGATGGGGCACTTGTTCATATTTCTATGGTCGGGTTTGATGATGCTTCCGAGTCACAATTGACCCTAAACGGAGAAATCGCTTCAGCGATCAACGCCAACCTTACGGCCCATGCGGACACGACCAAAGCCGGTCGCATCCCATCGAATGCGAATCTGGGATTTCTTGGAAGCTGCAAAGGTGGAAGTTTCGACATCGAAGAGCAGACAGCGTTGGTCCTGTTGGCCGCCACGGGAAACCCGCACGGCAAGCCTAACAGCGATGTGATTCGTCCCGTTGTCAACAGTAGGGACCTCCTTGGACGACAGCCAACGCGGTGGATCATCGATAACCACTGCTTGTCTTTGGAAGAAGCAGCCTTCTACGAGAAACCGCATCGCCTGGTTGAACAGTTAGTGAAGCCAGATCGAGACAGCAATAGAGATAAGTGGTTGCGCGAAAACTGGTGGCGACCGCAACGGATGCGCCAGGAAATGAGAAATGCTATTAGCCCTTTGGATCGCTTTCTCGTTACTCCAACCACTTCGAAGCATCGCGTCTTTGTCTGGATGCGACATCCAACTTTGCCGGACCACCAACTTATCGTCTTCGCAAGTTCGGAGGACTATTTTTTCGGCGTGCTGCATTCGCGGATTAACGAAATCTGGGCACGGGCTATGGGGACCCAATTACGCGAGGCAGAAAGTGGGTTTCGCTACACACCTTCTACGTGTTTCGAGACATTGCCCCTTCCTGAACCGACGAATGAGCAGCGTGAGACGATAGCAGCAGCGGCGAAAGAGTTGGACCGTCTCCGAAGCAACTGGCTCAATCCTCCCGAATGGACGCGTCAAGATGTGCTGGAGTTTCCCGGCTCCAAGTCCGGCCCGTGGGCACGCTACGTCCACGAACCTGACCTGCTGGGCATCGGCACGGTCCTCTATCCGCGGTTGGTGCCCAAGGACGAAGACTGCGCCAAGGAGCTGAAGCAGCGCACGCTGACCAACCTCTACAACAAACGCCCCACGTGGCTGGACATGGCCCACAAGAGGCTGGACGCCGCGGTCTTTGCCGCTTACGGCTGGGACCCGGCGATGAGTGATGACGACCTCCTGGCCGCACTCTTGGCGTTGAACCTGGAGCGGGCAAGGGAAGGCCAGTGACCTCCCGTGTTCTTCAGTCCAACAGGTACCGGTTCATCGCCGACCGCCCCCGATGCCAGCCATCGCTGCGGCGCTGATGCGGTTCAATTCCTCAAGCTCCGCCTCCATTTGCTCCCGTTCACCCGGCTCGAACTCCGCCGGGCCAAGCCCATGCAAGGCGGCCAGTCGCTCTTCGAGATTCGGCAAGGGATCTTCAATGATTGACCGATTGGTTGAATCAACACACAACGATGGGATACTCACGCAATGAGAACCACCAGGCACCGCCAGGCGGCCGATGACCAATCAGGAAAAAGTCGTCTGCTACCCGCAGTTGTCCGTCTTGTACGTTCACGTAAACATGCCTATAGTTGAGGTGCGATTTACTGATCGGAGGTAGACGATGCCCCAGATTGAGATACCAGACGCAGTCTTCCAGCGGATCGAACAGCTACGGCCTGAATCGCAATCGGCGGCGGATTTTGTGTTGCACGCGATTCAGGACAGGCTGGTCGGGGAAGACCGCAAGCGGGAGTTCTACCGGCTGTCCGACGAAACGCGCCGAGCCATGTCTAAGCAGGGGATCTCGGAAGCGGAAGTGCTGGCGGATTTTGAATCCTTTCGCGAATCGCTGAGCGGCTAATCTCTTGGCCGAATCCCTGATCGTCGACGCCAACCCCCTGCTTTCTGCGCTGTTGGGCGGTACGGCTCGCGACGTGATTCTCTCCGGTAAGTTCAGCCTCTATTCGACCCAACACACCCTGTTCGAGGTGGAGAAGTACTTACCGCTGCTGGCGCACAGACTGAAACTCACGGAAATGGAGCTGTTTCGTGAGTTCCTACTGCTACCGATTATCGCCTGCCAGCCCCTCGTCTACGATCTCCGCCTCCCGGAGGCGAGCCAACTGATTGGCCACCGCGATCCCAAGGATGTACAGATTCTTGCTCTGACGCTCCAACTTGGCTACCCAATCTGGACGGAAGACCGTGACTTCGATGACCTGCCCGGCATCGTGGTCCGGAAGACGGCCGACTTGTTGACACTTCTTTGAGTTCGTCCCATTCGCCCGGTCCGAAGAATTCCCTGATGCCTGGGCCTATCTGTCCGCTTTCCGCAGCCGCTCGCAGCAGCCGGCGCCCGCTAACGACGATCTGCGGCTGTTGCTGAAGCGGCATCTGCTGGTGAAGGAAACGGCCGCCGGAGATTGGGAACTTCGCGTCCCTCTGATGCGCCGCTGGCTGCGGGAGCGGACATGAGGGAGAACCGGCTAGTGCCGCATCCTGTTGGTAACTTCCGCGGGCATGCTTTTCGGGATGGCGACGCTCCCGCGGAGCTGTGAAGCATCCGGCTTTGCCGAATGCGGCTCGGCAGGAGCCTCGCCCTCCCACCCCAACCACAACAGGCGACCATTCGTGATGTCCTGGTCGACGAGGTCTTGAGTTCGTCAGCAAACACCAATGTGCCACGCCGCAGATCCTGCGATTCCTGGCGGTTCCAGACCCCATCCAACGTCTGGATGGTGAACAAGATTGGTGCGCTAAGTACGTGTCAGCGATGGTCTCCCTCGACCCCCACGAGCTCGCCTTCCATCACGGAACCGACCCCCGACGTCTTTCTGTACAGCATCCCGCAAGACTGCCCGATGCAGTTGCCGCTCCAACTGAGGGGGGCAAAGGACACTGCTGTGCACATCTTTGCAGCCAGCCAAAGGCTGGAAATGCAAGCACGACGCGCAAGCGAGTGGGTCCGCGGTGGACTGGCAAGTGAAATCCAGACCCACTCGCTTGCGCGTCGTGCTTGTAAAATACCGGCCTTCGGCCCCTATGAAGATGTGCACAGCAGTGGGGGCAAAGGGGGTGACAAGTTTCGTGCGGTTGCGGCGTCCACAAGAACGCCCAAGCCGGAGCTTGGGAACGAGAAACTTGCTGGTGGATTTGGACGACACGTCTTGCGACGGGTCAATCCGCCTCGATCACGCGGCGCCAGCGTTCCGGCACGCCGCGCCAGGCTTGCAGATAAGTTTCTTCCAGCGGTACGCCGATATACCAACCGGCTTCGAGAAACAGCGGCATGTTCGGTAGCGTCGCTCCCACGGCGATCGGCTCCACGTAAGCGGTGGGGGCACGCTTCGCCTCGTAGGCCACCAGGGTCAGGGACTGCTCGAGCGGCTGCCGGTACTGTGCCGCTTCGATCCCGTCGACCTCAGCCCAGACCGCACCGTGGACTCCCTGCCGGTCATGCCGCCCCGGCGGAAACAAATCGATGATCAGCAGGTGGTAACCTTGCCGCAACGCCGACGTCGCTTTACCTACAAACCGCTCCAGGGAGAGCTTCCGGTCCTTATTCCCCGGCGAGACAATCTCCAGCAACGCCACAATCCGGTCCCCGGTCGCGTGCCGGATCACCAGCGTGCGTTTCTTGAGCGCCACCCGCTCCGCTTCCGCCGTGATAGTCAAACTGACTTTGGGGGGCCGCTCGGCTACCGCGATGGCCCCACCTGGATCGCGATCCGGCCAGCCACCGCCGCTGAACTCGGGATCCGCCGCTTCTAACGCCAACACATCCGGCCACGCTTCTTCGGCCGGTTGCTCCGCCAGGGCATAGTACGCCGACGGCAGCAGGCCCCCGTTGAGCGTCTCCTTCAAGTGCGTTATCCAGGAACCATGGAAGTCGTGAAACGTTTCCGGCCGCACCCTTGTCCAATCATGAACCGGCATAGTCCAACGTTCCCATGTGCGAGGTAACGCGAAGGGCACCAAGATCACCCATCGCATTCTCGCCTCCTGAAGGCGAGTCTTCAATCCCCAGGGAAGTCTATTTCACCGCCTCCAAGTCTGCCCCTTCGAAGCCCAGCCACTCCCCCACCTGATCGCCCGCCGCGCCCACCTCGCCGTCGGTCAGAGCAGCCTCCCCGATGCCGGGATAGCGCGCATCGGGCGGCGTCTTCAAACTCACGGGCTTGCCGCACGCCGCGTGCGAAACCGTCACCGGCTTGGCTCCGGCCAGTTCTGCATCGGGCAGCATCAGCGGACGTAGGCGGTCGAAGTGCGTCTTGAGATTGACCTGCTGCAGCAAGTCCCACAGCGAGGTCTTCTGACAGCGCAGGGCCAGCGTGCCGGCGATCCACGGTTGGCACCAGCCCGTCTCCGTACACCAGGGTCCCCATTCCCAGTCGGCGCTACTGGCCCAGTAGTCCCAGCGGCGGAAATCGAAGGCCCGATACCAGGCCCCGTCCAGCTCCGGGTGGGCCTCGGAGCGGACTTGGATGCGGCAGAGGAACCGGGCTAGCCGCTCCTCGGCCACGGCGTAGAACGGGTCGCCGGTGGCGGCCGCCGCTTCGTGCAGTCCGATCAGGGCGAAGTTGCACGAGTAGAGCAGGTCGCACACCGGATCGCCGTCTGTCTGGATCAGGCTCGTCTCGCTCGTGCCGTAGGAGGCGTTCGACGGGATCACCGGCCCGCCATTCCCGATCACCTCGCGGAGCGCGCCGGAGCTATCCTGCAGGGCCACCAGGTCGTCCGCGATCTGCCGGAGCCAACGGCGGTGTTCGGGCGTGTCGTCCACGCGCACCAGCCACGCCAGCGGCAGCAGGAGGCGAGACCGCTCGATCGTGCCGCTCCGCAGGATCCAGTCCCACTTGGCCGGATAAGCCTGCATCATCAGACGCATTCCCAGCTCGCTCCGCGCCAGTAGCGGCTCGAACCGTGTCTGCTGGTAGGCCCAGAAGTTGCAAGCCCACAGCCAACTCTGCATGTGCGGCGAGTAATGGACGTGGCGGCTGGTCCAGTAGGCTTTCCAGCCCTGCGTCTGGAGGTCCTTTTCCTGGACGCACGACGGGCGGAACCCGCGCACGCCCGTGGTCCGGAAGTTGGCCAGAATCGCGCGGGCGACCGCCTCGTCCCAACGCCGCTCGCCGGCCGTTGCAGCGACCGCGCCGACGGACAACAGGGCCCGGGCGTTGTCGTCGCCCCAGTACGAGCCCGGATGGTCCAGGGCCCAGCCCACCAGGCCATAGGAGGGACTCTTGGGGTCGGCCCTCGGCCCCGCGGCAAGTCCCGATTTGTCGAAGATGTAGTCCAGCAGGTTCGCTGCGCGGCGGGCGTTCTCCGGCCGCCGATTGACCGCCGCGTCCAGGCCCAGGAGCAGGGCCACCTCGGTCGTGCAGTCGTTGCGCACCGCGTAGCGCATGGGCTGGCTACCGTCGCGGTGGACCGTCGAGCTGAAGCCTTCCAAGACGCCCGCGGACCCGTTGCCCACCGGCCACTCCGGCCGCGGCATGTCGCGGACCGTGTTGTAGGCAAACGACCGATCAAGGGCTTCCTTCGGCCAGTCCGTGTGACGAAGTGAACGGCTCGCCACGATCCATTCGGCCGAGCGGCGCAGGGCCTGCGCTGCGGCGTCCGCCGGGAGCGGATCCCCGGAGCCGAAGCTGGGCCGCACCGTGGGCGTCCACCGCAACTCCACTCGCTCTCCGTGCGGATCGAGCCGGGCCAGAATCGTCTCCCAGATCGTGCGCCAGGCCTCCGCGGGCAGATACCGCCCGCGGACGAAATGGCTTAGCTTGGTGGTGGCCACCAGCAGATTCCCGCGGGGATGGTCGAACAGGAGCGGGTCGGTCGCCGTGTCCTTAAGCCCGAAGACGGCCGTATCCACGCCAGCCACTTTGGCTACGACCAGATGCGTCGCCAGGGCCTTCACCGGCAGGTAGCGGCAACTGCTCACCAGTACGATCCGCAGGGGGCGGAGCGACTCGCCGAAAATCTCCGAAGTGACCACCCCCCGCTCGTACTTGACGTCCTTCGGCGCCCCCGTCTCCATGTCCGGGAGCCGTTCTGGATATTCCACGTACAGCCGCAACCGCTTCCGGGCCGCCTCGTCGAACACGGCCGGCTCGATGGCGGTTGGCTGGTCCGGATACCCGTCAGCCAGGATCAGCACGCCCGAGCCCTCAATCGCCGCACGGACCGCTTCGGCCGCGGTGGCAAAGCGTGGGCAGGGGAGACGGCTTGCCGTTAGGGCGTGGTAGATGTCGTTGTCCGCCGAGCAAGCGAAGGTCCAGCCCGCGGGCACCTTCTCTGACCTGCTGGTTTCGTCGCCAGCCGCACGTGGCGCGAGTGCCATTGCCAGGGCCGCGCCCAACACACAAAGAGCCCGGCAGCTGCATCCGAGGATGCCTCTTAAGAGCCACTGCTGTGAATATCCTGCAGTTGTGCAAATCCTCGATTTCTCTCGTTCCGATGCTCTGCGTCGGAACGCAAGCCACGGAAGCCCTGCGTCCTTGGGCAGATGACGCGGAGCGTCGAAACACTTGCGTTCCCACGCGGAGCGTGGGAACGAGAGAGGCATGAGTTTCATGTTCTGTCCTTCCGCATGGTTCTGACTGGCTTTTCTCGCCCTTGCTTGGCTTGGCCTTGGCTTAGGAGTATCCGCCGCGTGCAGCGCCGCCACCGGCGTCAGTAGGAGGACGGTGAAGGTGAGGACGGTGTGTTTCGCTTGGCACCGGTCTTGAAGGTTGTATCCCCGTGGTCGAGGCCGTGGGCCTTGATCGTAAGGTTGCGCACTGCTGTCCGTGCTGGCCACGGTCCGGGTGGCTGGCGGCTGAGCCTAAGCGAAGCCCCAGTCCACTGTTGCTGGG
>JAPLNJ010000959.1 GCA_026692885.1 Planctomycetota bacterium | reverse complement strand
GCACAAGAGAAATTATGGGTGGCCCCTTCTGCCGCCCCTTCAGCACACGGGGACAGGAATCGTAACGACACGATTCAACCGGCGGCGGCCAATGACGCCTGACTTCAGGACCGACCCGATCCGCCGCTCGGTTGCAATCGATGGTTCGACGAAACGGACGCTTTGTCTAGACGGCGGCCTTTCGGACGTTCTTGCGGGCTACGCCTACGAGCGCACGGAGGGCCGTGTTCACCGACTCTGAATCGGGAAAAAACTCGGCCACATCCGGGGCCAAGATGACGATGTTCGTGCCCTCGGCATACCGCTTTGCGTACTTGCCGCGAACGCCCTTGCTGAAGTCGTATTCGTCCAGCATGTCAGGCGGCGGTGTTTTCCTAGCGACCTTTTTCATAGTCCTTCCTCTCCCTGCGGGTGGCTACACGTGCACTGATGATGCGTATTCGATCACCCCGATCGGTGAACACCACCACCATGAGGCGTCGCCGTTGCGATTCTCCCAGGGCGATGTACCGATCTTCGTCTTCCGAATGGACCGGATCGTAGATCGTTACCGACAGCGGATCGGCAAACACGGTACTGGCCTCTTCAAAGTTGACGCCGTGCTTGCGCGTGTTCACCTTGGCTTTGCTTTCGTCCCATTCAAAGGCCAAGCCCATTTCCGCACCATCTCCCAGTTGACGTTTCGTCCAGTTCGCTGTGTCCCTCCTTGACAGCTTACCGCGCGGCCTCGGATGTGCCAACCGGGCCGTCGGCGGCTTCGGTTTGCGCCCACATTGGCCCTCGGCGGCGGGGACAATTCACTTGCACCGCGAGAACGCACGCATTCCATTGCGGCTCGACCAGCGGCCAGGCCCGCCGCAAGAAACCGGAGGTCAGCCGCCAAGTGCGAGGTCAGCCTTGTCGGATTCGAGCCTTTCGATAATCAGTTGCCAATTGTCCTCGAATTTTGCCAGGTCAGTGTCGTCCCACCAACAATCGAACGATTCCCAATTCTTCGACCTGTGGCCTTTGCAGTCTCGCAGCAAGTCGCCGTAATTCCTGATGCAGATGCGCTGAACGTGACGCTCTGTCAAGATGAAGAAGCGATCCTTCTTTCTCTTGCTGCCCACGGCAACACAGACCCAAATCAGGTCGGGCGTCGCCAACTGCTTTTCCCCAGCCGCGGTTTGAGTTTCCCGCTTTTTGTCTTTCGTGATGGTCATCCAGCGATCCGCCGAAGTCCGCCAACTGTCGTTTGTGGTGGCCTTGACTTGAATCGGCACGGTACGGCAAAGCTCGTCGGTGGCCAATACATCGAACGTCGGCACGTTGTGCGAGAACGTTGTCGCGATCAGACCGCGACGGGCCAATTCAGCGCAGACCAAGTGTTCTGCGAGCTGCCCCGTCAAGGTGTTGCCTCTGCCTGTGGCCATTGTCGTCGCCCCTTCTCGTCGACTTCTAATTCTACCGCCAGCCGCCCTACAAATATCTCTGCCGCCGATTTCAGCGGCAGAACACGTCCGAGGGGTCATCTGCTGAAAACGGCTAAGTCGTTACTGCGGTGTGGGCTCTCGGTAGGCGGCGCGATTATTCCGCGGAGGTATACCGTCGGAACTGGCGGCCTAACGCGACCGGAAGAAATTGACTTACCACATTACCCGATGCAGCAGCGAGAAAAGGGGCCCGTCTCCACATCGTCTCGCTGACGCGTCGGGTATCACGCTTCTTCTTCCGTTCGCCTAACTCGCCCCTGTCGGAAAAATATTTCCGGGGGTTGTTGACATGTGTACAAGCGTGTGGTAGGTATACGCCCGTGCAGTTTTGTGGCAGAGGACGGGCATGGGAGAGATACCGCTTGTCGCGGTGCCTGTGCCGCATGGTTCGCCGCTCTGCCAGGATTTGGGAGACTTGGTGATGACTCTGCCCCGCGGAACGCCTGTTGTTCAATCCGAGAAGCCAAAGTTGCTGGATCAGGTGCGGCAGCGGTGCCGGTTACGACACTTGGCTCTGAGTACGGAAAATGCGTACGTCGGTTGGATTCGACGGTATATTTTGTTTCATCAAAAGCGGCATCCCCTGGAAATGAGCGCCCCGGAAGTGACCGCGTTCTTGACCCATCTGGCGGTCGATGGGCAGGTGGCTGCTTCGACCCAGAACCAGGCATTGTCGGCACTGTTGTTTTTGTATCGCGAGGTCCTGGAACGCGAGTTCGGCTGGCTGGAGGATGTCGATTTACGGCGGTGGGCTGCGTCTAAACGAGTGCCTACGGCTGCGCGTCAAGGATCTGGATTTTGAGCGGCTGCAGGTCACGGTCCGAGAGGGCAAGGGGGACAAAGATCGCGTGACACTTTTGCCCGAGACGCTGGTCGATCCGTTGAAGCAGCACTTGATTCGTGCGCGGCAGGAGCACGAGCGGGCTTTGCGAGAAGGGTACGCTGGGGCACCAAGATGTCCGCACCACGCAGATTTACACCCACGTCCTGAAGCTCAACGGTTTTGCCGTCAAGAGTCCGGTGGACAAATTCTGGTCTTCCGCATTTCGGCGCCGTCAGGGGGGCGAGCAGTGCGGACGGTGATAGATAGTGTTTCACCGGCGTGTGGATGTTCTTGGTTTTCTCGCCCCTAAGGGGCAAACAAATCAGCCCTGTTGGCGAGTACTTTGTCAAGGTTAAGATCGTGGGTTGTGAGCGGCAAGGCGCTAACCGCCGGTGGCGTGAAGAACCGGCGGCTAGCGCCTTGCCGCTCACGCATCGCGCCCCCAACTCGGGGCGAAAACCTGGGATCACGATCAGGGCGTTCTTCCGCGCTGTCGTATGCGCCCCTGCGGGGCAAGAAACGAAACAGGCTCTCGCCCTTGCCATCGTGCTAAGGCGAGCGGCAGGAAATAACTTACCCGTAGGTCGCCTTTCCAGGCCGATCGGGACGGTCTTGGAAGACCATCCACCATTAAGTTGGGTAAGTCATTTCCTGCCGCTCGCCCCGCTGCTGTGAACATCTTGGAAACCTCTCGTTCCCAGGCTCTGCCCTGAAAATAGCCGTAGGTTGGGACTCCGTCCCGACCGGTCGGGACGGAGTCCCAACCTACGGCCAGGCGTTGCATTTTCATCCAACTCAACGTCCGAAGAACGTCCCCGACTGCCCGGGAACGCACTGCATTGCCGGCTCCGCCAGAGGCAGAGCCTCGTAACCAGAGCGATTGACGAATTTCTGGACGATGCAAAGCTGTTCACCGCAGTGGGACGGACACCCCACAGCCCGATTTCGGCCCAGCACGTGGCCTCGCAGTGGACACCCAAGGCCGTCACTGTAGCGGCGTTCGAGGCGTCGCACGACAGCCTGCAGCGAATTGGGGGAGTTGAATTCAGATCTCATGAATATTTCCGGTTGCCGGGCTCGTAACCAGAATCGCCAGCGAGGAAACGCCGCTGTTGCTCGCTGATGCTGCGGGTTACAATGCGTGACGTTCCGCTCAAGGCCGGAAAGGAATAGTCTATGCCTGAGACAACCAAGACTCATTCTGCGGTAAGAACAATACACACGCTGGCCGCCATCTGGGCGGCCGCCGTCGGCGCGGCACTCGGTCTGGGCCCGTTGGCCTGCGGCGCCGAGGCGCTGTCGGCATGGGAGGTAGCGGAGACTTCGCTGATCCGCAAACTCGATAGCGGCGTCGCTCTGTCGCAGCTGATTACCGGGGGCACCGTGACGCGAGACTGCCGCTGGCTGCCCGAACAGCGGGTACTGCGGATCGAGAGTGCGGTGCGCGGTGAGGCGAAAACAGCGCCCGTCGTGGAACTGGCCTTCCGCCTGCGCGAACGGCAGGAGGAAGCGGGCTACTCGCGGCTGATCTATCGCGACGAAATCTGGTATGGTTCGACGTTTTGGACGGGGCCCGATTGGACCCGCGTCGGCAAGAATTGGCATCATCCGGGCGAGAATACGCCGAGCGTCCGCTGTTGGCGCGCGCCGCGAGACGGGCGAATCACGGTCAGCGGTCACGTTCGCAAGGCCCACCTTGCGGGTGACGGTGTGCGGGCGAGTATCTTCCACGGCGGGCGCGAAGTTTGGAAAGCCGAGATCGAAGGGCTGGATGAGCGGGGAGTCGATCCCCAGCTTTCGCTCGACGTTCGCCAGGGCGACGCGATCCGCTTTGTCGTCCACAAACGGGGCGGCATTGCCTGCGACACGACCTATTGGGACCCGATCCTCGCCTACGCCGGTGGCGAGACGTTTCAGGCGTCCCAGGCGTTCGGGGACCAGCAGGGCCGCGCCGGTTGGTTCTACGAAATGGTCGGATCCGCCGCAGCGGCGCGGCCCGTGACGCCCGTCATCCACACGCTGGGACTGGATCTGTCGCTGCGCGAGGCCCCGGCCGCTTCGCAGGCGGATGCGTTGCCGTTCTTCGTGGTGGCCGACGGCGACCGATCGGGCGTGGTGTTGCAGTTCGAAGCCGCCGGTGCATGGCAGTTCCAGGCCACGGAAACGGCCGACGGGTTGCTGCGAATCGCGTTGCTGGCGAACGTGGGGACCGACGGCAAGCTGCCGGGGGCCACGCTGCACGCCTATGACGGACCGTGGACGGCCGGTTTGGCACGGCTCAAGCCCGACCTGACGCCCCAGGTGCAGCCATTGTATGAGCAACTGATCGCACCGCTGACGAAGAAGCCGGACTTCGAGATGCTGCTGACGGTGCAGGCCGAGTGGCGGCGTGACGACCAGCTCAAGGAAACGGCCGAGTCGTATGCCGCGGCAGTCGCCGATCATCTGGACCGGGCCGGCCAGCTGCTGAGCGAGTCCGGCTCGGACCAGCACGCCCCGGCACTGGCCAAGCTTCGCGAAACCGCCGCCCGCCCCGGCCTGCCGCTCGCCGATTGGCGCAACCTGTATCTCCAGACGCGGCTGCTCAAACGCGACATCGCACTCAGCCAGCCGTTGTTGAACTTTGACCAGCTGCTGTTCTGCAAGCGTGTGCCGCCGAGTTACAGCCATCTGGTCGGCCAGTATTTCGGCTGGCGCCAGCGGCCTGGCGGGGGACTGTTTGTGCTGGAGCACCCGGGCTGCTCGCTGGCCGTTCGCGACCTGGTCGGCGGGCAGCTGCCCGCTGGTAACTTTCTCGAACCGCGTTTGTCCTACGACGGTCAGCGCATCGCCTGCTCGTTCGTCGCTTGTCCGCCCCAGCCGCCCAACTCGACCGCCCTGCCGGTGAACGAGCAAGGCGACGAAAGCGGCTACTTCCATATCTACGAGATGGGAGCGGACGGCAGCGGGCTGCGCCAACTGACGGACGGCTGCTACGACGACATGATGCCCTGTTACCTGCCCGACGGTGGCTTGGCGTTCGTCTCGACGCGGCGCCGCAGCTACTCCCGTTGTTTCGGGCCGAACTTCAGCAACCGCTGGCACAGCTACACGCTGCACCGGATGAACGCCGACGGCAGCCAACTGCGGATCCTCTCCATGAACGACGTCAGCGAATGGTTCCCGACGGTGGCCAACAGCGGCGAGATCCTCTTCGCACGTTGGGACTACATCGACCGGGACGCCGTCACGCACCAGAACTTGTGGTCCATCCGACCGGACGGCACCAATCCGATCGCGGTCTGGGGCAACGCCACGCCGAAGCCGCATTGCACCTTCCAAGCCAAGCCGATCCCCGGCAGCCGCAAGTTCGCCTTCATCGCCTCGGCCCATCACGCACTCACCGCGGGGCCGGTCTGCCTGCTGGATCCGGCCGTGGACCCGAATAGCCTGGAGGCCATCACGCGGATCACGCCGGGGCCGTTCCCGGAGGCGGAGAGCAGCCAGATCCCGGAATACTACGAGTCGCCCTGGCCGCTGTCGGAAAAATTGTTCCTGGTGGCCTACAGTCGCGACCGGTTGATCTTCGAAGGCGATCACCTGCGCACCCCGAATCCGGACAACGCGCTCGGCCTGTACCTGCTCGATGCGGCCGGCAATCGCGAGCTGCTCTATCGCGACCCGCAGATCAGTAGCACCACGCCAATTCCGCTCAGACCGCAACCGCTGCCGCACGCGCTGCCGACCACACTGCCCCCGGCGGCACCGCCCACCGGCGAGCTGTTGATCACCGACGTCTATCAAGGCCTCGGCCACCTGCCGCGCGGTACGATCAAGCAATTGCGCGTGATCCAGATCTTTCCGAAGACGACGTGGCTGGCGAACTCGCCGCAGATCGGTATCGCCGGCGAGGAGAACTCGCGCGCCATCCTGGGCACAGTACCGGTCGAGGCCGACGGGTCGGCGCGATTTGTCGTGCCGGCGCACAAGCCGATTCTGTTCCAGGCGCTGGATCAGGACGGCTGCGCCTACCAGACGATGCGTTCGACCACGTCCGTGCAGCCGGGTGAGCGGACCGCGTGTGTCGGCTGCCACGAGCATCGCATGTCCGCGCCGCCGCAGACGGCCGGGGTGCCCCTGGCGCTGCGGCGTCCGCCCTCGCCGCTCGATCCGGGCGAGCTGGGTGGCCGGCCGTTCTCGTTCATCGAGGCCGTGCAGCCGATACTCGACCGGCATTGTGTGCGCTGCCACGGTGGAGAGAAGACCGAGAAGGGGGTTGACCTGAGTGCGAAGCCATTCAACGGCTTCACCCAATAGTATTGGGCCCTCTGCGCCAACAAACCTGCCCAGGAACCTGCCGTCCCGCTGCCGCCCTTGGTGCCGCGATTCGAGCA
>JAPLNJ010000958.1 GCA_026692885.1 Planctomycetota bacterium | reverse complement strand
CGAAACAAATCGGTAGTCCCACACGTATCATTCGTCAGATGGGCCAAGGCTTGTTTCGCCCCTTCAGGGCTGGCGTTCCTGATACTCCCCTAACCCAGGGCGGCGCTACGCGGCTAACGCCGCTCCGCTCTGCCCTGGGCTGTTATGTGGCTGCCCCTATCGGGGCGAAAACTTGAGCTGTTATGTGGCTGGCCCTATCAGAGCGAAAACTTGTGTATAACGACGAGACCCTCTCCCTGGAGTACCGAGGCGAGGGAGTTATTTTTCGGCTGTGCCCAGAGGCTGCTTAAGCAGTGGCCTATTTCTCCTCCGATTCCGCGTCGCTATCGTCCAGTTTCAGAGGCGTGGTCCAAAGATAAAGCGTGTGCTCCACGGCGTCCTCTTTCGAGAGCATGGTGATCACGCGGTCGGGCTTGACGCCTTGCATGTCGAAGTCGTGGGACACGATCCGCGAGCCGGGTGGCAGCTTCTTCAATTGCGGAATCAACCGGACATTCAAGCGGGGCAGCAGATACAGAGTCACGACGGTGACCTGACGGAGATCGACGGTGAAAATATCCTGGGGTCGGATCGTCACCAGTTTCTCCACGCCGTTCCGCCGCAGGTTCTCCTCCGCCTCGCGGACCCGCACCGGGTTGACGTCGAAGCCCACCCCGCGGCAGCCGTACTTCTTTGCCGCCGCGACTACGATCCGGCCATCACCACAGCCCAAGTCATAGACCAGATCGGCCTTCGTCACCTTGGCCAACTCCAGCATCTTGGCGACGACGTCATGGGGCGTCCCGACGTAAACCACGTCCGGCGTCTTGACCGGCGGTTGGTCTGCGGCCGACGCAAAGTTGCTGATGCCAAACACCAAAGTGAGAGCGACAATCAGAGTCGTTGGCAAGCCAATCCGAGACATAGGGCAATTCCTCAACCAAGGTACGATGCTTCAAGTCACACGGTCAGGCGGACGGCCGAAAACAGCTTCGGCACTATCGGGGCCAGGGAGCTAGTCTTGGGTTGCATCCGGCGGCACCGACTCCGACTTCCCACCCGTCCACCGACTGGTCCAATATAACGGCAGGCCCACTAACAGCGGCACCAGGCCCAGCAGCGTCAGACCTTCGGCGTACGTCACGGCCGAGTATAACATGAACACGCACGTGCCGCAGAAGATCAACGGTTCCAGCGGGTAGCACGGCGCGGCGAAAGGCCGTTCGATCCCGCGATCCTTCACGCGCAACACAAACAACGAGACGCCCGTCAGTAGGAAGAAAATCCAGAAGACGGGTGCGGTAATCGCCACCAGGGTGTCGAATCCACCGAAGTATTTCTGCCAGGGCAAAGGCGCCAAACCGATGGATTGCAGCAGCCGATCCACTGCCTGATCCTGGTCGGCCAAGGGAGCCAAGTACGACCAGCCCTGGACCAGCCACGAGACGACTGGCCGGACGCCTGCGCCGATCTTGCCGAGCACCGCGTCGAGCCAATCTCGCCCTGCGGCGGTGCCCACGACCAAGATCATCAGGACGCCGATCGCCGCCTGGGCCAGGAGGGATCGCACCGGCGCGGAACGCGGTACGCTCCAGTGTCCGAGCCAGCCAAACACGCGATGGTCCTTGCCCAGGCTGACGTACACTCGCGAGCCGGTGAAAATCAAGCCGTTGATGGCCCCCAAAGCTGAAAGCATGACCAGCAGACTCATGCCCTTAGCCCCCGATTCGCCCACCGACAAGCTCAGCACATCCGCCGCCGGTGTCCACGAACTCCGCACGCCCTCGAACCCTAGCCCCCACAGATAGGCGGCGTTGACCAACAGGTAAATCAAGGTGATGCCACCCGTGCCCAGCACCAGGGCCAGCGGCATATTGCGGCTGCGCTGCCGCACTTCCGCGGCAACGAAGGCCGAGTCGTTCCAGCCTCCGAACGCATACAGAACGATAACCATAGCGAAGCCGAAACCGCCCGTGCCGATCGGCTTTTCCGCAGCCATGGAAGCCCCGCCACCCCACAGGCAACCGGCCAGCACGATCACCGTCAGCCCCAGCACTTTGACGCCACTCAACACATTCTGGACTGACTTGCCAAAGGCCACGCCACCCAGATTCAACGCTGTCAGGGCGATCACGGAGCTCAAGGCAAACCACACGGAATTGGACGCGGGCAGTCCCCACAACTTCACCGCGTAGTCACCGAACGCGAAGGCCATCACGCCAATACTGCCGGTCAGAATCACGGCCAGTTGTGCCCAACCGAACAAGAAGCCTACCCAGCGGCCCAAGGCACGCGTGAGGTAGACATAGTCGCCGCCCATGCGCGGGTAGGTCGTGGCCAACTCGGCGTAGCAGAGCGAGCCGATCAAAGCCAGCAAACCGCCCAAGGCCCAGCAGCCCAGACCTTGCCAGGGACCGGAGACGTTGCTGAACACCAGGTTCGGCGTCTTGAAGATGGACGTGCCGACCACGATGCCGACGATGATGCTGACCGCGTCCCACAGGCCCAGGTGCGGTATGACGGAATCGGATTGTTCGGAGGCGGGTTTCATGAGTGCTTGGCTCCTGGCCGGTCGTTAGCGGTAGATGGCCAGTCCCGGCACGGCATCGTCCAGCTTCTTGACGCCCGGCGCGGTGACTTTGGTTTTCTTTAGGTACAGCATCCGCAATTCGGCGTGCTCCATCAACTGCTCCAGGCCAGCATCATCGACCGCCGCGTTGTTGAGGTTCAAGACGCGCAGCCGGTCCAAGGGCTTCAAGTGCGCCAAGCCAGCGCCCGTCACTTGGGTATCCGGCAGCGCCAGGGTATCCAACGCAGCGAGACCGGCCAAGTGCTGCAAGCCCTCGTCGGTGATCTCGCAGCCGCTGAGATTGAGCACGCGCAACTGCTTCAGTCCGGCCAAATTGGCCAAGCCCGCGCTGGTGATCTTCGTTTTCTGCAGGGCGAGCACTTCGAGATTCATCAGCTTCTGGACCACTTTAAGTCCCTGGTCGGTAATCTGCGTGCCGTCGAGATACAGTTCCTGCAGGGTGGTGCAATCCGCGATATGTTCCAACGCAGCATCCGTGATGGCCAGTCCGCTCAGTTCCAGCGTAGACAGTTGATGCAACCCGCGCAGGTGAATCGCCTCGGCATCGGACAGCAGTGCCGGCAGTGGGGGTTTCGGTTCCGGTTTCTGCGGATTACCGTCCGAGTCCTTGGCGAGGCGTTGCTCGGACTCTTCGCGCTCGCGGGTTTCGGCTTCACGGTTGAACCTGGAGCAACTCAGCGACTGTACGTTGCCGCGCGGGTTGAGTTCCAAACGGCCGTAGAGGGTCTTGAGTTGGGCGATCGCGGGCGGGTCATCGGGCTGGTCCGGGACTGCGATCACCGGCGCCTCCACGGGCGGCGGTACGGCCACCAACTGGACTTCGTCTTTGGACAGCCACCCCGTCTGCCGTTCGCCCTTGACGATCGTGTAACCTCCAATCCAGGCTCCCCGCACTTCGGTGACGCGAAGCTTATCGCCTTTGGCAAGCACCACCGCGAGCTTGTCACGGAGGCCGAGTTCCGCGCGCTCGACCGCCACGCTGACCGTGTCGCCAGACTGAATGGTCGCTTCGGCAGAGCGGGCGGGGACCGCGGTGGCGAGCCAGCAGAGTAAAGCCAGGCCAAAACAAGTTCGGTGCCGATGAAAAGCGTGCATGGGGTCCTGCCTGTCGTACGAGGGTGTTCGGGATCAATCAGAAACACCCCAGCGATTGTCCTCCATCGCCGGGGTGTTAATCAAGACGCCGTGCCAACCCGCCCAGTCTACTTATTCTCTAAAATGGGTTCCGTCTTCAGAGCGACGGGTTCCGTCTTCAGAGCGACGGGTTCCGCTTTCGGAGCGGCGGGTGCCACGGGCGGCGGTTCAAACTTGGGTGCCGTAGCCGCCTCGTAATCGTCATAGGTCTCGTGGGAAACGCTGCTTGACGAAGGCGGCGAGTAGGATGAATACGAGGAACTGCTCGACGGCGGCGAGTAGATATCCGTCAGGTTCATTTGCGATTGAATGTCCGATAAGTGCCGGCGGAATTCGGAGTAGTACTTGCCGGCCTTGCGGGCGACTTCGGGCAGCCGCTGCCCAAACAGCAGGAGGGCTACCACCCCGATCACAATCGCCGTTTGAAAGTCGAATCCAAACATTACGTAACACTCCTCTGCTGCCGCCAGCGCGACGGCAAATTGGAATTACGGCGGGCATCACGACGGACGCCCTGAAATACCCTACGGGCTGAACGCACCGCGGAACCAAGAAGCCGGAGGCTGCCGAGTCCGCCGAACCAAGCCATCCAATGTGAACTGCTCGCGCGGCTCACTCCTTCTTCTCGTCCTTCGCGACGGCTTTGTCGGTTTCCTTCACGACGGTCTTCTCGGCTTCTCGCATCTCCTCGTCGATGCCTTCGACGCCCTTCTTGAACTCACGGGCGCCGGATCCCAGGTTCCGCATCACGGACGGCAGCCGATTGCCAAACAACAACAGACAGACGATCAGAATGATCACCATGTCCATCGGGCCACCGAAACCAAAACCAAGCAGCGAACAATTCAGATAGTTCATGGTTGCGCTCTCGCATTGGAAAGAATGGTGAGTGACACTCACAAGCGGCGAAAGCGGGACAACCGCCCGGTGGGGCATTGCCTGGACCGACTTGTGCCGTCCCGCGGACCATCGCGGAAACGGAACGACCGCCTTATTCTATCGGCGCCGCGGTGGCTGTCAAATGCCCCAAGTGTTGGCGGCTGCGTTTTCGGGCAATGTGGCGGAGTCGCAGCCAAGCAGCGTGGCTCTGGAGAGACGTGAAGTTCGTCGCGAAATCCCGATGAAATCCGCACGGCTCAGGAGAGCCATGCTACGGGGGACACGGCTCAGGAGAGTCATGCTACGGGAAACAGATCTCGCCCAGGCCTTATCACCGGACGGCCTTCAGAATCTCCACTTCACTGGTATCGGCCTGGACGTAGACTCGCAAGTGCACTCGCATCTTGCCGCCCATGGCCCCCAGGGACAGCTGCGATTTCTGCAGCTTTTCCAGGGACTCCTTGATCCAAACCTGTTGTCGTTCGAGGCCCTGGACTTGGTCTTCCAGGAACATCTTCTGCGCGGCGGGAGCTGGTTTCGCCTGGTCCTTGATTCTGGTCGCTTGCAGGTCCAGCCGTTTATCGAGCTGCATCCAGGATTCTCCGAGCTGGCTGAACTTGCCGCGCGGCGGTAGTGGTCCTGGTTTGCCCTCCGCTTGGAGCTTGAAGAATGGTGTCGCGGTCACCAGAAGAACCGAAGGCTGCGGCGCGGCCCGGCGAGTGACCTTCGTATCGATCTTGAAACCAAACAGTTCGCCAGCCTCCTCCAGTCGCACCGTGGTGCCCCCTTTGGTGTCCGCACTGATCGGACCAACGGGTTCGATCACGTACTTGACGCCCTGGGGAGCCGAGATTTCGATCTTCATCAGCGACGGGTCGGGCAAAGCGTCCAATTTCCATTCCAGTTTTACCAGCGGCTTGTCCAGATCGAGGTTTAACGCATCCTCCGTCAGCGGCTCGCGCAAGGCCACGATTTTCGGCTCCGCGTCCGGAGCCTGGAGAGACAGGGCACAGTTCTGGAATTGGTTCGCCCCCGCCATCGACTTCCCATCGGGCTCCCAGCGAAACGCGAGCCGCGAAGTCCCTGTCAAACCAAGGCTGGCGACCTTGGTTTCCGCACCCTCTTCGCCTTTACGTAGCGTGACGTCCCAGCGTTTGGCGGCCGTCGGTTGCAGCGAGAAAATTTGCCCTTTGAGCACGGTGGCTCCGCCCAGCAGACTGAGCGAACAGGGCTTATCGTCGGTCGTGTTGACCGTTCCCAAGTCCTTTGGATCCGTCGAGTCCAAGGGCGGCAAGGCCACGACCGCCGCGAAATCGTCGAATGGTTTCTTGGCCGGCGGAGTGGGCGGTGGCGGCTCGGCTGGCGGAGTGGGCTTCGGCTCTGCGGGTGGTTGCGGCTTGGGTTCTTCGGTGGGAGCGGGTTTGGACGCTGCCATTTCCATCGCGGGAGCCGCAGACTCTTCCTGCGTGGGTGCTTCCTTGGTGGCAGGGGCGGCCGGTTCGTCAGCGGTCTTGACCGGCTTCCGGGCACTTGTGTCTGCGGGCTTGTCCGCCACCGCCTTGTCCGGCTTCTTCGTGGCCAGCGTCTGGCTGTCGTCGGTGGCGTCTTTCTCGGTTGTCGTCTCGGTGTCGCCTGTTAGCGTGTTCGGTTCTGTCTTGTCCGCATCCGGCGGGGATTCGTTTGCCGCTGCCGTCACCTCTTCTTCGGCGATGAACTGGTCGAGCTGGACCACCTCTTTCTTGAAGGCGCCGAAAACGAGCCAGACCGCGACGATCAAGCCAATGGTCAACAGCAGTCCGCCGCCCAGGACGACGCCCCCAATCATCAGCAGCGTTTTGCGTGAGAGCGGAACCTTGCCGCCAGCTACCGCCTGTGCTGCTTCCGGGAGATCTTTCTTGGCAGCCGCTTTGCGAGCGCCCGGCTTACCGGTCTTTCGTTTGGGCCTCAAGTCCGACGGGCTGGCGAAATCTCCAAAGCCGCTGCCATCCGACGCAGATTCCGCCACACCAGTAGCTTCCGTAGGTGCCACCGGCTCGGCTGCCACGGGCTCGGGCTTCGGCGCCGGAGCGGCCGCCTTCGAAACAGGCTGCTTGGCGGGCGCGGGCGCCGGCTTCCCGGCGGCTTTCTTGATCGGGGGAGCCTTGCCGGATGTGGTGGCCGCAGGCTTCTGGACGGGGGTGGATTCCACTGCGTTCAAGAAGTCGAGCGCGCCGCCCGAGTCGGCTGGTGCGCCGGCGGGTTGCGGCATGGCAGCCCACGGTTCCTCTTCGACGGCCGCTTCCACAGGCTTCGCGGCCAGCGACTCGGCAGGCACTGGTTCCGTTTTCGGCGTCGGCGTCGGTGTCGTTTTCGGCGTCGGCGTCACGGCCTTTGGAGCGGCCTGCTTGGCGGGCGCCGCCTTCCCGGCAGCTTTCTTGATCGGGGGAGCCTTGCCGGATGTGGCGACCGCAGGCTTCTGGACGGGGGTGGATTCCACTGCGTTCAAGAAATCGAGTGCGCCGCCCAAGTCGGCTGGTGCGCCGGCGGGTTGCGGCATGGCACCCCACGGTTCCTCTTCGACGGCCGCTTCCACAGGCGTCGCGGCCAGCGGCTCGGCAGGCACTGGTTCCGTTTTCAACGTCGGCGTCACGGCCTTCGGAGCGGCCTGCTTGGCGGGCGCGGGTTTGGGCTTTGGTGTGGGCGTAGCGGCCTTCGGCGCCGGCTGCCCCGCGGCCGGCTTGATCGGCACCGTCGTGCTGGGGGCTGCCGCCGCCGGATTTGGATGTGGGGCTGGCTCCGAATCGCTTAGAAAATCGAAGAAGCCGCCGGAATCCGGGGAGGATGCAACTGCCTGCGGCAGCGTCGCCCAGGGTTCGTCTTCGACCACGGCCGGTTCGCCTCCGGCTGTCGGTGCTGCCGTGCTGCTAGCCGCGAAGGAATCTTCGACGCCGGCCGCCGAGACCTCGGCCGTGGGGCTGGCCGGGACCGCCTTGTCGGCGGGCGCGCCTGTACGTTGGGCCGCTTCCCAAAAAGCCTGCTGACTTTCCGCCGGAGGCGGCGGCGTGGCCGAGCACTCGGACGACGTCCCGTCGTCGAACGCCAACCAACCGTCCAGCGCCGTCTTGACTTCGCCCGCCGCCTGAAACCGGTCGGCGGCGTTCTTGGCCATGAGCCGCTGGCAAATCGCCACCAAGGCGCTGGCGGCATCAGGGCGAAGTTCCAGAATGCTGCGTGGCGTCTGCGTGGCGTGTGCCGCGTGGCGGTCTTCGTCCGTGCCCTCCGAGAACGGACGCTGGCCCGTAAGCAGAAAGTACATGACGCAACCCAGCGCATACAGGTCACTGCGTGGGTCGGAAGCCCCTTGGCCGAGGTCCTGCTCCGGCGCGAGATAGTCGGCGAATCCCGTGGGTTCACTGTCGACCACCACCTCGTCGGACGGTTCCGCATCGATCAGCCGATGCACGCCCAAGTTCAAGAGTTTCACATTGTCCTGGCTGTCGACCATGCAGTTGCCGGGCCGTACATCACCGTGGAACATGTTCCGTTGATGGGCATAGGCCAAGCCAGCCGCGGTCTGACTGAGATACCGCG
Organism: Planctomycetota bacterium; assembly: GCA_026692885.1. The sequence goes on along the minus strand of JAPLNJ010000958.1, from coordinate 3,023 downwards.
CCACTTGATCGCAGGGGAGGGGTCCCTGGGCGTCCACCAACTCCTGCAGGTCGCGGCCGGAGATATATTCCATGACCAGGAAATACCGCTGGTCCTGACTGTCGACGTCAAAGACATGGACGATGTTGCGATGGTCCAGGCTGGCCAGATTCTGGGCATCCTTCAGAAACTGCTGCAGCACGTCGGCGTGGGAATTTGCATAGTTGCGCGACAGTGTCTTGATGATCACCTGCCGGCTCAGTTGCACGTGCTCCGCAATAAACACACGACCCGTGCGATCCACGTGGATCTGGTCCAGGAGTTTGTACTTCCCGAACGACAGGGTGAACCGTCCCAGCAGCAGTTGTTGGATCTGCCACCGGCTCAATACGTTGTCTTTGAGCAACTTGCGCGCGATCGCCTTGGGATCTGGCTCGGCGCCGTAGCTGTCTCGCAACTCGCCGGTGCGATGGCGGGACAGCAGCCCACTTTTTTCGACCGTTTCCCAGAACTCACTCGCAGAGGCTACAGCCATGGGTTGACTCACGCATTGATAGACTCACGACCTGTCGGACACCGCGCGAACGAACTCGACACGCTAGGGCCTGATTCTCGCACCGGAACCCACGTGTGGCAAGCACGGATCGCAAACCCGGGTGATTTCTGTAGCAACGTGGGCCGAGATAACTTTCCGAATCAGCGCGATGTGTGTTGACCCGCTCTGGCCCACCCTACCCGAGGCCGGCGCGTTCCCAATCGTGACCTGTTCCCGTAGGATCGGAGTGGTGTTATCCTGTAGCCTTGATCTCACGACGCTCTGGGCCCGCCCGAGGTATTCCTGCCGCGATGAGAGTTTCCCGTCTTCTGCTTACCGTCGCCGTTCTCAGCGCCCTGGCTGCGTGGGTGGCCGAGGTGCGGTGCACGGAGGCCGCCGAAGCGTCCCTGGTCGTCAGTCCCCATTCGGGATCCGGGGTCGCAACCCCCGTCGTCGCCGATGAGCTCAGCCAGCTGATCGCCCGCCTGGACGCCCCGTGGTTTGACGCGAGGCAACAGGCCACGCGCGAACTCGCGATCATCGGGCCAGCGGCCGTCCCTTGCCTGGTGGAGGCATTGGGGGATGCCTCCTGCGAGGTTCGGATCCGAGCCCGTCAGTTGTTGGGCCAGCACAATGCCTTTGAAGAGGTTGCCTCGCAACTGGTCGCTGCGGTGGAGAAACCCTATGGCCGCCGCGTTCGCGAACTGCTGGTGGAGCGGGCGCTGCTGCAAATCGACGCGGGCGGTCAGCTGCCTCATGCGGACCAGCTCTTCAAGTTCTGGGGCACCACGATCGACGATTATCGCGTGCGTGTCCGGACGCAACTCAGCGAAGCGAAAACCAGGGAGGAGCTGGTTACAGCCGTTACACCGCTGATGGGTCTGAGCGCCAAGACGACCCGTTTTAGCGACACTCTCGTGCGTCTGGAAACGCTGTCCTTGGCGTACGAGGGTTCCTACGACCCGGGCGCCGCCATCGCGCTGACCCTGGCGCGCGGCTTGGCCGAAGAGCACGCCGGATGGATCGCCTTTGCCGAACAGCATCTGCAAGCTCTGGAGCAGTTGGTCGCGGAGCTGAAGCGGCGGAATACGGCCCCCCACGGAATCAAACAGGAACTGTCCGAACGCGTCAACATGAGCCACGGTGCCGGCCGGTTCTTGGTCGAAGTCCTGGATGAGAAATCGCCGCAGAGCACGATCGTGTCGCAGCGCATCGGCCTCACGTCCCGTAGCTTGACGGACGAGTTCTGCCGAGGCCTGGCGGCCCCGGAGGCGGCGACCTACGACCGTGGGGTCGGACGGGTCCATATCGTGGACATGCTGACCGAGACGCTCCGCAAGTGGCCCGCGGCGCCCGAGGACGGCGTGGTCCGGAAGCTGATCGCCAGCACGACGGACACGGCGAACGCTGGCGACAAGCCCAAGGCTCTGGCATATCTGGATGCTCTGGAAGCCTGTCGAGAATTGGCCGCTCATCGGCTCGACATCCACGCCGGTCTCGGAAAGCAGCTGGCAGAGCGGCTCTACGCGGCGGCTGCGGCGGCTGCCAATAACCGCGTCTACTCCCCTGCACGCCGACTTCACGACAAACTCGTCGCTCTGGTCGATCGAGGCCTGTCTCCCGAACATGACGCCTTTCCTAGCAAACTGTTGGAAGATCATTTGCGGGGAGCAGCCGAGGCCGCTTCCGACGAACAGCTGTTGGCCGTGGAACGCTATCTCCGTGGCCTCGACCGTTTGCAGACCGCCGGTTTGGGCCTGGAGCAGCCGGGAGTCAAACGGTTTGTGCTCACGCTCAAGGATCGCCTGTTGACTCGGCACGACCAGGTCGCCGCGGGCGTGACGCGGCTCGAACAACTGCTCGCCACGTCGGCGTCTCCGAGCGGCCAGCTGGACGCCGATGCGGTGGACCTCGCCTTGGGCCAGTGGACCCCGTAGGGTGGGCCAGAGCGGACTAACGCCAGCCGCCACGGAATTGGCAGGCAACTCTGCTGGGTTCAACTGCTACGAAGTACCGAAAGGCGAGCGCCGGCCCACCAGGAACGGCAGGCCATTGGGTGAAGACCCTGTCGCTTGGCTGCAGCAGCGATGGCAGGAACTGTGCGTTGGGATGCGAGCGGCGAGTTGATCGCGAGCACTTGCTGGTGGGCCGGCGCTGGATTCTTGATGGTGCGCCGTGTTCTCGCCCCACAACAGCCGTTCGGCTATTTTGCGTGAAGAGCTTTGGTCCGCTCTGGCCCACCCTACGCAGGGCCGGCGCTGGATTCTTGATGGTGCGTCGTGTTCTCGCCCCACAACAGCCGTTCGGCTATTTTGCGTGAAGAGCTTTGGTCCGGTCTGGCCCACCCGACACGAATCATTCGCCCCATTCGGGTTCGTCGTACCCGGGACAGGGGTCTTTGAAGTTGCGAATTTCGGTTCCGACGACTGCCCCACCGACCCCGCGTCGGTGGAAGCAGGTTTGAAAACTATGCGGAACCCCAAAAAACTGCCCCCGTTCCGCCCTTGCC
>JAPLNJ010000957.1 GCA_026692885.1 Planctomycetota bacterium | reverse complement strand
AGCCCTGAAGGGGCGAAACAAGCCTTGGCCCATCTGACGAACGATACGCGTGAGAGGAACCGATTTGTTTCGCCCTTTCAGGGCTACCGGAATGAATCGATACCGTACCCAGGGCGTCGCTCTGCGGCTGTCGCCGCGACGCTTTGCCCTGGGCTGATTTGTTAATGCCCCTTTGGGGCGGAAGAGTTGTGTATAACGACGAGGGGCAAGCCGGGGGCATTCACCAGTTGCGGCCGGTATTCGCGACACCCCAGAACAAACGGGGAAGTTATTTCGTGGGCGTTGCGTAGCGGCGGCTGGACGCTTTTGCCCCGCGACCCGCGCCCTCGTAGCATGGCTCTCCAGAGCCGTGCGGGATACGCTCTGCCACGCCCTGCCGCGTCGAGCCAGGCAGACATCGTGAGCGATTGCCCTCGTCGAAGTCGAACTGCACGGCTCTGGAGAGCCATGCTACGGCCGCGCGCTACGCCTGTCGCTGCGGCTCGAAGGGGGTCGACTCCCACTGCTGTGCACATCTTTGCAGCCAGCCAAAGGCTGGAAATACAAGCACGACGCGCAAGCGAGTGGGTCCGCGGTGGACTGGCAAGTGAAATCTAGACCCACTCGCTTGCGCGTCGTGCTTGTAAAATACCGGCCTTCGGCCCCTATGAAGATGTGCACCGCAGTGGGGTTCGACTCCGCTCCGCTGCGGGCGAACCCCTTCGGCCTCCGCTCCAGGCTCCGCTCGCTCTTGCCTGCCGGGCTCAGCCTAGGAACCCGACCGGACTCCGGCCACGCGGAACCCGTTGAGCACGTTCCGCCCGCCCAGGACGGCCCTGAAGCGGTACGCCGACCGGCAGCACCTGCCGTAGTTGTACCAGCTCCCGCCACGCAGCACCCGGTTCGTGGCCAAGCCGGGCCCCGACGGATCAATCACCTGCCACGCCGCAAAAGGACCGTACCCGTCCGCACACCACTCGGCCACGTTGCCGTGCATATCGTACAGCCCCCAGGCGTTGGCCTGCTTCGCGCCCACCGGATGCGTCGTGTTGCCCGAGTTCTTGTCGTACCAGGCGTACTTCTCTAATTCCGCCTCGGAATCGCCGAACGAAAACTCGCTAGTGCTGCCGGCCCGGCAAGCGTACTCCCACTCGGCCTCTGTCGGCAAACGATAGGTGCGCCCCGCCGCACGCTCTTCAGCCACATCCGATAGCCGTTTGCAGAACGCCACCGCGTCTTCCCACGAGACTTCCTCGACCGGCAGGGATTCGCCCTTGAAGTCACTCGGATTGGTATCCACGACCTTCTGGTATTGGGCCTGCGTCACCTCGTACACGCCCAGATAGAACGGTTTGGTGATCGCCGCTGGTGGGTTCGCGGTCCGAGTCCGGCGAACCCATCAGGAACGCGCCGGCCGGAATCAACACCAGCTTCATGCCGAGCGAGTTTTCGATCACGGAACCTGCCACCGGCGCGGCATGCGCTGTCGGCGACGACGGAAGCCGCGGGAGGTACATACTGAAGCGGGTCGTGGCAGGGAACGAGGTTAGAGGCAACGACTTTCTCGTCGCCCCGCGCAACGCCTGGGCCGCAAACTCGCCTCGGGCCTGCTGCTCCGGCGTCAGCCTGACGACCAAGCGAACGATCCCGCTGTTGTCGGTAGACCCTTCCGCCAAGACCCGTGACGACCCGGCATCCGAAAAACGCCACCATAGTGAAACCTTCGCGCCGGATACCAGCGGGCCGCGTTCGTCCACCTCGCGCACCGTGACCTCGGCCGTGAGTGACTTGGGTTGAGTGCTTACCGCCAGGGCAGGAACGAAGAAGAACTCGCCCACCAGCGACGACGACTCCCACGGAACCTGCCGATTCTTGGTTTCGTCCAAGACGTTCACGCGCACCCGCTTGAATACGCGTTCCACATCCAGGCCGGGTTCCTTGAGACTCTGCACCAAGTGCTTGGTGTAGGGGCTGTTGCGCGCGTCGCCATCCCCATCCAACGCCACGCTGCCCGGCGCGGTCGCGTAGGCCAACAGCGTGCCCTGCGGCGCCGACATAGTGGCTAGTCCTTGCATCAGCGACCGGTACCGCTTGAACGGGTTGTTACGGCAGGCGTCCAGGATCACGATGTTCACGCTGCTGCCGGCACGCTCCAATTTGTCCAAGACCATGTCGGCGGGCACGGCCTTGTACTTGATCTCGTCTTCCGACTGGGCGTCCATCTGGATGGGGATCAGGTAGTTCACGCCCTGCACTTGCGTCCCATGGCCGCTGAAGTAAAACACGGCCACGTCGCCCTTCCGCACCTGACTGCCGAAGGTCCGGATGGCGGCTTCCAGCTCCGCATGTTTCAGATTTGTCTTCTGCGTCACCTTGAAGCCCAGTCCCTGCAAGGCGGTGCCCACGTCGGCCGCATCGTTGCCCGGACACCGCAACGGGGCGTCCGGGTAACCGCTGTTGCCGATGACTAGAGCCTGCTTGGCCACCACCGGGCTACCCCGGACGATGGTCTTCCGGCCAGTATCGCCCGGCTGCTGTGCCGAAACAGACCAGGTGCTGGTCCACAGAGCGAGTAGCCACCCCGCAGTTTGCCACCGGCGTACGGCGGTGGTGTGACACACTAAGAGAGGCGTTCGTCGGGGCATGGAAAAGACTCCTGGAAGTGGTCTCTGCTCAAGTGAATCTATCCCGCCCGCTTCGCCGTAGCAATAGCTCAGCTGCGTACGATCTATGCGCAGCCTGCTGCGCCCAGGCGGGCAGGTTTTCGAAGGCGGCCTGATAGCCAGGCCAGGCAATGTGCTCGAAGGCCTCGCGATCCGGCCGAACGCCCCCGCGTTCGTGACGGACTCGCGGCGTTCGCTGTCTGCGCCAACCGTTCAGTCGCGCCGAGGTTCGACAAGACCTATCGCCGGAGATCGGCGGGTCGCGTAAAATGCTAGTCTTGAACTTCCACGGTTGGAGCACCACGATGTCAGTCAAAGCTTTCCCAGCGCTAGTCACCCACGGCCAACTCCGTTTTTGCGAATCGCTTGCTGACCTGGAGGGCCAAGAGGTTCTCGTGACGCTCGCGCCCGCTGCGGACCGAGGACCGACCAAGGAGTCCGCTGATTCGTGCCCGCCGAACTGGCTCGACGTCGAGCAGGAGGCGGTGTTCCGCATGCCCTTTCAGTGGGAATCGATTCGGGGCCACGCCGTCGATGGCGGCTCAATTGCACCCAGCGTAATCCTGCCGGAGGAATTGCCGGATGCCTGAATCGTATCCCTGTATACCAGGTTCTTCATGCGAGTCGGCCTGCCCGTGGATCTGCCCGAATTCTCCTGAATGGGTGCCAACGATCCCTACAGTTTGGTGTTCACCGCCTGCTGGTTCTGGCGAATCACCTCGAACGATTCCACGCCCCGCTCCCCAATTTCACTCGCATCCGCTATATTCAGCGGAACGCCTCGGCCACACACGTTAATCCCGGCCGACGACAACCAACTTGAAACCCCTAGCCGACAGAACCATGACGCCCAACGCTCAACCCCGCACACTGTTCGAAAAGATCTGGGACGACCACATCGTCCACGCCGAACCCAATCAGCAAACGATCCTGTACATCGACCTGCAACTGGTCCACGAGGTCACCAGCGCCCAAGCCTTCGAAGGCTTGCGACTGACGGGCCGCAAGGTGCGCCGGCCGGGTCGCAACATGGCCACGGCGGACCACAATGTGCCCACGACCGCCCGCTCGTTGCCGATCACCGACCCGATTGCGCTGCAACAGATCGAGGCTTTGCGACAGAACTGCGCTGAGTTCGGGATTCACCTGTATGACATCCACGACCCCAAACAGGGGATTGTCCACGTGATCGGTCCCGAGTTGGGGCTGACCCAGCCGGGTCTGACGATCGTCTGTGGCGACAGCCACACGGCCACGCACGGAGCCTTTGGGGCGCTGGCTTTCGGCATCGGCACCAGCGAAGTGGAGCATGTGTTGGCGACTCAAACACTGCTGCAGTACAGGCCCCAGACGTTCGAACTGCGGGTCGACGGTCGGCTGGCCCCCGGTGTCACCGCCAAAGACCTGATCCTGTACCTGATCGGCCAGCTCACGACGTCCGGCGGAGCCGGTTACGTGTTGGAGTACACCGGCAGCGCCATCCGAGCATTGAGCATGGAGGAGCGTATGACGGTCTGCAACATGACCATCGAAGCCGGTGCACGGGCCGGGCTGATCGCCCCGGATCAGACCACGTTCGATTACCTGCGCGGGCGGGAGTTCGCCCCGGTCGACTACGCGGCTGCCGTGGAGCGTTGGCAGACGCTGCCGTCGGACGCAGCAGCCGTCTACGACAAGACTCGGACGTTCGACGCCGCAAACATCTCGCCGCAAGTGACCTGGGGCACCACACCCGGTCAGGTCGCGGCGGTCACCGACAATGTGCCCAATCCCGCGGACTGCATGGACGAGACGGTCCGCAAAACTGCCGAACGGGCGTTGGAGTACATGGGCTTGCAGGCGGGGACGCCGTTGACCGAGGTCCAGGTGGACTGCGTCTTCATCGGTTCGTGCACCAACGGTCGGATCGAAGATCTGCGGGCCGCGGCGGCGGTGGTCAAAGGCCACCGCGTCGCCAAGGGCGTCCGCACGCTGGTCGTGCCGGGCAGCGGCCAAGTGAAAATCCAGGCGGAGGCCGAGGGGTTACACCGCATCTTTCAGGAATCCGGTCTCGAGTGGCGCGAAGCCGGGTGCAGCATGTGCTTGGCGATGAACCCCGACAAACTGGCCCCTGGCGAGCGGTGCGCGGCGACCAGCAATCGTAATTTCGAGGGCCGTCAGGGCAAGGGTGGACGCACGCACCTAGTGTCGCCCGCCATGGCCGCAGCCGCGGCAATCCGCGGACATTTCGTCGATATCCGCCAGTGGGACTACAAGAGCTAGATGCCAAATTGACAGGGGAAAGCCAGATGCAACCATTCACCATCCATTCCGGCTTGGTCGCGGTCATGGACCGAGCGGACGTCGATACCGACCAGATCATTCCCAAGCAGTTCCTCAAACGGATCGAACGTAGCGGGTACGAAACGCTGCTGTTCTTCGATTGGCGATACCGCGAAGACGGTTCGGAGAATCCCGACTTCGAATTGAACCGGACGGCGGTTCGTGGTGCCTCGATCCTGGTCGCCCGCCGCAATTTCGGTTGCGGTTCCAGCCGCGAGCATGCGGTCTGGGCCTTGGAGAACTACGGATTCCGGGTCGTCCTGGCACCCAGCTTTGCGGACATCTTCTACAACAACTGCTTCAAGAACGGCGTGCTGCCCATCCGACTCGATGAACCAACGATCGAGACGCTGTTTCAGAACTTCCAGCAGCATCCCGGTTACCAGCTGACCGTCGATTTGACCAAGTGCACGGTCGGTGACGACAACGGGCTCGTGCTGCGGTTTGAGGTCGACGACTTCCGCCGTCATTGTCTGCTGAACGGTCTGGACGACATCGGCCTGACCCTGCAACACGTTGACAAGATCTCGGCGTATGAAGTGGCCTACGGCAAGGTGTGAGTCGCGGCTGTCCGGCCGCCGTGCAGGACGAGTTCCTGGGTCCGCGTGACCGCGAAGCCCAGGTCCTCGATCATCCGGTAATCGGCCTCCGGCGGCTGGCCTTGGGTCGTGAGGTAGTCGCCGACGAAGATCGAGTTGGCCGCGTACAGCCCCAACGCTTGCAGGCTGCCGAGATGCAATTCACGGCCGGCTGCGATGCGGAGCTCGCGATCGGGATTGGCGAACCGAAACAAGGCCAGCACCTTCAGGCAGTACCGCGGATTCAGGCGGCAGGTGTCGGCGTGCGGCGTGCCGTCGATCGGAATTAGAAAATTGACCGGAATCGACTCGACACCGATCTCTCGCAGTTCGAACGCCATCCGCACCACGTCCAAGTCCTGTTCGCCCATACCGACAATGCCGCCGGAACAGATTTCCAGGCCGGCTGTCCGCACGGCCCGGAGCGTGTCCAGGCGGTCCTGGAAGGTGTGCGTCGTGCAGATCTGGTCGTAGTATTGGCGGCTGGTGTTGAGATTGTGATTGACGCGGTCCACCCCGCAGGCTTTCAACCGAACCGCTTGCTCCTGAGTGACCAGGCCCAGCGACGTGCAGATCTTCAAGTCGTAGCGCGACTTGATGTCGCGAACGATCTCCTCGATCGCTTGCAGTTCCCGCTCGTTTGGTCTGCGCGCGGAGATCACGATGCAATACGTTTTCGCCTGCTGCTCGGACGCCAGCCGGGCACCTTCCAACAACTGGTCGCGATCCAGGATGGTGTAGCGGGGGATCACCGCTTCCGAGGCTTTGGACTGCGAGCAGTACGAGCAATCCTCGGGGCACAACCCGCTCTTGGCATTGATCAGGAAGTGCAACTGGACCGTCTTGCCGAAATATCGCCGCCGGATGCGAAAGGCGGCGCCGAGCAGCTCCAGTAACTCGTCGTCGGAGGATCGCAGGATGCCCAACCCTTCCGCTTCGGTCAGCCGCTGGCCCTCCAGCACACGCGTGGCCAGTGACTGCCAGCAGGTGTCCACAACGGCGTCAGATGCGGGTTCCGGCGTCAGCGTTTGTGACATGGGGAATCTTATTGAGTCCTAAGGTTGCCAATGGAAAACGAGAGCATGTGGATTGGGAGGACGACGCTCCCGCGGAGCCGTGGGCCGTCCCTGACGGCCCGCTCCGGCTCGGCAGGAACCTCGCCCTCCCATGCAGGAGCCTCGCCCTCCCATGCAGGGGCCTCGCCCTCCCATGCCCTTGGCAACCTAGGACTCAAGGGCTGCGCAGGACTCAATAAACGCGGCCAGCACAGAGGACTGGTGGGCACAGCCCACCCTACTGGACGACCACGCCCTTCTTCAGGATCAGGTTGGCGTACAGCGCCGTTTCGCTGGTCGCCACGACGGCGTAGGCTTGTTTCGCCCGCTCGTAAAAGGCGAAACGCTCGATCTCCTTTAACTCCACCCGCTGACCCTCACTAGCGTCCAGCAGTTCGCCGAAACGTTTCCAGATCGGCGGCAGGGGCGGATCGCCTGCGACCGGCTGCATCACGAACGCAGCAGCGTCAACGTAGCGATCCAGGGGGAAGAACTGCAAAATCGCTGCCAGCACATCCGGAACACTCAGCCCGTCCGCCCGCACCAGCCGTTGCGCGTGGGAATCGGCGGGGAAATTACCATCGGCCAACACGATCTCGTCCCCGTGTCCCATGTTCATCAGCGTGAACATCAGATCGGGAGAAATCGCCGCAGGGATACCTTTCAACATGCCTAGAACTCCTAACGTGGGCTGCGACCAAGTAGGCCAGGCTTTCCAGCCTAACGTCAGGCTGGAAAGCCTGACCTACACAACATGGACCTTGATCGCAACGTTGCGAACTGCTGTCATTGCTGGCAACGATGCGGGTGGCTGGTGGCTGAGCCTAAGCGAAGCCCCAGCGACAGTGGACTGGGGCTTCGCTTAGGCTCAGCCACCAGCCCCCCGCCTCGTTGCCAGCAATGACAGCAGTTCGCAACGT